>NZ_JBEXSR010000002.1:0-445308 GCF_040613735.1 Streptomyces sp. NPDC006235
CCTCGGTTGCCTCGCCGTTCAGGGCGATGGCGTACATCTCGTCCGCGTCGAGGCGCCGCAGCTCCTCGGCGATGAGCTCGGAGGTGGCACGGACCTTCAGGGCGAGGGTGCGCGACGGCTGGCCCGGCAGGGTCAGCGTGGCCAGCGGTCCCTCGGGGCGGTCGATGACGATCTCGCCGTTCTCCGTGCCCAGCCGTACCGCCGTCACGACCGGCCCGGCGGTGACCACCCGGTCGACCCGGACGTGCAGCCGCGCCTCCAGCCAGCGGGCCAGCAGCTCGGCGGCCGGGTTCTCGGCCTCGGCCTCCACGGCCGCCGAGATCACCTTCGCCCGGGCCTGGTCCAGCGCCGCCGCCAGCATCGAACGCCAGGGGGTCAGCCGGGTCCAGGCGAGGTCGGTGTCACCCGGCGCGTAGGAGCGGACCCGGGTCTCCAGCATCTCCAGGGGGTTCTCCACCGCGTACAGGTCGGTGATGCGCCGCTGGGCCAGCGCCCCGAGCGGGTCCTTCGAGGGCACCTCCGGCGCCTCCATCGGCCACCACACCACCACCGGGGCGTCCGGCAGCAGCAGCGGCAGCACCACCGAGTCGGCGTGGTCGGACACCTCGCCGTAGGTCCGCAGGATCACCGTCTCGCCGGTGCCGGCGTCGGCGCCGACCCGGACCTCGGCGTCCAGCCGGGACTGGGTGCGGTCGCGCGGGGTGCGGGCGTGCCGCTTGATGACGACCAGGGTGCGCGAGGGGTGCTCGTGCGAGGCCTCCTCGGCCGCCCTGATCGCGTCGTAGGCGTTCTCCTCGTCCGTGACGATCACCATCGTCAGGACCATGCCCACGGCGGGCGTGCCGATGGCGCGGCGGCCCTGCACCAGCGCCTTGTTGATCTTGCTTGCCGTGGTGTCGGTCAGGTCGATCTTCATGGCCTGCGCCAGCTCCGTCCGTCTCGTGCGAGCATCTCGTCGGCTTCCGCGGGTCCCCAACTGCCCGAGGTGTACTGCGCGGGCCGGCCGTGCGTGGCCCAGTACTGCTCGATCGGGTCGAGGATCTTCCAGGACTCTTCCACTTCCTGGTGACGGGGGAACAGGTTCGCGTCGCCCAGGAGGACGTCCAGGATCAGCCGTTCGTACGCCTCGGGGCTCGATTCGGTGAACGACTCGCCGTAGGCGAAGTCCATCGTCACGTCGCGGATCTCCATCGACGTACCCGGCACCTTGGAGCCGAACCGCACCGTCATGCCCTCGTCCGGCTGGACGCGGATGACGATCGCGTTCTGGCCCAGCTCCTCGGTCGCCGTGGAGTCGAAGGGGGAGTGCGGGGCCCGCTGGAACACCACCGCGATCTCCGTCACCCGGCGGCCCAGCCGCTTGCCGGTGCGCAGGTAGAACGGCACGCCCGCCCAGCGGCGGTTGTCCACCTGGAGCTTGATCGCGGCGTAGGTGTCGGTCGTGGAGGCCTGGTCGATGCCCTCCTCCTCCAGATAGCCGCGGACCTTCGTGCCGCCCTGCCAGGCCGCCGCGTACTGCCCGCGCACGGTGTGCCGGCCCAGGTCCTCCGGCAGCCGCACGGCCCGCAGCACCTTCAGCTTCTCGGTGAGCAGCGACGCCGCGTCGAAGGCGGCGGGCTCCTCCATCGCGGTGAGGGCCATCAGCTGCAGGAGGTGGTTCTGGATGACGTCACGTGCGGCGCCGATGCCGTCGTAGTACCCCGCGCGACCGCCGATGCCGATGTCCTCGGCCATGGTGATCTGCACGTGGTCGACGTACGACCGGTTCCAGATCGGTTCGAACATCTGGTTGGCGAAGCGCAGCGCCAGGATGTTCTGGACGGTCTCCTTGCCGAGGTAGTGGTCGATACGGAAGACCTGCTCCGGGTCGAACACGTCGTGCACGATCGCGTTCAGCTCGCAGGCGCTGTCGAGGTCGTGTCCGAACGGCTTTTCGATGACCGCGCGGCGCCAGGAGCCCTCCTGGGCGTCGGCCAGCTTGTGCTTCTTCAGCTGCTGGACGACCTTGGGGAAGAACTTCGGCGGCACGGAGAGGTAGAAGGCGTAGTTGCCGCTGGTGCCCCGGGAGGCGTCCAGCTCCTCGACGGCGGAGCGCAGCTGCTTGAACGCCGTGTCGTCGTCGAAGTCGCCCGGGATGAACCGCATGCCCTCGGCGAGCTGCTGCCAGACCTCCTCGCGGAACGGGGTCCGCGCGTGCTCCCGGACCGCGTCGTGCACGACCTGCGCGAAGTCCTGGTCCTCCCAGTCCCGGCGGGCGAAACCCACCAGCGAGAAGCCCGGCGGCAGCAGGCCGCGGTTGGCCAGGTCGTACACCGCCGGCATCAGCTTCTTGCGGGACAGGTCACCGGTCACACCGAAGATGACGAGCCCGGACGGGCCCGCGATCCTGGGCAGACGGCGGTCGCGCGGGTCGCGCAGGGGATTGTCGAAGTCGGTGCCGGTGTACTGCGGGCGCGATGTGGCCCGGCCGCTCACCCCGGTCTGCTCGACCCCGGCGGCCTCCTGCGCCGCCCGGGCCTCCTTGTCCTCCTTGGTTGCGATGGTCTCCTGCTCGGCCGTCTGGGGGATGCCCTCAGTCATTCCGCGTCAACTCCCTTGCTGTTCAAGGACTTGGTGACCGCGTCCAGCAGGTCCTGCCAGGCCACCTCGAACTTGGCGACGCCTTCGTCCTCCAGTTGCCGCACCACCTCGTCGTAGGAAATGCCGAGCCGCTCGACGGCCGCCAGGTCGGCACGCGCCTGGGCGTAACCGCCGGTGACGGTGTCGCCCTGGACGTCACCGTGGTCGGCGACGGCGTTCAGCGTGGCCTCCGGCATGGTGTTGACCGTGCCGGGGGCGACCAGTTCGTCCACGTACAGGGTGTCCTTGTAAGCGGGGTCCTTCACACCGGTGGAGGCCCAAAGGGGGCGCTGCCGGTTCGCCCGGGCACCGCCCAGGGCCTGCCAGCGCGGCCCGGCGAAGACCTGTTCGTACGCCTCGTAGGCCAGTCGCGCGTTGGCCAGGGCCGCCCTGCCCTTCAGGGCGAGGGCCTCGTCCGTGCCCAGCAGCGTCAGCCGCTTGTCGATCTCGGAGTCGACCCGGGAGACGAAGAAGGACGCGACCGAGTGGATGGCCGACAGGTCGAGACCGGCCGCCTGCGCCTGCTCCAGACCGGCGATGTAGGCGTCCATCACCTCGCGGTAGCGCTCCAGCGAGAAGATCAGCGTCACGTTCACGCTGATGCCCGCGCCGATCACCTCGGTGATCGCCGGCAGGCCGGCCTTCGTCGCCGGGATCTTGATCATCACGTTGGGGCGGTCCACCAGCCAGGCGAGCTGCCGGGCCTCGGCGACGGTCGCCGCCGTGTCGTGGGCCAGCCGCGGGTCGACCTCGATGGACACCCGGCCGTCCCGCCCGCCGGTGGCGTCGTACACCGGCCGCAGGACGTCGGCCGCGGCGCGGACGTCGGCCGTCGTCATCATCCGGACGGCCTCGTCGACGGTGACGCCCCGCACCGCCAGGTCGGCGAGCTGCTCCTCGTAGCCCTCGCCGGAGCCGATGGCGGCCTGGAAGATGGACGGGTTGGTGGTGACGCCGACGACGTTCCCCGTCGCCACGAGCCCGGCCAGGCCGCCGGACTCGATCCGCCGGCGGGACAGGTCGTCCAGCCAGATCGACACGCCCTCGTCGGACAGGCGCTTGAGTGCTCCCGCGCTCGCGGTCGCTTCGGTCACAGTGATCATCTTCTTTCGGGCGGTCGGATCAGCCACGAGCCGCGGTCAGGGACTCGCGGGCGGCGGCGACGACGTTCTCGGGGGTGAAGCCGTACTCGGCGAACAGGGTCTTGGCGTCGGCGGAGGCGCCGAAGTGCTCCAGGGACACGATGCGTCCCGCGTCCCCCACGAACCGGTGCCAGGTCAGGCCGATACCGGCCTCGACCGCGACCCGGGCCCTCACCGACGGCGGCAGGACGCTCTCGCGGTACGCCCGGGGCTGCTCCTCGAACCACTCCACGGACGGCATGGACACCACCCGCGTGGGCACGCCCGCCGCCTGGAGCTGCTCACGGGCCTCGACGGCGAGCTGCAGCTCGGAACCGGTGGCGATCAGGATCACCTGCGGCTCGCCGCCTTCCGCCTCGGCCCGCACATAACCGCCGCGGACCACGTCCGGGTCCGGCTCGTACGTGGGCACGCCCTGACGGGTGAGCGCGAGACCGTGCGGGGCCGGGTCGGTGGTGTGCCGCCGGAGGATCTCGGCCCAGGCGAGCGCGGTCTCGTTGGCGTCGGCCGGGCGTACGACGTTCAGGCCCGGGATGGCCCGCAGCGCGGCCAGGTGCTCCACCGGCTGGTGGGTCGGGCCGTCCTCGCCCAGGCCGATGGAGTCGTGCGTCCACACGTACGTCACGGGCAGCTGCATCAGGGCCGACATCCGGACGGCGTTGCGCATGTAGTCCGAGAACACAAGGAACGTGCCGCCGTAGATGCGCGTGTTGCCGTGCAGGGCGATGCCGTTCATCTCCGCGGCCATGGAGAACTCACGGATGCCGAAGTGGATCGTCCGCCCGTACGGGTCGGCCTCCGGCAGCGGGTTGCCCTTCGGCAGGAAGGACGACGTCTTGTCGATGGTGGTGTTGTTCGAACCGGCCAGGTCGGCCGACCCGCCCCACAGCTCGGGGACGACCGCGCCGAGGGCCTGGAGCACCTTGCCGGACGCGGCACGGGTGGCGACCGCCTTGCCCGGCTCGAACACCGGCAGGGCGTCCTCCCAGCCGACGGGCAGCTCGCCCTTGCTGACCCGGTCGAACGTGGCGGCCCGCTCCGGGTTCTCGCCGCGCCAGACGGCGATCCGCTTGTCCCAGGCGGCGTGCGCCTCGGCACCCCGGTCCAGGGCCCCGCGCGTGTGCGCCATCACCTCGTCGGCGACCTCGAAGGTCTTCTCCGGGTCGAAGCCGAGGAGGCGCTTGGTGGCGGCGACCTCGTCCTCCCCGAGCGCCGAGCCGTGGGAGGCCTCGGTGTTGCGCGCGTTCGGGGCCGGCCAGGCGATGATCGTGCGCATCGCGATGATCGAGGGGCGCCCGGTCTCGGCCTGAGCCTCCTTCAGCGCCGCGTACAGCGCGTGCACGTCGACGTCGCCGTCCTCTAGCGGCTCGATCCGCTGGACGTGCCAGCCGTACGCCTCGTACCGCTTCAGCACGTCCTCGGAGAACGCGGTCGCGGTGTCGCCCTCGATGGAGATGTGGTTGTCGTCGTAGAGGAAGACCAGGTTGCCGAGCTTTTGGTGGCCGGCCATCGAGGAGGCCTCGGCGGAGACGCCCTCCTGGAGGTCGCCGTCGGAGACGATGGCCCAGACGGTGTGGTCGAAGGGGGACTCGCCCTCGGGGGCCTCGGGGTCGAACAGGCCGCGCTCGTAGCGGGCGGCCATCGCCATGCCGACCGCGTTGGCGACGCCCTGGCCGAGCGGGCCGGTGGTGGTCTCCACACCGGCGGTGTGCCCGTACTCGGGGTGGCCGGGCGTTTTCGAGCCGTGCGTGCGGAACGCCTTCAGGTCGTCCAGCTCCAGCTCGTAGCCCGCGAGGTACAGCTGCGTGTAGAGGGTCAGCGACGTGTGACCGGGGGAGAGGACGAAGCGGTCACGGCCGGTCCATTCCGGATCGGCCGGGTCGTGCCGCATCACCTTCTGAAAGATCGTGTAGGCGGCCGGCGCCAGGCTCATCGCGGTGCCGGGATGGCCGTTTCCGACCCGCTGGACGGCATCGGCCGCCAGCAGGCGGGCGGTGTCGACGGCACGCCGGTCGAGTTCGGTCCATTCGAAGCGGTCCGCTGTCTGCGTGCTCATCTTCAAGAAGTCCTCGATAGGAACGAAGTGGCTGGTCTGACGTCTTCAAATCTAAAAGTCTGACTTTTTCGAGGGAAGGTCGCCGTGTGCCAGCCTGTGGTGAAAGTGGGACACCCGCGGGCGGCGCGGCGCGCGAACGGGGCGGCATGAGGTGGACATGGTGGATATGACAGATATGGCAGACAGAGGCATCCAAGGCGGCGACGGGATCAGAACGTTCCCCTTCCCGGTCGAGCTGAGCGTCGGCGGCGTCGGCATGCAGGTCGGCCCGATGGGCACCGGCCGGACCTGGCACGCCGACGCGCCCCTGGAGCGCGTGCACCGCATCGACTTCCACGTCGTGCTGCTGTTCGGCGAGGGCCCGGTCCGGCACATGGTCGACTTCACCGAGTACGAGGCCACGGCCGGGGACCTGCTGTGGATCCGCCCGGGGCAGGTCCACCGCTTCTCCCGCACGAGCGAGTACCGCGGAACCGTGCTGACCATGCAGCCGGGCTTCCTGCCCCGCGCGACCGTGGAGGCCACCGGCCTGTACCGCTACGACCTGCCGCCGCTGCTGCGCCCCGACGCGGCCCAACTCGCCGGTCTGCGCGACTCGCTCGGTCAGCTCCGCCGGGAGTACGAGGACACGGACACGCTGCCGCTGAGCCTGCACACCGCCGTCCTGCGCCACTCGCTGACGGCGTTCCTGCTGCGGCTCTCCCATCTCGCCGCCAGTACGGCGGAGTCGGTGCGGCAGACGTCCGACTCCACCTTCACGCTCTTCCGGGACGCCGTGGAGAAGGACTTCGCCTCCAACCACAGCGTCAGCGCCTACGCCGACGCGCTCGGGTACTCCCGCCGCACCCTGGTCCGCGCGGTCCGCGGCGCGACCGGGGACACGCCGAAGGCCTTCATCGACAAGCGCGTGGTCCTGGAGGCCAAACGCCTCCTCGCCCACACCGACCTGCCGATCGGCCGGGTCGGCGCGGCGGTCGGCTTCCCCGACGCCGCGAACTTCTCCAAGTTCTTCCACCAGCACACGGACCAGACGCCGGCGGCGTTCCGGGCGGAACTGCGCTGAGGCGACGGAAGCTGAGGCCACGGAATCCGGGCAGCGAAAAGGGGCTCCACGCGCGCGTGGAGCCCCGTGCCGGGATCGTCAGTGCCCGAAGGTGAACCAGTTGACGTTCACGAAGTCCGCCGGCTGCCCGCTGGTGAAGGTCAGATACACGTCGTGCGTACCGGTCACGGCGCTGATGTTCGCCGGGATCGTCCGCCACGACTGCCAGCCGCCGGTGCTGCCCACCGAGAAGCTCCCGACGGGTGCGTTGCTGCGGCTGTCCAGCCGCACCTCGACCAGTCCGCTGACGCCGCCCGCCGCGCCGCTCGCGACCCGGGCGCCGAACTGCCGGGCAGCGGTGGAGCCGAAGTTCACGCCCTTGAAGTGCAGCCAGTCACCGTTGGCCAGCGAGCCGACGTTCTGGCCGCCGCCGGAGTCCGACGTCGTCTCCGTCATCACGCCGGACTGGCCGTCATAGGACTCGGCCTGGATGGGGGAGTAGGCGTCCCGGTTGCCGGTCGGGGGAGGCGTGGTGCCGCCACCGGACGACAGCACCTGGACGTAGTCGACGACCATCGCGTGGCCGGGCTGCGTCCCGGCGTCCGGCCCGCCGCCGAACGCGTCCGGGAAGCCGCCGCCCATCGCGACGTTCAGGATGATGAAGAAACCGTGGTCCGTGGCGTTGCGCCAGGTCGTCGCGTCGACCTGGTTGGCGCGCACGGTGTGGAAGTTGACGCCGTCGAGGTAGAAGCGGATCTCCTCGACGCTCGTCGAGCGGTCCCACTCCATCCGGTAGGTGTGGAAGCCGGCCTGGCAGGTGGTGCCCTGGCAGGTGGTCGAACTGCCGATGCCGCTCGTCTCGTTGCAGGGGCCGCCCGGCGAGGTGCCGCAGTGCATCGTCGCGAACACCGTGTTCTGGCCCTGGGTGTTCTCCATGATGTCCAGCTCGCCGACCGCCGGCCAGTTCCAGTAATTGCCTCGGTAGGGGGCGCCGAGCATCCAGAAGGCGGGCCAGTACCCCTTGGCCGCGGCCCCGGTGACGTTCGGCACCTGGATGCGCGACTCCACGCGGAGCTTGCCGCCGGCGGGGGGTTGGAAGTCGGTGCGGTTGGTCTCGATGCGGCCGGAGGTCCAGTTGCCGGCGCCGTCCCGCCGTGGGGTGATGCGGAGGTTGCCGTTGCCGTCGAGCGAGACGTTGTCCGGGCTGCTCGTCATCGTCTCGATCTCGCCGGTGCCCCAGTTGGCGGGGCCGCCCGGGTAGCCCTTGCCGGTCGCGTACTGCCAGTTGGAGGTGTTGACGCCGCTGCCGGCCGGGCCGTTGAAGTCGTCGAGGAAGACCTGGTTCCAGCCCGACGGGGGCGGCGGCGCGGAGGCGCTCGCGGAGTCAGTCGCGGCGGTGGCGGCGACCGCGGCGAGGCCGAGTGTGCTGACGACGGCGACGAGCGCCCGCCACAAGGGCCGCCGTGCACGGGGTCTGCCGGAGGTTTCACTCATGTGGGGATGCCTCTCGGGTACGGGTGCGGGGAGGTTGAGAGCGCTCTCAGAGTGCCGTCAATGTGCTCCACGCCACGCGGGTCGTCAAGAGGTAAAGCCGGGAAAAGTACGGGGCGGTTGATGAGTCCATGTTCTGAACGGGCTCTGCTGACCGGGTCGTTGGAGCCCGTTGTCAGACCCTCCTGCGATGCTCAGGGCATGGACGTCACCTTGCAGCTGACCATCGACTGCGCCGACCCGGCGAGACTCGTGACCTTCTGGACCGAGGCCCTCGGATACGTGCCCGAACCGGCCCCCGGCGGGCACCCCACCTGGCGGGCCTACTGGGCTGACCTGGGGGTGCCCGAGGAGGAACTGACCGAGGGGGTGGGGGAGACCCCCGAGTCGATCGTCGACCCGGACGGGCAGGGGCCCCGCATCTGGTTCCAGCGGGTGCCGGAGGGCAAGACCGTCAAGAACCGGGTGCATCTCGACCTGAAGGTCGGCGGCGGGAGAGGTGTTCCCCTGCCGGAGCGCACCCGGAGAGTCAGGGCGAAGGTGGACCGGCTGACCGCGGCCGGCGCGACGGTGCTGCGGGTCATGGACGAGCCGGACATGGACTACTACGGCGTCGTGCTGCGGGACCCGGAGGGCAATGAGTTCTGCGTGGCCTAGGGGAACACTCCTCGCCCCGGATTCGCCGCCTCAGGGCCGTTCCGGCCGCCACCCCAGAGCCCGGGAGATGCCGCGTGCCGCCACCCGTACCGCCGGGACCAGTACCGGCACCTGGGCGTCGGCCTGTGGCACCACGATGGACACGGCGGCGGTCACCGAGCCGTCCGCCGTGCGTACCGGCGCGGCCACCGACAGGGCGTCCTCCGTGACCTGGCGGTCGCTCACCGCCACGCCGGTCCGGCGCACTCCGGCGAGCTCCCGCCGCAGCCGCGCCGGGTCGGTGATCGTGTACGGCGTGAAGGACGCGAGGGTGCCCGCGCAGTACTCCTCCTGGAACTCCGGATCGCCGTGGGCCAGCAGGGCGAGCCCGACCCCGGTGGCGTGCAGCGGCCACCGCGCGCCGACGCGGATGTGCACGCCGACCGCGGAGCGCCCCGACAGCCACTCGATGTAGACGACGTCCGAGCCGTCCCGCACCGCCAGTTGCACGTTCTCGTGCGTCGCCTCGTACAGGTCCTCCAGGTACGGCAGCGCGATCTGCCGCAGGGCGAGGCCGCGCGGCGCCAGTGCGGCGATCTCCCACAGCCGGAGCCCGACGTGGTAGACGCCGGACTCGTCCCGTTCCAGGGCGCCCCACTCGGTGAGCGCGCCCACCAGCCGGTGTGCGGTGGTCAGGCTCAGCCCGGCCCGCCGGCTGATGTCCGTCAGGCACAGCGCCGGATGCTGGTGGTCGAAGGCCGCGAGGACGGACAGCAGCCGGTCGGTCGCGGTGGGGGCACCCCCGGTGCGAGCGGGGTCGAGGTCTCGGGGCAGAGCGGTCATGGCCGGCTGTCTTCCGGGTGGGCGAGGTCGTAGGGGCGGGGGTAGGCGGCCGGGCGGTACGGGACGTAGCGGGGGTCCGCCGTCGGATCCGCCGCCGTGGCACGGGAGTTGAGGGCGGCGGGCGAGGTGTCCCAGCGGCCCGTGTCCAGGCGGTGCTCCAGGGTGTGCAGGGCGGCCAGGGTCTCGCCGGGGGTGAACGTGCAGTGGCCGGGGGCGTCGACGTAGGCCTGGCGGAACAGCGGTGCGGAGCCGGCCGCGGTCGCCGCCCGCCGGTAGGCGCTCTCCGCCTGCACCGGTATCAGCGCGTCACCGGTCGTGTGGATGTTCAGCTGGGGGTCGGCCAGCCGGCCGGAGAGCACGCTGGTGTTCCGCATCCACCGCACGGCCGGCGGATCGGCGGAGATCCGCGGTGCCCGGCCCAGGGCCGAGAGGTCGGTACGCAAGGACAGCCCCGCCTCCTTGTAGAGCTCCTTCACTTCTTTGTACAGCGGGGAGCGGCCGAGCATGGCGGTGTAGTCGACACCGGTGTTCCACGACGGGTTGCCGCCCGCCCGGGTCTCGGCCTCCTGCCGCCAGCTGAACGCGGGCATCTGGAGCAGGCCCCGGACGGCGGTGTACTGGTTGGCCTGCTGGGTTTCCCAGTCCGAGGGGCCCGGTTCGGTCTGTGAGGCGTCGTTGTAGCCGGGGATGTTGTGCAGGGCCGCGGCCAGGGCGATACGAGCCCGGCCCTCCGGAGTGCGCTGGGCGGCGTCGACCTTCGAGGTGAGCGCCTTCCCGGCGGCGACCGCCTCCGGCTGGCCGGCGAAGCCCGCGAGCCGGATCCCGGAGTCCGGCGCGAGGAGCGTGCGCAGCGCGAACACCGGGTCCAGGGTGCTGTTCCAGTTGGCGACGCCGCCCTGCACCAGCCCGCACATCGACAGCGAACCGTCGAACCGGCCGGCGTGCCGCTCGGCGAGCATCGTGGTGACGAAGCCGCCGTACGAGGTGCCCCAGGCGAGGGTCCGCCGGGCCGCCCCGAACTTCTCGGTGAACAGGTCCAGCGTGGCGAGCTGGTCGGGCACCGCCTCGGTGACGGCCCAGCCGTTCGTCGCGTACGAGGAGCCGATCAGGGCGTAGCCCTCGGCCAGCAGCCTGTCCCGGGCGGCCGCACTCGGGGTGTTCTCGGCCCGCTTGGGGGATCCGGCGGGGGCGTAGCCGTGGCTGTACAGCAGCACCGTGCCGTTCCAGGACACCGGGACGTCCATCACGTACGCGGCGCCGGAGGAAAGCTCGCCCTCCAGGTGGGTGCCGGTGGCGCCGGCGGCCTGCGCCGGCAGTGCGGTCGCCACGGACAGGCAGGCCGTCAGCAGAGCGAGGCGGATCCTCAACGCGGGGTCCCTTCCAGGGTGGGGGCGGTGGCGGCGGGGGAGTCCAGGGCGTCGGTGTGTGTCTCGCGCAGTCGCCACACGGTGACGGCGGTGATCGCCGCGCCCGCGCACAGCAGCAGCGAGACGGGCGTGCTCCCGCCCCCGTACGAGGCGAGGAGGCTGCCGGCGATGAGCGGGGAGAAGCCGGCGCCGATCAGGGTGGCCGCCTGGTAGCCGAGGGAGGCGCCGGTGTAGCGGACGCGGGTGCCGAACATCTCGGTGAGCAGGGCGCCGAGCGGCCCGTACATCGTGGACTGGGCGACGCCGTGACCGAGGGCGAGGGCGAGGATCAGCAGTCCGGGCGAGCCGGAGTCGACCAGCGCCAGCACGGGGAAGGCGAGCGCGGCGGAGGCGACCGCTCCGGCGAGCACGACGGGCCGGCGGCCGACCCGGTCCGACAGCGCGGACGCGGCGGGCAGGACGACGAGGGCCACGCAGGAGGCGAGGGTCACCGCGGTCAGCACCTGCGGGCGGGTGTACCCCTCGTCGACGGCGTAGGAGATCATGAAGCTGGTCAGCAGTGACTGCGTGGTGAACGCGCCGATGCCGACGCAGGCGGCCAGCAGCACGGGCTTCGGGCGGCGCAGCACCTCCAGGATCGGCGGCTTGTCCATCGGTTGCCGCTTGACCTGGGCGAACAGCGGGCTCTCGGCGACCTTGA
Organism: Streptomyces sp. NPDC006235; assembly: GCF_040613735.1. Taxonomy (NCBI): domain Bacteria; kingdom Bacillati; phylum Actinomycetota; class Actinomycetes; order Kitasatosporales; family Streptomycetaceae; genus Streptomyces; species Streptomyces sp. NPDC006235. The sequence goes on from NZ_JBEXSR010000002.1 coordinate 11,897, forward strand.
GGCGCACGAACAGCCCGACGGCCAGCAGCACGATGCTCAGCAGGAACGGCACCCGCCAGCCCCAGGAGCGGAACTCGTCGTCGGGCAGACCGGCGACGAGGGTGACCACACCGGCCGACAGCACGGAACCGAGCGGGGCACCGAGCTGGGTGAAGCTGGACCACAGGCCGCGCCGGGAACCCTGCGTGTGCTCGGCGTGCTCGACGACCATGAGCATCGCGCCGCCCCACTCGCCGCCGATCGCGATGCCCTGCACCACGCGCAGGGCGACCAGCAGAATCGGGGCCCAGACGCCGATCGCGTCGTAGGTGGGCAGCAGGCCGATGAGGAAGCTGCCCGAGCCCATCAGGACCATGGTCAGCAGCATCATCGACTTGCGGCCGATCCGGTCGCCGAAGTGGCCGAAGACGATGCCGCCGAGCGGGCGGGCGAGATAGCCCGCGGCGAAGGTGCCGAACGCCGCGATGGTGCCGACCGCCGGGTCGGCCCGGGGGAAGAACAGCTCGCCGAAGACGAGCGCGGCGACCGTGCCGTAGACGAGGAAGTCGTAGAACTCGACGGCCGTGCCGAGCAGGCCGGAGACGGCCACGCGGCGCAACTGCCGTGAATCGGGGGCGGGTTGAGCGGCAGAAGGGGATGGCTGCACGGGAGCTCCCTGGGGACGGGTCTCGGTTGGCCGATGAAGCTATGCATCTCCCGTGCGGCCGTCAATCATTTGCACAACATCAGTTCAGTCCGTCCTCGGCGATCCGCAGCAGCAGCGCGTGCAGCGCGTCCCGCTCGGCCGGGTCCAGCGGGCCCAGAAGCTCGTTCGTCACCCGCTGGCCGGCCTCGTCGGTGTCGCGCAGGAACACGCGGCCCTTCTCGGTCAGCACGACGATCCGGCTGCGGCGGTCGTCGGGGGAGGGGCGGCGCTCGGCGAAGCCCTGCTTCTCCAGGTCGTCGACCAGGCCGACGATCGCGCTCGGGTCGTAGCCGAGCCGGGTGCTCAGCTCGCGCTGGAGGACGCCCTCGGAGGTGGCGAGGAAGCGCAGCACCGCGTAATGGCGCAGACGCAGGCCCGACTCCTGGAGGCAGGCGTTGAAGAGCTGTCCCGAGCGCAGGCCCAGGCGGTACAGGAGGTAGCCCGTGTCGGCGTGCAGCCCGCGCATCCACGGCTCGTGGGCGTCGATGGGGGCCGGGTTGGTGGCGTGCTGGCGGCTGATGGCGGGCTCCCTGGTCGCGGCGATTTCCGGTGCTGGACACAGTCTGGCGCACCCCACGGTCGGCAACAACTATTGACGTCAACAATTATTGCTCTTAGCTTCGATCTCGTAGCCGCCCCATGCGACTCGTAGCCGCACCCCATGCGAAGGGACTCACCCGTGCCCACCATCGATCTCACCGGCAAGGCCGCCGTCGTCACCGGAAGCGGCCGGGGCCTCGGCCTCGCCTACGCCCACGCCCTGGCCGCCCACGGCGCCTCCGTGGTCGTCAACGACGTCGACGAGGCGGTGGCCGAGGCGGCCGTGAAGTCCATCACCGAGGCGGGCGGCAAGGCCGTGGCGGAGGTCGTCCCGGTCGGTACGGCCGAGGCGGCGGACCGGCTGGTCGCCCGCGCGGTCGAGGAGTTCGGCCGGCTGGACGTCCTCGTCACCAACGCCGGCATCCTCCGCGACAAGGTGCTGTGGAAGATGACCGACGAGGACTTCGACGCGGTGATCACCACCCATCTCAAGGGCACCTTCACCTGCGCCCGCGCCGCGGCCGTCCGGATGCGCGAGCAGGGCGAGGGCGGCTCGCTGATCCTGGTCGGCTCCCCGGCCGGCCAGCGCGGCAACTTCGGCCAGACGAACTACGCCGCCGCCAAGGCCGGCATCGCGGCGATGGCCCGCACCTGGTCCATGGAGCTGGGCCGCGCGAACATCACCGTCAACGCGATCGTGCCGGTCGCCGCGACCGCGATGACCGAGACGATCCCGGCCTTCGCCCCGTACATCGACGCCATGAGGAACGGCGAGCCGCTGCCGGACTTCCTGCGCAAGGGCGAGGGCTTCGGCACCCCCGAGGACTGCGCCGCCCTGGTCCCGTTCCTGGCCTCCGAGGCCGCGCGCGGCGTGACGGGCCAGTGCATCGGCATCGGCGGCGACAAGGTGGCACTCTGGTCGCATCCGCAGGAGATCAGCGCGGCCTACGCCGACGGCGGCTGGACCCCCGGCACCCTCGCGGACGCCTGGCCCACCTCGGTCGGTGCCGAACTCCAGTCGGTCGGCATCCCGGCGCCGAAGTTCCCGGAGGCGTGATGGACCTGAACGACCTCGTCGCGATCGACGTCCACACGCACGCGGAGGTGTCCTCCAAGGGCCACTCCTCCCTGGACGACGACCTGCACGACGCCTCCTCCGCCTACTTCAAGGTCGAGGGCAAGCGGAAGCCGACCCTGGAGGAGACCGCCGCCTACTACCGCGAGCGGAAGATGGCCGCCGTGATCTTCACGGTCGACGCCGAGTCCGCCACCGGCACGGCGCCCGTCCCCAACGAGGAGGTCGCCGAGGCCGCCGCCGCCAACGCCGACGTCCTCATCCCCTTCGCCTCCATCGACCCCTTCCGCGGGAAGGCGGGGGTGAAGCAGGCCCGGCGCCTGGTCGAGGAGTACGGGGTGAAGGGCTTCAAGTTCCACCCCAGCATCCAGGGCTTCTTCCCCAACGACCGGTCGGTGGCGTACGACCTCTACGAGGTGATCGAGGAGACCGGCACCATCGCCCTGTTCCACACCGGCCAGACCGGCATCGGCGCCGGCGTGCCCGGCGGGGGCGGGATCAGGCTCAAGTACTCCAACCCGCTGCACGTGGACGACGTCGCCGCCGACTTCCCGCACCTGAAGATCATCCTGGCGCACCCGTCGTTCCCCTGGCAGGACGAGGCCCTGGCCGTCGCCACGCACAAGCCGGGCGTGCACATCGACCTGTCCGGCTGGTCGCCGAAGTACTTCCCGCCGCAGCTCGTGCAGTACGCGAACACGCTGCTGAAGGACAAGGTGCTCTTCGGCTCCGACTTCCCCGTCCTCACCCCCGACCGCTGGCTCGCCGACTTCGACAAGCTGACGATCAAGGAAGAGGTCCGGCCGAAGATCCTCAAGGAGAACGCCGCCCGTCTGCTCGGGCTGACGAAACCGTAAGGGGCGTGACATGCGCAACGAGGGACTGGGGTCATGGCCCGCACGCCGGGCCCGCAAGACCCCGCACCGCACCGCCCTGATCCACGGCGACACCACCCACACCTACGCCGGCCTGTACGACCGCACCACCCGCCTCGCCCACGCCCTGCGCGACAGGGGCGTGCGCCGTGGCGACCGCGTCGCCTACCTCGGCCCGAACCACCCCTCCTACCTGGAGACCCTGTTCGCGGCCGGCACGCTCGGCGCGGTCTTCGTCCCCCTCAACACCCGTCTGGCCGGCCCCGAGATCGCCTACCAGCTCGCCGACTCCGGCGCCAAGGCCCTCCTCTACGGCCCCTCGCACGCCGGTCTCGTCGCGGGACTGCCGGGCAGTGCGGACGTGCGCATCTATGTCGAAACGGGAGCCGAGTACGAGGAGGCGCTGGCCACCGCCTCCCGGGAGCCCATCGACACGCCGGTCGCCCCGGACGACACCTGCATCATCATGTACACCTCGGGCACGACCGGCCGCCCCAAGGGCGCGATGCTCACCCACGGCAACCTCACCTGGAACGCGATCAACGTCCTCATCGACCACGACCTGGTCGCCGACGAACGCGCCCTGGTCTCCGCCCCGCTGTTCCACACCGCGGGCCTGAACATGCTGACCCTCCCGGTCCTGCTGAAGGGCGGCACCTGCGTCCTGGTCGAGGCCTTCGACCCGGACGCCACCTTCGACCTGATCGAACGGCACCGGATCACCTTCATGTTCGGCGTGCCCACGATGTTCGACCAGGTGGCCCGGCACCCGCGCTGGCCGGACGCCGACCTGTCGTCGCTGCGCATCCTGACCTGCGGCGGCTCCCCGGTCCCGACCCCGCTGATCGCGGCGTACCAGAGGCGCGGCCTGACCTTCCTCCAGGGCTACGGCATGACCGAGGCCGCCCCCGGCACGCTCTTCCTGGACGCCGAGCACGCCGTCGGCAAGGCGGGATCGGCGGGCGTGCCGCACTTCTTCAGCGACGTACGCGTCGTACGTCCGGACCTCGCGCCGGTCGACGTCGGCGAGGTCGGGGAGATCGTGGTGCGCGGGCCGCACGTCATGCCCGGCTACTGGGGGCTGCCCGAGGAGACGGCCGCGTCCTTCGCGGACGGCTGGTTCCGCAGCGGCGACGCCGCCCAGGTCGACGAGGACGGCTACGTCTACATCGTCGACCGCATCAAGGACATGATCATCTCCGGTGGCGAGAACATCTACCCGGCCGAGATCGAGGACCAGCTCCTCGCCCACCCGGACATCGTCGAATGCGCGGTGATCGGGGTGCCCGACGACAAGTGGGGCGAGGTGCCCCGCGCGGTCGTCGTACCCCGCGAGGGCGCCGCACTCGACCCCGACGAGGTGCTCGCGTCGCTCGCCGGCCGCCTCGCCAAGTACAAGATCCCGAAGTCGGTCGTGGTGGCGGACGAACTGCCCCGCACCGCCTCCGGGAAGCTCCTGAAATCCCGTGTGCGCAAGCGCTACGGCACCGACTCCCAGTGAAGGACGGCTCCATGAGCATCACCGTCAACGGCCTCGACGAACTGAAGAAGCTCGCGGGCAGCGACCTCGGCACCAGCGAGTGGATCGAGGTCACGCAGGAGCGGATCGACACCTTCGCCGACGCGACCGGGGACCACCAGTGGATCCACGTGGACCCCGAGAAGGCCAAGGAGGGCCCCTTCGGCGCCCCCATCGCGCACGGCTACCTCACGCTCTCCCTGTTCATCCCGCTGTTCACCGAACTGCTGGACGTCCAGGGCGTGACGACGAAGGTCAACTACGGCCTCAACAAGGTGCGTTTCCCCTCCCCGGTGAAGGTCGGCTCCCGCATCCGGCTGACGGCGAAGCTCGCCGAGGTCGAGGAGGTGCCGGGCGGCGTGCAGATCACCGTCGACGGCGCCATCGAGATCGAGGGCGGCGCCAAGCCGGCCGCGGTGCTCCAGAGCCTGTCGCGGTTCTACGCCTGAGGCCACCTACCCCTGGGGCTGCGGCCGCGCGGGCACCAGGTCGAGCAGGCGTTCCGAGGCGTCACGCGCGAGCGGTGAGAGCCGGTCGTGCACCGTCCGGAACGTCTTCTCGGCCTGTTCCGCCGGCCAGTCGTCCGGCAGGTGCTTGACGGGCAGGCGCGGATCGCGCCGGACGATCCGCAGCCACTCGGTCTGCAGCCGCAGCCGCAGCACGAGCGCGTCGTCGGCCTCCGGCAGCCGGTCCTCCCAGGACTGCCAGCGCCGTACGAACGCCTCGTAACGCCCGGCCAGGTCGGACAGCTCCCACGTCTCCTCGATCATCTGCCCGATGTCCATCCCGGCGTCGGCGTGCGCGCGGAAGACCTTCACATGGGCGGACAGACCGAGCTCGGCGACCAGCGCCGACACGTCGACCTCGCCCGGCGCGATCCACAGGCCGTTGAACAGCGGGCCGAAGCCGCTCCAGGTCAGCTGGGAGCGCAGGTCGTGGCGCTGGCGCTGCCAGGACTCGGGCAGGGAGAAGCCGAGCAGGGTCCAGGTGCCGTCCCAGTGCCGGTTGACGGCGCCGGTCTGCCAGATGCGCCGCTCGCCGTCGCGCAGCACGGCCTCCGAGCGCCCGGTCAGCCCGAAGTACATCCGGCGGCCCTCGCGCTGGCGGCGCAGCAGGTCACGGTTGACCATGCGGGTCAACGTCGAACGGGTCGCCTGCTCGCCGATCCCGGCGCGGGCGAACACGTCGATGACGCTGCCCGAGTACACGCACACGTCGCGTCCGAGCACCTGGTCGCCCAGGAACGTCAGCATGAGGGACTGGGGCCGCAGCGACTCTTCACCGGTCACGCGGCCCACCGTACCTCCGCCCGATCAGTCCGTGACCTGCCGGTACGCGTGCACGGCCGTCGTCACCGCGCACACGCCCGGCGGGATCATCTGCGTCCTCAGGGTGCCGCTGTTCGTGTCGTGGTCGACGCCCTCCGTCTCGAAGGCGCCCGTGCACACGCTGCGCTGCGGCAGTGCGAACAGGCTCGTCACCGTGCCGGTGACCGGCTGCCCGTCCGGCTTGCGGGGCAGGTCGACCTGGAGCAGCGGCCGGATCTGAGGGAAGAGGGCGCCCGAGGCGTCGTTCGAGGCGCACAGCAGGCGGGTGTCGGCGACGAAGTCGCAGCCCTGGATGTCACGCACCGGCTTGTCCAGGGTGATCTGCCCGGCCTCCTTCAGCTCACCGCCGGTGGGCGGCGTGGAGGGGTTCAGCAGGGGCGCCGGGAAGACCTGGAGCCGGTTCTGCGTGCCCCACTCGCCCGAGACCAGCCACTGACCGTCGGGCGAGACGGCGGCGAAAGAGTTGTTCAGCTTCTCGCCCGGGTTCAGCGGGTGGACGTACTCGTAGCGCTTCCCGGCCGGGGTGGTGACCGCGAACATCTTGGACGTGGCCGTGTCCGATCCCTGGTAGGCGTCGAAGACATGGCCGCGCGCGATGTCCGGGTCGCCTATGTGGTTCCAGCCCTTGACCCGCAGGTCCAACGGGATGGAGGCCAGCCCGCGGTACAGCAGGGAGCCGTCCGCGCGGCTGGCCAGGCCCTGCCCGCCGCCGAGGGTGTCGGTGTACGCCGCGCCGGTCTCGGCCCACTGCGGGGCACCGGCGGCCGAGGCCGTGCCGGCACCCAGCGTGAAGGCACCTAATAACGCGGTGGCGGTGAGCAGTTGGCGTCTCATCAGGTCAGGTACCTTCCACGTCGACGAATACCGGGTTCGCATAGAACCACGTATCCGCCCACGGGTCACCGTCCCCGGGTGCGTGCGGAACCGGCCCGTGCGGGTCGACCGAGGCGCCGAGGTAGCCGGTGCCGTTCCGGTTGCCGTCGCTGCCGCGCAGCCGGACGTAGAAGGACTCCTCGCCCGCGGTCAGCGGGATGCGCAGCGTGTAGGTGCCCGTGCGGCCGGAGACGTCCTGCGAGCGGACGACCCGGGTGTCGGGGGCCTTCCAGGTGTCGCGGTCGGCGACCGGGCCGCGCACCGCGCCGCGGATGACGTCCACGTGCGCCAACTCGGGAAGGATGCCCTGGGGGTTGGGCCGGGAGGCGGTCGTCACGGTGACGTTCAGGGTGAGCCTCTCGCCCTTGCGGACCCGCAGCCGGCCGCCCAGCGTCACGCCCCTGCCCCGGTCGCCGTCCCGCTTCAGCCGGACGTCGAGTCCGTCGAGCAGATGCCCGTGGTCGAGCCAGACCCGGCCCGCCCGCAAACCCGCCATGACCGCGCGGTAGCCGTAGCGGGTCACGCCCACGTGCGTACGGCTGAACTGCCCGGGCCAGAAGTCACTGCCCGGCTGCGGGGTGTCCGTGTTCACCGGGTCGGGCAGCTTCCCGGTGCTGTCGAAGGTCTGGCCGGGCTGCCAGTCGCCGTTCTTCCAGGTGTCGAAGACGATCCGGTGGGCGTCGGAGTTGGTGGTGACCGAGAACAGCCGCCCCTCGGCGAGCATCGAGTCCCACAGGCCGCCGACGGTGGCGGTCGCCCAGTCGAAGCCGCCGTACGTGAGGTAGGCGTCCGCCGGGTAGCCGGGCCAGGACTGCGCGGACGGCTTGTTCTCGTACTCGCCGCGGATCGAGGTGGCGCCGCGCCAGCCGGGTATGGCGGCGCCCTGGGCGCCCGGCGCGCCCTCCATGCCGATCATGATCCCGGGCGCCGCGTCCCGCCAGTCGCGCATCTCGTGCGGTGAGTCGATGCCCAGGCGCATGGGGTGGTTGGCGAGGACCAGCACGTCGTCGACGTAGCCCGAACGGCGCTGCTCCGCCAGCCACTTGAGCGCCTTGACGGCGTGTGCCTCGTTGCGGGCGGTGTCCGCGTCGGCGGGGCCGCCCTTGTCATAGCCGAGCAGTTTGCCGTCGTAGGCGCGCTCGAACCGGGTCAGCAGGTCGACCTCGTGCGGGCCGGGAGCGGTGAACACCGTGCAGTGCTCGGCCGCCGGGATGTACCACTCCAGGCCCTGGAAGATCAGCTGACGCGGGTTCTCGGCTCGGGCGTCCAGGATCTCCCGGTGCTCCAGCGCGGCCCCGAAGTCGGCGTGCCCGAAGTTGGAGTGCTCGGTGAACACCATCCAGTCCAGGCCGTACTTCGCGCCCGCGGCGGCCAGTTGGGAGAAGGTGTACTTGGCGTCGTGGCTGTAGACGGAGTGGATGTGGTGGTCGCCGACGAGGTAGGCGAGGCGGGGGTCCTCGCCGCCCGGCCGTCTGTCGCCGCCGTCGGCGGCCAGGGCCGGGGTCGCCGAAGAGCCCAGGGCGAACGCGGCGCCGAACAGGCCCGCGCGGCGCAGGAGCCCGCGGCGGGAGACACCCTGGGGATCGAGGGCGGCGGGGGAGACGGACGGGTCGGCCCAGGCGGGCAGCTGCTGCTCTGTCATGAGGGTTCCCCGGGAGGTCAGTGGTTCATGAAGGAGGTGACGGGCAGCGCCCGGGCGACGATCCGGACGTCGCCGAGCCGGCCGTGGAAGATCTGGTCGATCTTTCCGCCGTACTCGTAGCCGCCGAGCAGCCACGGCAGGCCGACGGAGGTGATGCCGACGGAGGGCGCCTTGGGGTTGCGGAGCACCGGGCAGCCCTCGACGTACAGCGTGGTGTGCCGGCCGTCGTTGACGACCGCGAGGTGCCACCAGGTCTCCAGCGGGGTCTCCTGGCCCCAGTTGGTCGCGATGCCCTGCTGGTTGAGCGGTCGCATCGCCCACTGCGGTTCGCGGTCGTTGGACAACGACAGCGTGGCCAGCGGCTCGTCGGGGTCGTCGGCGCTCTTGCCGGCGGCGCCGCCCGTGCCCGTGCGGCCGACCAGGCCCGACCAGGCGTGGTGGTCCGGGTCCCAGTCGGCGGGCAGCCGGTAGAACGCCTCGATGGTGTAGCCGTCCCGGAACGTGGCCGAGTTGAGCGGGGCCCCGTCGACCGTGCGCAGGTAGGCGCCCTTCAGCGGGGACTTGAAGCCCTGGAACTCCAGGCTGCCGTGGCCCGGCTGGTCGGGGTGGTGGTCCGCCGACCAGCCCAGCGCGCCGCCGCCCACCGTGACGAGCGAGAGGTCGTTGCCCCGCCCGGACAGGTCCCGGACCGTGCCGGCCGTGCCGTCGACGGGTTTGTCGAAACGCCAGTACGCCGCGGTGCCCGGGACCAGCAGCTTCGAGGCGGGCCGCGCCGGACGGGCGGGCACGGGCGCGAAGCCGGAGAAGCGCTCCTCGAAGTCGATCTCGACGGAGAACCGGTCGGCGTCGCCGCTCAGCTCCATCTCCTGCCGCTCCAGCTCGTTGAGCCCCTTCCCGGCCCGGCCCAGGATCCAGGGGGAGACCGTCTCCACGTCGATGACGTTGCGGTCCAGGTCGAACCGGTAGAGGCGGATCATCGCCGCGCCGCCGAAATAACGGTTCTGGTAGTTCGTCAGATGCAGATGGACGTCATGTCCGGCCGCGTTCTTGCGCGTCGCGCGGGCGGCGGGCCAGTAGTGCCCGTTGAGGGTGAGGAAGATCTGGTCGTGGTCCTCGATCAGCTGGTCCCACAGCTGCTGCCCGTAGGCCGACAACGAGTCGTCCTCGACGACCAGTTCGTGCGTCGTGAGGATCACGGGCGTCTTGGGGTGCCGCGCCAGGACGTCCTTCGCCCACGCGTACCCCTGCGGCGACAGCCGCCAGTCCAGCGCGAGCACCATCCACTGCCGGGCGCCCGCGGTGAACAGGTGGAAGGTGTTGTAGCCGTCCGGGGAGGCACCGCCGAACGTCCGCTGCCCCGTGAACCGCTCCGGCCCGAAGGCGTCCAGATACGGTGTCGCACCTCGCTGGTCGGTCGTCGACGACTTCACGTCGTGGTTCCCGGCCAGGACGCTGTAGCCGACGCCCCGCCGGTCCAGCAGCCCGAACGCCTCGCCGATCGCCGCGAACTCCTCCTTCGCGCCGTTCTGCGTGAGGTCCCCGAGGTGGGACAGGAAGACGAGGTTCTCCTCCTTGCCGTGCTCCAGCAGATAGCGCAGCGACGCCTCGACCGGTGCCCTGTCGATGCTCGGCCCGTCGAAGAGGTACTGCGTGTCCGGCATCACGGCGAGCGTGAAGCGGCGGCTGCGCGGGTCGGGGCGCGGGCTCGCCGGAGCCGCCCGGGCGGTGACGGCCGGCAGCGCGGCCACGGCCGTGGCGGTCGCGCCGAGCAGGGCGGTGGCGCGCAGGAAACCGCGTCTTCCGGCGCCGGCCTGGGGGGCTTCGCCCAGGTCGTGATCACGCGAAGTGCACACAGGTGCTCCAGAGGTGACTCGAGAGGGGGAGAACTCAGAGAACGCGCAGCGTCCAGCTCCAGCGGTGGACGCCGACCGGGACGAGATAGGTGGCGAAGGTGTCGGGCCCGCAGGAGGCCGTGCCGAGACCGCGGTGCGCCGCGTCGATGTGCACCACGCACCCCGCCCGCGGCACCAGTTCGTCGTGATGCGCGGCCGAGGCGAGGTCGGCCGCGCGATGGCGGGTCACGCAGACCTGGCGGGGCCGGTCCAGCCGCACCGCGAGCCCGGTCGCGTCGGGCGCGGACAGCGTGAACCGCCGCACGCCGTGCCGCCCGCCGCTCTCCTGGGGCCGCAGGTACGGCGTGAACAGCTCGTCCACCGGCAGCGAGTGGTGGCCGACGGGCGCTCCCGCGCCCCGGTCCGGGTACGACTCCCAGGGGCCCTTCCCGAACCACTCCAGCAGGTTCAGCCCGGCGGCCGTCTCGAAGACCGAACCCAGCCGGGCCACGTCGTCCAGCGCCTCGGGCAGCTCGGCGCACTCCTCCACGAGCAGTCCGCCCTCGACCGCCGTGAACACCTGCTCGTGCCGGACGGTGCCGCCCGGGCCGACGTGGTCGGTGACCACGGACACCCGCCCCGGGTCACGCCGTACGGCGACGACCTTGCGGGTGAGCGCGTCCAGACCCCAGTCACGCCAGCGCGCCGCCATGCCGCCCAGTTCGTCGTTGTCGGTGGGCGCCCGCCACAGCGACAGCGTGGGCCCGGCCGTGAGCAGCGGATGGACGAGCAGCCCGTCCTCGTCGACCTCGACTTGGCGGTTCCTGACCGGCGTGTGCCGCACCGGCTCCGCCGCCCGCAGCCGCACCTGCGGCAGGCAGACGACCGTGCCGCGCGGCGCCCACGGCTCGTCCCGGGCCGTCGTCACCCGCAGCGTCAGCCATGCCTCGCCGCCGTCCTCCGGCAGCTCGAACGGCAGCGGTACGGCGGCCGTCCGGCCCGGCCGCAGCTCGGGCAGCTCGGCGGGGGCGGTCCTGGTGCCGCCGTCGGCGAGGGACAGCTCCCACTCGCCGGACAGCCAGTCCAGGCCCCGGAAGTGCTGGTGGTTGACCAGGACGACGCCCTCGTGCCGGAAGCACTCGATGCGCAGCGGCGCGGCGATCTCCCGGTGCTCGGACATCACGGGCTTGGGGGTGCGGTCGGGGAAGACGACCCCGTCGGCGATGAAGGCGCCGTCGTGGTCGGTCTCCCCGAAGTCGCCGCCGTACGCCCAACGATGGCCGGGCGCGGCGACACCGTTGTCATAGAGCCCGGCGCCCCCGCGCCCGGCCGGTCTGCCGTCGTTCACACGCTGGAGGATGCCGTGGTCCCAGAACTCCCAGATGAACCCGCCCTGAAGACCCGGGGTGGCCTCGATGGCCTCCCAATGGTCGGCGAGCGTGCCGTTGCTGTTGCCCATGGCGTGCGAGTACTCGCACTGGATGAGCGGCTTGGTCTGCGTCCCGGACATGGCGTGCGCCAGACACTCCTGGAGCGGGGCGTACATCGGGCAGGCGATGTCGGAGGCCAGGTCCGGGTCGGCCCAGCCGCGCTTGGCCGCGCCCTCGTACTGCACCGGCCGGGTCGGATCGTGCCGGCGCACCCAGCCCGCCGCCGCGTCGTGGTTCGCGCCGTAGTCGGACTCGTTGCCCAGCGACCAGATGATCACGGACGGGTGGTTCTTGTCCCGCAGCACCATCCGCGCGACCCGGTCCACGAAGGCCCCCAGATAGCGCGGGTCGTCGGCGATCTCGTGCGCGTGGTCGTGGGACTCGATGTCGGCCTCGTCGACGACGTAGAAGCCGAGCTCGTCGGCCAGGTCGTACAGGGCCGGGTCGTTCGGGTAGTGCGCGGTGCGGATCGCGTTGAAGCCGAACCGCTTCAGCAGGACGAGGTCCGCGCGCATGTCGTCGTACGAGACGGTCCGGCCGGTCAGCGGGTGGAAGTCGTGCCGGTTGACGCCCCGGACGAACACGCGCTCGCCGTTGACCAGAAGGTCCCGGCCGGTGATCTCGACGTCACGGAAGCCGACCCGGTGGTGCGAGCTGTCGGCGACCGTGCCGTCGGCGCGGTGCAGCCGGACGGCCAGGCCGTACAGCTCGGGCGTCTCGGCGGTCCAGGCGCGCACGTCCGCCACGGCGGCCCGCAGCCGGGCCTCGCCGAGGAAGGCGGAGACGCGCTCGTCCTCGGCGCCCGCCCGGTCGAACTCCGCGTCCTGCGTGAGCAGCAACCCGTCCAGCTCCCCGCTGACGTACCAGCCCTCGGGCAGGGCGCCGCCCGCGTTCCGCACCAGGCAGTCCACCCGCAGGTCACCGTCCCACCGGGCCCGCACGGTCACGTCCGCGAGATGCAGTGGGTCGGTGGCGTACAGCAGCACCGAACGCGTGATGCCGCCGTGCCACCACTGGTCCTGGTCCTCGATGTGCGAAGCGTCGGACCACTTCACGACGGTGAGGCGCAGCGTGGCCCGATCCCCGGGGCGCACCACGTCCGTCAGATCGAATTCGGCGGCGAGGTGGGAGTCCTTGGAGATCCCGACGGGCCGCCCGTCCACGTGCACCAGCAGCACGCTCTCCGCCGCCCCGACCTGGAGCACGATCCGCCGCCCGGCCCACTCGGCCGGCACGTCGACCGCACGCTCGTACACCCCCGTCGGGTTGGCGGCGGGCACGTCCGGCGGGAACTCGGCGAACGGCATCCGGACGTTGAGGTACCGCGGCAGATCGTCCGTGCCCTGCATGGTCCAGACACCGGGCACGTACGCCGACGACCAGTCCTCGCCCACCGGAGCGTCCGGCGCGGGCAGCAGCTGGAAACGCCAGTCGCCGTCCAGGGAGACGGCCCCGGGCCGCCGGTCGACGGCGTTCATGGGGAGCCGCCGCCAGGAGGTCACCTCGGGGGCTTCCCAGGGGCGCAGGGCGATCAGGGGATCGGGGAGTGCGTCGGTCATGGCCATTCCGAAGTCGGTGGGGTGGGCGGGGCAAGGGCACGGCCCGGCAGGCCCCAGGCGGGGTCGACGGGGATGCCGAGACGGTCCAGGACGGTGGGGGCGATGTCGACGAGGCGGGGCGTGTCGAGGCTGGTGCCTCCGGGCATGCCGGGCTCGGCGAGGATGACGAAGACCTCCCGTTCGGCACGCGTGTCGCCACCGTGGCCGCCGGTGTCGAGGTGACCGTGGTCCGTGGTGACCAGCACGGTCCAGTGCTCGTGGGCGCGCCGCGCGTCGATCGCCTCCAGGAGCCGCCCGAGGTGGGCGTCCTGGGCGAGCAGGGCCCGGTCGTAGGCGGGGCTGAGGGGACCCGTGGCGTGACCGGCCTCGTCGGTGGCGCCGAAGTACACGAACACGACGTCCGGGTCGTCCTCGGTGAGCCAGCGCGCCGCGGTGTCGGCGACGAGGCGGTCGGCGGGTTCGTAGCCGCCGGACTCGCCGTCGTAGCGCACCCGCCGCCCGACGGCGGGGCCGAGGACGCCGCGGTCGACCAGTTCCGGCCAGGACACCGCGGCCGCGGTGCGCAGACCGGGCCGGGCGGTGGCGGCGCGGCTGAGGAAATCGGGGTAGCGGGTGTAGTCGGCACCGAGGAAGTCGTTGCCGGTCACTCCGTGCCGGTCGGGCCACACCCCGGTGAGCACGCTCGACCAGCCGGGCCCGGAGTCCGTGTAGGCCGTGCCGGCCGACGGCCCGTCATCGGCCCGGCCGTAGGGCAGCATGCTGGTGCCGTGGGCGCCGCCGGTCATCAGGCCGTGCAGTACGGGTGCGGTGGCCGGGGAGCGGGTCAGTCGGTCGTAGCGCAGACCGTCCATGCCGACGACGAGCACCTTGGCGCGTGCGCTGCTGTCCGTCACTGCTTGCCTCCCTCGTCGCTCGCCCTTGCGGCCCGACGACCACGAGCTCGGGGCCTTCTGCCAGTTGTCGACCGCGCGTCCGTCGTGGCTTGTCGCGCAGTTCCCCGCGCCGCTTTGTGGCGCCCCCTTCGGGGCGCGTCAGCTGCCCTGGACCGCTCCCTCCGTCGCGCCCGCGATGAAGCCGCGCGCGAAGATGGCGAAGACCGCGACCAGCGGCAGGGCCGCCATGACGACACCGGCCATGACCATGCTGTAGTCGGTGGTGTGGCCGACATGGAGCTGGGCGAGCTCCACCTGGAGCGTGACGTGGCTGGGGTCGGTGAGCACGATGAGCGGCCAGACGTAGTCGTTCCAGGCGTTGACGAAGGCGTAGATGGCGAGGAAGGACAGCGCGGGCTTGATCATCGGCAGCGCGATGTTCCAGTACTGGCGGAAGAACCCGGCGCCGTCGATGCGCGCGGCGTCGAGCAGCTCGTCGGGCACGCCGTTCTGTATGTACTGGTTCAGCCAGAAGATGCCGAAGGCGTTGGCCAGGGCGGGCAGGGCCAGCGCCTTGAGCATGCCGACCCAGCCGATCTCCGACATGAGGATGAACTGCGGCAGGACGGCCAGCTGGAGCGGCAGCATCATGAACACGAGCAGCGTGCCGAAGAGCACCTTGCGCCCGGGGAAGTCGAACTTGGCGAAGGCGAAGGCGGCCAGCGAGTCGATGAACAGCACCAGGGCGGTGGTGACGCTCGCGACGAGGATCGTGTTGAGCATCGACCCGAAGAAGTCGATGGTGTTCAGCACATGCCGGATGTTCTCCAGCAGGTGGGAGCCGAAGGTCAGCTTCGGCGGGCTCTTGTAGATGTCCTCGGTGGTGTTGGTCGCCATGACGATCGTCCACACGAACGGGAAGACCGAGATCAGGACGGCCAGAACGAGGAGGATGTGCGCGGTCAGGCCCTTGGGGCGGCGCAGCCGCCGCGTGCCCGTGGCCGGCCGTGTCGTGTCCGCTGTCGTCATGCTTTCCTCCCCCGCTGCACGAGGCGCCAGTTGATGACGACGAGCACCATGATCAGGACGAAGAAGGCCCACACGATGGCCGCTCCGTAGCCGTAGTCGTTGTTGAGGAAGGCCGACTGGTAGAAGTACAGCAGCGTGGTCAGGCCCGCCTGGCCCGGGCCGCCGAGGTTCTGGTTGGCGGCGTTGCTGGCGAAGAGGACCTGGGGTTCGCTGAAGCTCTGCAGTCCGTTGATGGTCGAGATGATGACGGTGAACAGGATGATCGGCCGCATGATCGGGATGGTGATCTGGAAGAACGTGCGGACGGGACCGGCACCGTCCATCTTCGCCGCCTCGTAGATCGAGGTCGGGATCGCCTGGAGACCGGCCAGATAGATGATCATGTTGTAGCCGGTCCACATCCAGGTCATCAGCAGCGCGATGACCAGCTTGATCAGCCACGGGTTGCTCAGCCACGGGACGGGCGAGATGCCGACCGTGCCCAGGATCGCGTTGACCAGGCCGAAGTTGTTGCTGAACACCGCGCCGAAGAAGATCGCCACGGCGACGATCGAGGTGACGTTCGGTACATAGAGGGCGATGCGGTAGAAGCCTTTGAAGCGGCGCACCGAATGCAGCAGCGTCGCCAGGACCAGGGCCCCGAGGAGCGTGGGCACGGTGGACAGCACCCAGATCACCAGGGTGTTGCGGATCGACAGCCAGAAGACCGGATCGTTCCAGAGGAACTCGAACTGCTGGAGGCCCACGAACTGCTTGGTGCCGAGACCGTCGTAGCGCTGGAAGGCCAGATACAGCGAGTAGAAGACGGGGAAGAAGGAGAAGGCGATGAAGATCAGGTAGAACGGCGAGATCGCCAGGTACTGCCGCCAGTGCGACAGCACCCCGCGCCGGCTCGGCCGGACGGCGCCCGCGGGCGGGGTGCGCCGCGGGCGGAACCGGGCCGGGCCCGGCCCGCCGCGGTGCTCGGGCACCGTGGCGGGACCGGTGACCGGAGGTGATGACACCTCAGTTCACCCCCTGTCGCCGGGCGATCTGCTTGGCCTGGCTGACGGCGTCCTTCCAGGCGGCGTCGGGCTTCTTGCCCTTGGCCTCGATGCTGGTCAGCTCGGTGAAGTAGGGAGCCATGACCGCGGCGTCGGCGGGTGCCTCGTAGCTGACCGGGATGGCCTTGGCGGCCGGGCCGAAGACCTCGATGATCTTCTGCCCGCCGAAGAAGGCGTCGGCGCCCGTCATGGCGGGCATGGCGTAGGAGGCGGGGGAGGCGGGGAAGATGGCGGCGTCGGTGAAGCCGCGGGCGTTGTTGGCCGGGCTGAGGATCCAGCTGATGATCTTGAATGCCTCTTCGGGGTTACGGCACTGCTTGGGCAGCGCCAGGTAGGAGCCGCCCTGGTTGGCCGGGCCGCCGGGCGTGGCACAGACCCGCCACTTGCCCTTGGTGCCCGGGGCGGCCTGCTCGATGTCCAGGGCGTGCCAGGCCGCGCCGAGTTCGGTGCCCAGGTTCTTGCCGATGGCGGCGTTCCAGGTCTGGTCGTTGATCTTGGCGTCGATGCCCAGCGTGTAGGGGCGGATCGCCGTGGTCCACGCTTCGCGGATGTGGTCCTGGTCGCCGATGAAGTGGTTGTTCTCGTCGATGAACCGCTTCGTGCCCTGGCCGACCGCGATGTTGAACACCGAGCCCATGTTGTTGATCAGGTAGGTGCCGGGCACGGCCTTCTTCAGCTCGGAGCCGAGCGCGAAGTAGTCGTCCCAGGTCCCGGCCTCGGCGGCGACCTTGTCAGGGTCGGTGGGCAGCCCGGCCTTGCGGAACAGGTCCGCGCGGTAGAAGAGCGCGGTGGGGCCGATGTCGATCGGGAACCCGATCTGCTTGCCGTCCTCGGTCTGGGCGAGCTTGGTCTTCCAGTCCAGGTACTTGGACGAGACCTCCTTGAAGCCCAGGTCGTTCAGGTCGAGGAAGCGGCCGGCGTTGGGCAGGAAGGACGCGATGTCCTCGCCCTTGATGCCGGTGATGTCGGGCACGGAGCTGCCCGCCGCGAGCGTGGTGGTGAGCTTCTGCTTGAAGTCGCCGCCGATGGAGGCGGCGGTCAGCTTGATCTGGTTGCCGAAGTGCGCCTTGGCCTCCGCGACCACCTTGTCGCTCAGCGCGCCACCCCAGTACCACATGGTGAGGCTCTTGCCGTTCTTGGTACCGCCCGATCCCGAGCCGCCGCCGCATGCGACGGTCAGGCCGGAGGCGGCCGCGGTGAGCGCGGCGGCCTGGAGGAAGCCTCTACGAGAAAGGTCCACGGGTCACTCCTGTTTTTCCTGTTCGTGGTGCCGAGGTGTGGGTGAAGGTCAGTGCTGCCGTGCGGGAGGGGTGACGGGGGCGTACGCGACCGGCGGCCCGGGGTTCTCCGGGAGCCGGTCCGCCAGGAAGCCGTAGGCCCGCTTCAGATCGGGGTCGGTCAGGGAGCGCCACCAGCGGTCGACGCCGTACCAGCCGGGGGCGGCCAGCGCCCCGCCGTGGTGCCGGACCGACAGCCCGGCGGCGAGCACCGCGAACCGCAGCCGCTCCGCGAGCGGCCAGCCGCCGAGCGAGGCGGTGACGAACGCGGCGCCGAAGACGTCCCCGGCGCCCGTCGCGTCCAGCACCTCGACGTCGAGGGCGGGCACGTCGGCGTACTCGCCGGTCGTCTGGTCGACGGCCATCGCCCCGTCCCCGCCCCGGGTGACGACCGCGACCGGCACCAGTTCGGACAGCGTGCCGAGCGCGGCCACCGCGCTGTCCGTGCGGGTGTAGGCCATGGCCTCCGTCTCGTTCGGGAGGAAGGCGTGGCAGAGCGCGAGCTGGTCCAGGAGGGCCGTCGACCACTCCTGGCTGGGGTCCCAGCCGACGTCCGCGTAGATCTGCGTGCCGCCCGCGGCGGCCTTGGCGAGCCAGTCGCGCGGCTGCGCCTCGATGTGCACCAGGGCGGTACGCGCCGCGGGCGGGTCGCCCACCAGCACGTCCTGCGAGTACGGCGGCTCCTGCCCGTGGGTGACCAGGGCACGGTCCGTGCCGTGCGCCAGGGCCACGGTGACCGGGGTGGGCCAGCCGTCGGCCGTACGGGAGAGGGAGAGGTCGACGTCCTCCTGGTCGCACAGGATGTCCCGGCAGCACTCGCCGTAGAGGTCGTCGCCGAACACGGTGGCCAGCGAGGTGCGCAGGCCGAAGCGGCTGGCCGCCACCGCCAGGTTGGCGATGCCGCCCGGGCCGCAGCCCATGCCCGTCGTCCAGATCTCCTCGCCCGGGGTCGGGGCCTTGCCGAGCCCCGTGAGGACGAGGTCGTAGAAGAGCAGCCCGGTCAGCAGCACATCGGGCCGGTCGTCGTCCACGGAGGGGTCCTCTCGTTCGGAAGCGTTCGAGGAGCCCACCCCGCGAGCTCGTCAAAACTCTTCATTTCGGTGACCGGAATCGTGCGCCGATCGGAGAGATTGGTCAATACCCGAGCAGAAGCGAGCATGGAAATGATTGGAGATGACGAGTACTGTTCACGCCGTGCTGGCAGAACGACGACACCAACTCATCCTGCGGGCCCTGCGCTCCGGCGGGCCCGCCTCCGTGACCGACCTCTCGGAGCAACTCGGCGTGAGTCCCGCCACAATCAGGCGTGACCTGGTCAAACTGGAAGAAGACGGGCTGCTCACCCGCGTCCACGGCGGCGCCGTGGTCGAGGAGGGCGACCAGCCCTTCGCCGAGGTCGCCGAGGTGCGCGTCGCCGAGAAGGACGCCATAGCCGAGCACGCGGCGGCCATGGTCAGGGACGGCCAGTCGGTGCTGCTGGACATCGGGACGACGGCCTACCGTCTGGCCCGGCAGCTGCACGGCCGCCGGCTCACCGTGATCACCAGCAACCTGGTGGTCTACGAGGAGCTCGCCGACGACGAGGGCATCGAGCTGGTCCTGCTCGGCGGCATGGTCCGCCGCGAGTACCGCTCCCTGGTCGGCTTTCTCACCGAGGACAACCTGCGCCAGCTGCACGCCGACTGGCTCTTCCTCGGCACCAGCGGCGTGCGGCCCGGTGGTCAGGTCATGGATACGACGGTGGTGGAGGTGCCGGTCAAGCGCGCCATGATCAAGGCCGGCGAGAAGGTCGTGCTGCTGGCCGACGCGGCGAAGTTCCCCGGTCACGGGATGGCGAAGGTCTGCGGTCCCGAGGAGCTGGACGTGGTGGTGACGAACGAGCCGGTCGACACGGCGACGCGGTCCTCCCTTCAGGAGGCAGGAGTCGAGGTCGTCGTGACGGGAAGGGTGCAGACGTGAAGCTGACGATTCTGGGCGGCGGAGGATTCCGCGTGCCGCTGGTGTACGGGGCGCTCCTCCAGGACCACGCCGAGGGCCGGGTGACGCACGTCGTCCTGCACGATCTGGATTCCGCGAGACTGTCCGCGGTGACGCGCGTCCTCGCCGAGCAGGCGGCCGGAGTCCCCGACGCGCCCGAGGTGAGTGCCACCACCGATCTGGACGAGGCCCTGCGCGGCGCCGACTTCGTGTTCTCCGCGATCCGCGTCGGCGGCCTGGAGGGCAGGGCGAACGACGAGCGCGTGGCCCTGGACCAGGGTGTCCTCGGCCAGGAGACGGTCGGCGCGGGCGGCATCGCCTACGGCCTGCGCACCGTCCCGGTCGCCGTCGACATCGCCCGGCGCGTCGCCCGCCTGGCGCCGGACGCCTGGGTCATCAACTTCACCAACCCGGCCGGCCTGGTCACCGAGGCCATGTCCCGCCACCTCGGCGACCGCGTCATCGGCATCTGCGACTCCCCGGTCGGCCTCGGCCGCCGCATCGCCCGGGTGCTCGGCGCGAACCCGAAGGAGGCCTGGATCGACTACGTGGGCCTCAACCACCTCGGCTGGGTGCGCGGCCTGCGCGTCGCCGGCCGCGACGAGCTCCCGCGCCTGCTCGCCGACCCGGACCTGCTCGGCTCCTTCGAGGAGGGCAAGCTCTTCGGCGTCGACTGGCTGCGGTCCCTGGGTGCGATCCCCAACGAATACCTGCACTACTACTACTTCAACCGGGAAGCCGTCCGCGCCTACCAGCAGGCCGAGAAGACCCGCGGCGCCTTCCTGCACGACCAGCAGGCCCGCTTCTACGCCGAGATGCGCAACCCGGACGCCCCCGCGTGGAAGGTCTGGGACCGCACCCGCGCCGAGCGCGAGGCCACCTACATGGCCGAGAACCGGGAGACCGCCGGCGCCGGCGAACGCGACGAGGACGACCTGTCCGGCGGCTACGAGAAGGTGGCCCTCGCCCTGATGCGGGCGATCGCCCGGGACGAGCGCACGACCCTGATCCTCAACGTCCGCAACCAGCGCACCCTGTCGGTCCTGGACGCGGACGCCGTCATCGAGGTCCCCTGCCTCGTCGACGCCAACGGCGCCCACCCCGTCACCGTCGACCCGCTGCCCGACCACGCCACCGGCCTGGTCTGCGCGGTCAAGGCGGTCGAGCGCGAGGTGCTCGCCGCGGCCGACTCCGGGTCCCGCGAGACGGCCGTGAAGGCCTTCGCGCTGCACCCGCTCGTCGACTCCGTCAATGTGGCCCGCAGGCTGGTCGAGGGCTACACCGAGGTCCACCCCGGGCTGGCGTACCTTAGGTGAACCCCGCTCGGTAAGCGCTTTCCCCACCGCTTCCCGCCTGCTCGCTCTTCCCGCTTCCTGGAGACATCTCATGCATGACGAAAGCCGCCGGATCGAGGAGCGCGTGCAGCGCCTTCACGACCAGCGCATCAAGTCCGCGATCTACGCGGCCACCGTCCCCTTCGAGGTGGAGGCCTGGCAGGCTCCCGGGGAGCCGGTCCCCTTCGAGGAGGCCGCCGCCGCCTCGTACGCGCCCTTCGCGATGGGCACCCCCTGGGGCCCGCCCTGGGGCACCACCTGGTTCCGCATGCGCGGGCAGGTGCCCGAGGCGTGGGCGGGCAAGCGCGTCGAGGCCGTCATCGACCTCGGCTTCGTGGGCGACTGGCCCGGCAACCAGGCCGAGGCCCTCGTCCACCTCACGGACGGCACCCCGCTGAAGGCCGTCAACCCGCTCAACCAGTACGTGGCGATCGCCAACCCGGCGACGGGCGGCGAGACGGTCGAGTACCTGGTCGAGGCCGCCTCCAACCCGGACATCCTCGCCGACAACTTCTCCAAGACCACCCCGCTCGGCGACATCCTCACCGCCGGCGACAAGCCGCTCTACACCTTCCGCAGCGCCGACATCGCCATCCTCGACGAGGAGGTCTGGCACCTCGACCTCGACGTCCAGGTGCTGCGCGAGCTGATGCTGGAGCTGGGTGAGCACGACCCTCGCCGGCACGAGATCGCGCACGCGCTCGACCGGGCGATGGACCTGCTCGACCTGGACGACGTCTCCGGCTCCGCTCCGGCCGTGCGCGAGGCGCTGAAGCCGGTGCTGTCCAAGCCCGCGCACGCCAGCGCGCACACCGTCTCCGGCGTCGGCCACGCCCACATCGACTCGGCCTGGCTCTGGCCGATCCGCGAGACCAAGCGCAAGACGTCCCGCACCTTCTCGAACGTCACGTCCCTGGCCGACGAGTACGACGACTTCATCTTCGCCTGCTCGCAGGCGCAGCAGTACGAGTGGGTGCGCGACAACTACCCCAAGGTCTGGGCCCGCATCCAGGAGTCGGTCAAGAACGGCCAGTGGGCGCCGGTCGGCGGCATGTGGGTCGAGTCCGACGGCAACCTGCCCGGCGGCGAGGCCGTCGCCCGCCAGTTCATCCATGGCAAGCGGTTCTTCATGGAGCACTTCGGCATCGAGACCAAGGGCGTGTGGCTGCCGGACTCCTTCGGCTACAACGCGGCCTACCCGCAGATCGCCAAGCTCGCCGGGAACGAGTGGTTCCTCACCCAGAAGATCTCCTGGAATCAGACCAACAGGTTCCCCCACCACACCTTCTGGTGGGAGGGCATCGACGGCACCCGCATCTTCACGCACTTCCCGCCGGTCGACACCTACAACGCCCGCTTCAGCGGCGAGGAGATGTCCCGCGCGGTCCGCAACTACCAGGAGAAGGGCGGCGCCAGCCGCTCCCTGGCCCCCTTCGGCTGGGGCGACGGCGGTGGCGGGCCCACCCGCGAGATCATGGAACGCGCCCGCCGGCTGGCGGACCTGGAGGGCTCCGCGAAGGTCATCGTCGAACACCCCGACGAGTTCTTCGCCAAGGCCCGCGAGGAGTACCCGGACGCGCCCGTGTGGGTCGGCGAGCTCTACCTGGAGCTGCACCGCGCCACCTACACCTCCCAGGCCCGCACCAAGCAGGGCAACCGCCGCTCCGAGCACCTCCTGCGCGAGGCCGAGCTGTGGGCGACGACGGCCGCGCTGCACGCGCCGGGCTACTCCTACCCGCACGAGAAGCTGGACCGGCTCTGGAAGACGGTGCTGCTGCACCAGTTCCACGACATCCTGCCCGGTTCCTCCATCGCCTGGGTGCACCGGGAGGCCGAGGCCGAGTACGCCCGCGTGGCCCGCGAGCTCCAGGCCCTGACCGCCGAGGCGCTGGCCGCGCTCGGCTCCGGCACCACCCGCGTCTTCAACACCAGCCCCTACGACCGCGCCGAGGTGGTCCACACCGCCGACGGCGCACCGGTGTACGTGGAGGTACCCGCGAGCGGCTCCGCGCCCCTCGTCGACGCCGAGCCCCCGCAGCCGGTGACGGTGAGCGGCCGGGTGCTCGACAACGGGCTGGTCCGCGTGGAGGTGGCCGAGGACGGCACCCTGTCGTCCGTCCGCGACCTGCGCGCGAACCGCGAGGTCCTGGCCGACCCGGGCAACCTGCTGCGCCTGCACACCGACCTGCCCAACTACTGGGACGCCTGGGACATCGACAAGCACTACAAGAACCGCTACACGGACCTCCTCGACGCCTCGTCCGTCACGGTCGTCGAGCAGGACCCGCTGGTCGGCGCGATCCGCGTCGAGCGGGACTTCGGCAAGGGCTCGAAGATCACCCAGACGATCACCGTCCGCGCCGGCAGCCCCCGGATCGACATCGAGACGGACATCGACTGGCACGAGACCGAGAAGATCCTCAAGGCGGCCTTCCCGGTCGACATCCGTGCCCCGCACTCCTCCGCCGAGATCCAGTTCGGCCACATCCAGCGGCCCACGCACACCAACACCAGCTGGGAGGCGGCCCGCTTCGAGGTCTCCGGCCACCGCTGGGTGCACATCGGCGAACCCGGCTACGGCGTCGCGGTCATCAACGACTCGACGTACGGCCACGACGTCTCCCGCACGGTCCGCGAGGACGGTGGCACCACGACCACCGTCCGCCTCAGCCTGGTCCGCGCCCCGCGCATCCCGGACCCCGAGGCCGACCAGGGCCGCCACCGCTTCACCTACGCGCTGCTGCCCGGCGCGACCATCGAGGACGCCGTCGCCGAGGGCTACGCCCTCAACCTCCCGCTCCGGGTGGCCGACGCGGCCGGCGCCCCCGCACCGGTCGTCTCCACCGAGGGCGAGGGCGTGACCGTGGAGGCGGTCAAGCTCGCCGACGACGCCTCCGGCGACGTCGTCGTACGGCTCTACGAGTCCCGAGGCGGCCGGGCCCGGGGCGTCCTGCGCACCGGCTTCCCGCTCGCGGGCGCGCAGATCACCGACCTGCTGGAGCGACCGCTGGAGGAGGCGCCCGTGGACGGAGACGGCGCTGTCCCCGTCGAACTGCGGCCCTTCCAGATCCTGACCCTGCGTCTGCGCAGGAGCTGACGCATGGCCATGCAACCCTGGTTCACCGACGCCAAGCTCGGGATCTTCATCCACTGGGGCATCTACGCCGTCGACGGCGTCCAGGAGTCCTGGTCGTTCTACGACGACATCGTCCCCTACGACCAGTACATGTCCCAGTTCGACCGGTTCACGGCGTCCCGCTACGACCCGAGGGACTGGGCGAGGCTCTTCGCGCGGGCCGGCGCGAAGTACGCCGTGCTGACCAGCCGCCATCACGACGGCGTCGCCCTGTGGGACACGGCGTACGGCGACCTGAACGTGGGCCGCGACCTGATCGGCGGCTACGCCGACGCCCTGCGCGAGCAGGGCCTCAAGGTGGGGCTGTACTACTCGCACTCGGACTGGAGCCACCCCGACTACGCCTCCACCCGCAAGCCGGGCCGACCGCCGGAGCTGGAGGACAACCGCTACTCGGAGGTCGCCGCCGAGGACGAGGACCTTCAGGCCTGGGAGAGGTTCCTCGCCTACCGGGACGGCCAGATCCGCGAACTGACCTCCCGCTACAAGCCGGACCTGCTGTGGTTCGACGGCGAGTGGGACCGCAGCGAGGAGCAGTGGCGCATCCCCGAACTCGCCGCCCTCATCCGCTCCGAGGTACCGGACGTCGTGTTCAACGCCCGCATGCTCTCCGAGGGCGACTACGCGACGCCGGAACAGGGCGCCCCGGTCGTGCCGCCCGAGGGCCCCTGGGAGCTGTGCCTGACGATCAACGACTCCTGGGGCCACCAGCACCACGACCACAACCACAAGTCGGTCGACCAGCTCATCCGCTATTTCACCGAGACGATCGGCGGCGGAGACAACCTGCTGCTCAGCGTCGGACCGCGCGAGGACGGCACGATCCCGGCCGAACAGGCGGAGCGGCTCGAAGGGCTGGGCGACTGGATCGCTCGGCACGCGGAGGCGGTGTACGGCACCGAACGAGGACTTCCGCCGGGTCACCACTACGGCCCGAGCACTCTCTCCAAGGACCGCCGCACCCTCTATCTCACCCTCTTCGACGCCCCGCGCGCCGAGATCAACGTGCGCGGCCTGCTCAGCGAGGTCCGCAGGGTCTCGGTGCTCGGCAGCGGCACGGAACTGGCCCACCGGGTCACCGGCGGCCTCCACGAGACACCGGGTGTCCTGTGGATCGAGCCTCCCGCCACGCCGGACCTCGACCCGCACGCCACGGTGCTGGCCGTCGAACTGGAAGGGGAACTGGAGCTGTACCGCGGAGCCGGCCGATTCTGACGAAAGTTTAAGAAGCCGGTGAACGGCCTGCTCACGGGCGGTATGTGGACGCCCGTGAGCACGCCGGTTCGCCTTCCGGACACCTGACGTTCGCCCGTTCCCCCTGGGATGCGGAACGCACAACGCGAACGAAAGGTGTCACCGTGCGAGACCCGCGTATGGCCGCGATCGGCAAGGGCCTGAAGCGTCGCGGAAGGCTGGTGATGGAGGCGGTCAGTCCACCGCGCCGGAACCTCGACGCCATCCCCGCCCCCCGCCCGGCGGCCGACACCTACACCGCTCCGACCGCCCCCCGGCTGGTGGACTCGCCGGTCTTCGTCCTGTCGTCGGTGCGCTCCGGTTCTACCTTGCTGCGCGTCCTGCTCAACAGCCACAGCCGTATCCGCGCCCCGCACGAGATGCACCTGCGCACGGTGCACGTCAACCTGTCCCGCGACTTCACCGCGGACGCCATGCGGGCGCTCCACCTCGACAAGGACGAGCTGGAACACGTGCTCTGGGACCGGGTGCTGCACCTGGAGCTCATCCGCAGCGGCAAGGACGTCATCGTCGACAAGACCCCGCCGAACACCCTCATCTGGCCCCGCCTGCGGCGATGTTGGCCCAACGCCCGCTACATCCTGCTGCTGCGCCACCCCGGCGCGGTCGTCACGTCCCTCACCGACCGGCGTGCCGACCCCGATCACGAAGCCGTCCGCGCCGAGGTCCTCGACTACAGCGAGAAGCTGGAGGAGGCCCGCCTGAACCTCGACCCCCACGTGATCACCTACGAGGAGCTCACCGCGCAGCCGGGGAAGGTCACCCGGGGCATCTGCGACCACCTCGGCGTCCCGTGGGAGCCCGGCATGCTCGACTACGGCAGCAAGGACCACGGCACCTTCCGTCCCCAGCTCGGTGACTGGTCCAGCACCATCAAGTCCGGCCGCATCCAGTCGGCCCGCTCCGCCGCCCCGGACGTCGAACTGCCCCCACGCCTGAGCGAACTGGCCCAGGCATGGGGGTACGAGGACTGAAGGGAATCGGGGGCTAGAGAGGCAGGGCCCCGACCGTGGCCTGCGGGGCCGGCGCCTCGACGGAGTCGGCCGGCACCGCGGGCAGTGGCTGCTGCTCCGTCGTCTCCGGCCGCTGCTGCGGCAGCTGCACCGGCCGCAGCGGACGCGGCCCCGACACCACCGTGTAGTCCTGGCCCAGGAACGGCGGGACCACCTCGCCCGGGTCCTCGCCGAGCGCCAGCTGGACGGCGGCCCAGGGGGCGTTGACACCGCACAGCGACAGCTGGTGCAGGCCGCCGGCCGGGCGGGTGTTGACGTCCATCAGGACCGGCCGGTCGCCGAACATCCGGAACTGGATGTTGGACAGGTAGTGCAGCCCGAAGCCCTCCGCGATCCGCCGGGCCGGGTCCAGCCACTGCTCGTGCAGCGTGAAGCCCCGGCGGCGGCCGTTCTTGGTGCGGCCGATGGCCAGCCGGACCCGGTTGTCCGGACCCGTCAGGCAGTCCACCGACACCTCGGGCTGCTCCAGGCGCGGCATCACCAGCCAGTCGACCGGCTCCTCGGCCCGCTCCAGCGCCTCCAGCACCAGGTCGAGCGGCACGTACGGGCTCGGAAAGCCGTTCAGGTGCACCATCGAGAAGGGCGAGCGCGTGATCACGCGGAAGCCCACCCCGCCCGCCCCGGACGCCGGCTTGAAGCACGCCTTGTGGCCGGCGGCCTCCAACTCCTCGACCGCCGCGACGAGTTCATCGGCCGACCGCACCCGCCACCACGGCGGCACCGGCACACCGATCGCCTGGACCGCCTCGTAGGCGATCACCTTGTCGTGGAAGACCGCCACCGCCTCGGGCGGCGGTGCCAGCACCGCCGTACCGGCCGCCTCGAACTCGGCGCGGTGCGCCACGATCGCCGACTGGTGCAGCCGGGGCACGAACACGTCGATACCGCGCCGCCCGCACTGGTCCAGCGCGTACTCGACGTACCCGGCGGGGGAGAGGCTCTCGGGTTCCAGCTCGGCGGTGTCGGCGGCGGCCAGCACGGGGGAGTCCGGGTCGCCGTGCGTGGCATGGATCTCGACGGCCCGGTCGCTGGGATTTCTCCGCAGCTGATCCATGAAGAACACGTTCTCCGCGTACGTGCGGTTGAGCCAGACGCGTACGCGAGAGACCATGCAGGCCGCCTTTCACGGTTCGCGGGCAGGGCTCAGCAGCCCGTGCCCGGGCAGGAGGAATGGAGGGACACCAAACCGCCCCTGCGAGAGGGAAGTTTTCAGCGGTGGTGTTGGGGCAGATCATACGGCCTCGGCGGGCCGTGTCGTGCAACGCGCGTGTTACGGATCGCGATTCCCGTCCGGCCCGCCGCCCTTGTCCCCGGGCGCGGTGATGTGATCTCGTGGTGGCGTTCGCGTCGGGTGCGCGGAGGGGGACGAGGGGTGACGTCGACGGCCGGTGGCGCCGGACAACTGCTGGCCATCAGCGATCTGCACATCGGCTATCCGGAGAACCGCGCCCTGGTCGAACGGATGCGGCCCGGGTCGGACGACGACTGGCTGCTCGTGGCCGGGGACGTCGCCGAGACCGTGGCCGACGTGCGCTGGACTCTCGAGACGCTCGCCGGCCGCTTCCGCAAGGTCGTCTGGGTGCCCGGGAACCACGAGCTGTGGACCCATCCGAGCGACCCCGTCACCCTGCGCGGTGTCGCCCGGTACGACCATCTGGTCGAGCTGTGCCGGGACCTCGGCGTGACGACGCCGGAGGACCCCTACCCCGTCTGGGACGGCCCCGGCGGCCCCGTCGCCGTCGCGCCGCTCTTCCTCCTGTACGACTACTCGTTCCTGCCGGCCGGCTGCGCGACCAAGGAGCAGGGCCTGGAGTACGCCCGGGGCACGGGCATCGTGTGCACCGACGAGCACCTGCTGCACCCCGACCCGTACCCGAGCCGGGAGGCCTGGTGCCGGGCCCGGGTCGCCGAGACCGAACGCCGGCTCGCCGACCTGCCCGGCGACCTGCCCGTGATCCCCGTCAACCACTATCCGCTGCACCGGCACCCGATGGACGTCCTGTGGCACCCCGAGTTCGCCATGTGGTGCGGCACCGGCCTGACCGCCGACTGGCACCGCAGGTTCCGCGTCCACACGATGGTCTACGGCCACCTGCACATCCCCCGCACCACGTGGCACGAGGGCGTGCGCTTCGAGGAGGTGTCGGTGGGCTACCCCCGGGAGTGGCGCAAGCGGGCCGGGGAGCCGGGGCGGCTGCGGCGCATCCTGCCGGCGGAGGGTGAGGAGCGGTGATCGGGGAACTGCTGCCACAGACCGTCGTCACCGTGGAGGCGTACGGCGGCGAGGGCGCGGACGCCCCGCTGTTCCCCGAGGAGGCGGCGCTCGTGACCCGGGCGGTCGCCAAGCGGCGCCGGGAGTTCGCCGCCGTCCGCTCCTGTGCCCGCCGGGCCATGGAGAAGCTCGGCGTGCCGCCGCAGCCGGTCCTGCCCGGGGAGCGCGGCGCCCCGCGCTGGCCCGCCGGCCTGGCCGGCAGCATGACCCACTGCGACGGCTACTGCGCCGCCGCCCTGGTCCGCGCCACCGACCTCGCCTCCCTCGGTATCGACGCCGAGACCCACGGGCCGCTGCCCGAGGGCGTCCTGCCCGCCGTGGCCCTGCCGACCGAGACCGAGCGCCTGCGGCACCTGGCCGCACAGCGCCCCGACGTCCACTGGGACCGGCTGCTGTTCAGCGCGAAGGAGGCCGTCTACAAGGCGTGGTTCCCCCTCACCGGCAAGTGGCTGGACTTCACGGAGGCCGACATCGAGATCTCCGCCGACCCCGGCGATCGACCACGCGGCACCTTCCGCGCCACGCTCCTCGTCCCCGGCCCCCGCCTCGGCGACCGCCGCCTCGGCCATTTCGACGGCCGGTGGACCACTGACCGGGGCCTGGTCGCGACGGCGGTGGCAGTACCGCACGGCTGAGCCGGCCGTGCGGGTGCGGGCCTGCGGACGTCGGCTCAGGGCGCCGCTGCCGCCGTCGGCTCAGGGGCCCGGCTCCGGGCACCAGTTCTGGAGCAGTTGGAAGAACGCCTCCTCGTTGCCCGTGAGGCCCGCTCGGTCGAGGGCCTCTTCCGCCTCCGCGAGGACGGCGGGCGGGACGACCGGGGGCCGGGGGCCGCCGGGCGGACCCGGCTCCAGGTCGAAGGCGGCGCGGACGGTGTGCAGCAGGCGCAGGTAGGCCTGGACGGCGGTGCGTTCGCGGTCGGTCAGTACGGCGGTGGGCATCGGTCGGCTCTCCCCGTGTCGGAGTCGTCGGTCACGCCCCGCACACGAGGGGCGCACCTCCAGCTTGCCGCCCACCACTGACAATCCGGCCCCACAGTCCGACGGTTCGCCCGCTCGGCGGAGGCGGAAGCCCAGCTCAGCCCTGGGACCCCGGATACCCCAGCGACGCCTCGATCCGCCCCGCCAGATGGTCCCGCTGCACCGGCCCCCGCGACGACGAACCCGCCAGCCACGCCCTGCACTTGCTGGCCAGCAGCAGGCCGAAGCTCTCGGCCTCCTTCTCGTCGTCGAGGTCGAAGCGGGTGCGCGCGGCGACCTTCAGCACCGTCTCCTGGAGGTCCGCGCCGTCGTGGAGCAGCCGGGCCGCGACGGCGGCGCCCTCGACGTGGTGGGAGCAGTGCCCCGCCTTCATGTGCCACAGCTCGTGCCCCAGGATCACCAACTGGTGGTCGGGAGCCGTGCGTTCCTCGATCACGACGAGATCCTGCTCGGCCATGTCGAGCCACAGTCCGCTCGCGGTACCGGGCGGGAAGGCGGCCGTACGGAAGTGGACGGGGCGGCCCCGGCGTCTGCTCATGGCGTCGCACAGCGCGGCGTACAGCTCCTCGGGCCGCGCCGGCGCGGGGAGGGTCAGCTCCGCGACCAGTTCGCCGCACAGGCGGCGCATTTCCTTACCGATGCCCACAGTTCTCCCCACGGTCACGACTCGGGCCGCTTGACGCTCTCCAGGAGCATGTCCAGCCATTCCGCCACCTTGTCGCGGTGCTGGTCGGTGGGCAGTTGCGCGGCCCGCCAGGCGATGCCGCGCACGCCGTGGTCCTGCAGCAGCCGCTCCAGCGGGTCGTCGGCCGCCGCGGCCGCCCGCCGCTCCCGGTCGGCGAGCTTCTGGAGCAGGTCCTGCTCGGTGTGCTGGAGGGCGCTCACCAGCGCCTCGGGGTCCTCGGCCGTGAGGAACCCGGCATGCACCCGGAAGAACCGCTGAAGCGCGTCGCAGTGCTCCATGGTCGGCCGCCGGTCGCCGTTGATCAGGGCACCGGCCTGCTGCCGGGACATGCCCGCGCCGTCGGCGATCTCCTGCTGGGTGTACTTTCGGCCGTTGGGCTTGAGCCGGGTCCGGCGCAGCAGGTCCAGGCGCTGGAGGAACCGGGCCTGCACATCGGGTTCGCCCGCCGGCCGGCCGCCGAGCAGGGCCTTGACCACGGGCTCCGGGACGCCGGAGGCGACGGACAGCCGGCCGATGTCGAAGACCTCGGCGTGCGGCACGCCGAGCCGGTCGGCGAGCGCGGTGACACGGGAGACGACGGCCGCCAGCACGGCCGTCGGCGTGGCGCCCGGACCTTCGACGAAGCCACCCGTCACCGACAGATCTCCTACGTCTCTCACAGGCTTCTCACAAGTGGATGCCGTGACCTACCCCGGCGTGAACTTCCCGGAGCGTAGCCGGTGATTCGAACTCACATCCAGGTCTCGCCACAACTGTGGCCAATTTCAGCCGTCAACCAGCATGAAATGCCACGATAGTTGACACGCCTCAGCTCCGGGCACCAGGATCGGGGCGCCGCGTCAGGGCCGCACAGGCAAGAGGGGTGACCTCCCGATGGCATATCAGGCAGGAGGGCAGCGGCCGGCACCGCGGCCCGTCCCCGAGACTTCCGACGTCCAGGCCTACCTGGAGGACTACGCGGGGCTCCTGGAGGCCGTCTCCTTCCCCTCGCTCGTCGTCGACCACTGCTGGGACGTGGTGCTGGCCAACAGCGCCTTCCGGTCACTTTTCGGTGGCGTCGGCCCGCACCCGACGGCCATGCCGGGCGACAACTTCCTCAGGTTCGTGCTGTTCCACCCCGACGCTCCCACGGTGCTCGGCGAGCACGAGGCGAGCTGGTGCCTGCCGATGCTCGCGCACTTCGCGCGGACCGTGGACAGCCACGGCCCCGACCACGGCCTTCAGGCCATCCGCCGCGACATCGCCCAGGACCCGATCATGGAGGCCGCCTACCGGCACGGCCTGCCGCACTGGATCCGCTCGGTCGGCGAGCGCGCCGTCGAGCAGGACGGCGCCGTACGGCCGCTGCTGCACCCGGATCCCCGCTGGGGCGCCACCGACTGCCGCATCGTCGTCGAGACGTCCAGGACGCTCGAGGAACTGGGCTGCACCCGGCTCACGTTCGTGCTGCGCGAGGCCCGCCGCACCCCGTCCCGGGAGCGCCGGACGCGCCGTACCGCCTCTTCCCATCTGAGGGTCGTCCCGGCGGCCGACTGAGCCTTTCCCGGTCCCGGTACCACCGGCGTCCGCCCCATTCCCAGGCCATGTGGTGTGTGACATAGTACTGGCGTGAGCGAGCCGCTGACCTGCGATGTCGTGGTGGTCGGAGCCGGAGTGGTGGGCGCCGCCTGCGCCCTGTACGCGGCCCGCGCGGGCCTGGACACCGTCGTGCTGGACCGCGGCCCGGTGGCCGGCGGCACGACCGGCGCGGGGGAGGGCAACCTCCTCGTCTCCGACAAGGAACCCGGACCCGAGCTCGACCTGGCCCTGCTGTCCGCCCGGCTGTGGGCCGAACTGGCCGAGGAGGGGCTGGGAAAGGCGGTCGAGTACGAGGCCAAGGGCGGGGTCGTCGTCGCCGGCACCGGCGAGGCCCTGGCCGGGCTGGAGAAGCTCGCCGCCGGGCAGCGCGCGGCCGGGGTCGAGGCGGTCCCGGTGCCGCCCGACCGGTTCCCCGACCTGGAGCCGTACCTGGCCCCCGGCCTCGCGGGCGGCGTGCACTACCCGCAGGACGCCCAGGTGATGCCCGCCCTGGCGGCGGCCCACCTCCTGCGCGCCTCGAACGCCCGGCTGCTCACCGGCCGGGAGATGACCGGGGTGCTGCGAGGCCCCGGCGGTGCGCTACGCGGCGTACGGACCGACCGGGGCGACATCCACGCCCCGGCGATCGTCAACGCGGCCGGCACCTGGGGCGGCGAGGTGGCGGCCCGCGCCGGGGTGTCGCTGCCGGTGCTACCCCGGCGAGGCTTCGTCCTGGTCACCGAGCCACTGCCGCCCCGCGTCCGGCACAAGGTCTACGCCGCCGACTACGTGGCCGACGTCGCCAGCGACTCGGCGGCCCTCCAGACCTCCCCGGTGGTCGAGGGCACGCCCGCCGGCCCGGTCCTCATCGGCGCCAGCCGCGAACGGGTCGGCTTCGACCGGTCGTTGTCGCTCCCGGCACTGCGGGCGCTGGCGGCGGGTGCGACGCGGCTCTTCCCGTTCCTCGCCGGAGTCCGGGCCATGCGGACGTACGCGGGCTTCCGGCCGTATCTGCCGGACCACCTGCCCGCGATCGGCCCCGACCCCCGCGCGCCCGGACTGCTGCACGCCTGCGGGCACGAGGGCGCGGGCATCGGTCTCGCCACCGGCACCGGGCAGCTGATCGCCCAGGCCCTGACCGGGCGGACGCCCGATCTCGATCTCGTCCCGTTCCGGCCCGACCGCTTTCCCGAGGAGGCCGAGTGAATCCACTGGAGCTGGCGGGCGCCCGGCCCGGCCCCGCCTTCACGGTCACCTTCGACGGGCGTCCGGTCGAGGCGCTGCCCGGCCAGACGGTCGCCGCCGTGCTGTGGGCGGCGGGCGTCACCTCCTGGCGCAGCACCCGGGGTGAGGGCCGTCCGCGCGGTGTGTTCTGCGGGATCGGCGTCTGCTTCGACTGCCTGGTGACCGTCAACGGCAGCCCCAACCAACGCGCTTGTCTCCTCCCGGTGCGGCCGGGAGACGTGATCGGCACGCAGGAGGGGACGGGCCATGCGGAGGCGGACCACGCGGAGGCGGTCCATGACGGGCCGGTCCGCGGCAAAGCGGTCGACGCGGGCAGCCGCCATGGCCGGCCGGGTGATGACCGGGGCGGCCCCGACGGGGCGGCCGGCCTCCGGCCCGGCCATGCGGGCGCGGGCGACGAGGGAGACGGCCATGCACACTGAACTCGCCGTGATCGGCGCCGGGCCGGCCGGGCTGGCCGCGTCCCTCGCGGCGGCCGCGCGCGGCATCCGGGTCGCTCTCGTCGACGCGGCGACGCAGACCGGCGGGCAGTTCTACCGGCAGCCCGCCGCCGGGCTGGTAGCCGGGCGGCCCGAGGCGCTGCACCACCGGTGGCGCACCTGGGAGCGGCTGCGGGACGGCCTCGCCGCCAGTTCCGTGCGCGTGCTGACGGATCATCATGTGTGGTGCGTGGAGCGGACGTCCGGCGGCTTCACCGTGCACGCGCTGCTCGGCCCGGAGCAGGAGGAGCCGGTCGAGGTGCACGCCCGCGCCGTGCTCCTGGCCACCGGCGGATACGAGCACGTGCTGCCCTTCCCCGGCTGGACCCTCCCGGGTGTCGTCACCGCCGGAGGCGCCCAGGCCATGCTCAAGGGCGGGCTCGTGGTGCCGGGACGGCGGGCCGTCGTGGCCGGGACCGGGCCGCTGCTGCTGCCCGTGGCGACCGGGCTCGCGGCGGCCGGCGTCGACGTCGCCGCGCTCGTCGAGTCCACCGATCCACGGCGCCTGGCCCGCCACGGCCGGGCCCTGACCGGCAAGCTGCCCGAGGGCGCCGGATACGCCGCCCGGCTGCTGCGCCACCGCGTGCCGGTCCTGGCCCGGCACACCGTCGTCCGCGCCCACGGCGACGACCGGCTGACCGGCGTCACGGTCGCCGCACTCGACACCGCCGGACGCGTCCGGCCCTGCACCGAGCGGCGGTTGCCCTGCGACACCCTGGCCGTCGGCCACGGCATGCTCCCGCACACCGACCTGGCGGAGGGCCTCGGCTGCGGCCTGGACGGGCTCGCGGTGGCCGTCGACGCCGAGCAGCGCACGGACGTCCCCGGCGTGTGGGCGGCCGGCGAGTCCACCGGTATCGGCGGCGCGGCCCTCGCCCTCGCCGAGGGCCACATCGCCGGGTGCTCCGCCGCCGCCCGCCTGCGCGGCACCGGCCCGGACCCGGCTCCCGCCGCCCTCAAGGCCCGTTCGAAGCTCAGGAGTTCAGCGGCCGCCCTCGACGCCGCCTACGCGCCGCCCGCGCACTGGCCCGAGCAGGTCACCGACGACACCGTGGTCTGCCGCTGCGAGGAGGTCACCGCCGGTGCCGTGCGCGAGGCCCTGGACCTCGGCGCGGGCGACGAGCGCACCGTGAAGCTGCTGACCCGGGCCGGAATGGGCTGGTGCCAGGGCCGGATGTGCGCCGTCGCGGTCGCGGGTCTCGCCGGCTGCCCGCCCTCCCCGTCCAGAAGGCCGTTCGCCCGTCCCGTACCGCTCGGCGTCCTCGCACGGCAACACACCCAGGAGGAACTGTCATGACCGACCACCGCCCCTGGCGCGGCGTCCTTGTCGCCACCGCGCTCCCGCTGGACGACGACCTCTCCGTGAACTACGACAAGTACGCCGAGCACTGCGCCTGGCTGGTCGAGCACGGCTGCGACGGCGTCGTGCCGAACGGCTCCCTCGGCGAGTACCAGGTGCTCACCCCCGAGGAGCGCGCCCGGGTCGTCGAGACGGCCGTCGCCGCGATCGGCGGGCAGCGCGTCATGCCCGGTGTCGCCGCGTACGGGTCCGCCGAGTCCCGGCGCTGGGCCGAGCAGGCGGGCGAGGCGGGCTGCCGGGCGGTGATGCTGCTGCCGCCGAACGCCTACCGCGCCGACGAGCGTTCCGTCCTCGCCCACTACGCCGAGGTCGCGAAGACGGGCCTGCCGGTCGTCGCGTACAACAACCCCATCGACACCAAGGTCGACCTCGTGCCGGAACTGCTCGCCCGGCTGCACGGCGAGGGACACATCCGGGCGGTGAAGGAGTTCTCCGGAGACGTCCGCCGGGCCTACCGCATCGCCGAACTCGCCCCCGAACTCGACCTGCTGATCGGCGCGGACGACGTGCTCCTGGAGCTGGCCGTCGCGGGCGCGAAGGGCTGGGTCGCCGGGTATCCGAACGCGCTGCCGCAGGCGTCGGTCGAGCTGTACCACGCGGCCGTCGACGGCGACCTCGACACCGCGCGGTCCCTGTACCGGCAGCTGCATCCGCTGCTGCGGTGGGACTCGCGGGTGGAGTTCGTCCAGGCCATCAAACTCTCCATGGACCTGGTCGGCCGCCACGGCGGCCCCTGCCGGCCGCCGCGCATGCCGCTGCTGCCCGAGCAGGAGGCCGCCGTCCGGTCCGCCACCGAGAAGGCCGTCGCGGCCGGACTGGCGTGAGGGGAGCTGGGATCATGCGCAGCAGACTCGTCCTGCACGCCGTCGACTCGCACACCGAGGGCATGCCGACCCGCGTGATCACCGGTGGCATCGGCACCATCCCCGGTGCCACCATGAACGAACGGCGGCTGCGCTTCCGCGAACACCGCGACGACATCAAGCAGTTGCTGATGAACGAGCCGCGCGGCCACGCTGCCATGAGCGGCGCGATCCTCCAGCCGCCGACCCGGCCCGACTGCGACTGGGGCGTCGTCTACATCGAGGTCTCCGGCTATCTGCCGATGTGCGGGCACGGCACGATCGGCGTGGCGACCGTGCTCGTCGAGACCGGCATGGTCGAGGTCACCGAGCCGGTCACCACCATCCGGCTCGACACCCCGGCGGGCCCGGTCGTCGCCGAGGTGGCCGTGGCGGACGGGGCCGCCACGTCGGTCACCCTCCGGAACGTGCCCTCCTTCGCCGTCGGCCTCGACCGCAAGGCCACCCTCGCCGACGGCCGGACGGTGACGTACGACCTCGCCTTCGGCGGCAACTTCTACGCCATCCTGCCGCTGGAGCAGTTCGGCCTGCCCTTCGACCGCTCCCGCAAGGACGACATCCTCGGGGCCGGCCTGTCCCTCATGGCCGCCGTCAACGCCGAGGACCCGCCCGTCCACCCGGAGGACCCGTCGATCCACGGCCTCCACCACGTCTACCTGGCCGCCCCCGGCTCGACCGCCCGCCACTCCCGGCACGCCATGGCCATCCACCCCGGCTGGTTCGACCGCTCGCCCTGCGGCACGGGCACCAGCGCCCGCATGGCCCAACTGCACGCGCGCGGCGAACTCCCGCTGCACACCGAGTTCGTGAACGAGTCCTTTATCGGCACCCGGTTCACCGGCAGACTGCTCGGCACCACCGAGGTCGCCGGCCACCCGGCCGTGCTGCCCAGCTTCACCGGACGCGCCTGGATCACCGGCACCGCCCAGTACCTGCTGGACCCCGAAGACCCGTTCCCGGCGGGGTTCGTCCTGTGAGCCGCACACCCGCGCTGCCCGTGCTGGGCAGCAGGAAACCCAGCCACCGCGAGCGGGTCGCGGACGCCCTGCGGGCCGCCCTGATCGCCGGGGAACTGCTCCCCGGCGAGGTCTACTCGGCCCCCGGTCTCGCCGCCCGCTTCGGCGTCTCCGCCACCCCCGTGCGCGAGGCCATGCTCGACCTCGCCAAGGAAGGCCTCGTCGACACCGTGCCCAACAAGGGCTTCCGGGTCACCGCCGTCTCCGAGAAGCAGCTCGACGAGTACACCCACATCCGCGCGCTGATCGAGATCCCCACCACGGCGGGCCTCGCCGCCTCGGCCGACCCGGTGGCGCTGGAGGCGCTCCGCCCGGTCGCCCAGGAGATCGTCACCTCCGCCGCGGCCGGCGACCTCATCGCCTACGTCGAGGCCGACCTGCGCTTCCACCTCGGCCTGCTGGCCCTCGCCGGCAACGACCACCTCGTCGACGTCGTACGGGACCTCAGACGCCGCTCCCGCCTGTACGGCCTGACCGCGCTCGCCGAGCAGGGCCGGCTGGAGGCGTCGGGGGAGGAGCACCTGGAGATCCTGGACGCGCTGCTCACCCGGGACGAAGCGGCCGTACAGGCGGTGATGACCCGGCACCTCGGCCACGTCAGGGGCCTGTGGGCAAGCGCCCCTCAGGGGCGCGAGGAACTGCGCGACAAGCCCCCACGGCCCGCAGCTTCCAGACGCCAGACCGGACCGAGCCATTAGGACAAGGCGGCCCCCTTCTTCGCAGCCTGGATCTGCTCGTACACATGCGTACGAAGCTCGGCGAACCGCGGATCCACCCTCGTGTGCAACTGATCCCGCTCGACCGGCAGATCGACCTTCAACTGCTCCCGGACAACGGTGGGGGAGGCGGACAGTACGATCACCCGCTCCCCGAGGTAGACCGCCTCGTCGATGTCGTGCGTGACGAACAGGATCGTGATGCCGCGCTCCCGCCACAGCCCCCGGACCAGGTCCTCCAGATCGGCCCGGGTCTGCGCGTCCACCGCCGCGAACGGCTCGTCCATCAGCAGCACACGGGGCTCGTACGCCAGCGCCCGGGCGATGGCGACCCGCTGCTGCATTCCGCCGGACAGCTGCCAGGGGTACGCCCCCACGGCGTCCGCCAGCCCCACCGACTCCAGCGCGTCGCGGACCAGTTCCCGGCGTCGGGCTTTACTCAAGTCCTTCTGCCTCAGCGGAAGTTCGACGTTCTCGCCGACCCGCATCCAAGGGAAGAGGCTGCGCCCGTACTCCTGGAACACGAACGCCATCCCGGGCGGCGGACCGCTCACCTTCCGCCCCTCCAGGAGCACTTCACCGCCGGTCGGGGCGAGCAGCCCTCCCACGCACTTCAGCAGCGTCGTCTTGCCGCAGCCCGACGGCCCGACGAGACAGACGAGTTCCCCGGCGCCGACGGTGAAGGTGAGGTCGCGGACCGCCTCCACACGCCGCCCCGACCCCTCGTAGACCTTCTTCAGACCCCGTACGTCGAGCATGGACCGCCCTTTCAAGAGGTTCACGGCGACCGGCGGGCCGAGGCGCGCAGACCGTGGTACCAGCCGAGCACGCGCCGCTCGACCCACTGGAAGACGACCGACAGCAGGAAGCCGAGCAGGCCGAGCACGAGGATGCCGGTCCACATGTCGGGGATCGCGAAGCCGCGCTGGAACTGGACGATGGTGAAGCCGAGCCCGTTGCTCGCGGCGAACATCTCGCTGATCACCATGAGGATGATGCCGATGGACAGGGCCTGGCGCAGACCCGCGAAGATCTGCGGGCTCGCCGACCGCAGCACCAGGTTCCTGATCCGCGCCGCACCCGTGATGCCGTACGAGCGCGCCGTCTCGGCCATCACAGGGTCCACCGCCCGCACGCCCTCGACCGTGTTGAGCAGGACGGGCCACACGCAGCCGGCCGCGATCACCGTGACCTTCATCGTGTCGCCGATCCCCGCGAACAGCATGATGACCGGCACCAGCACCGGCGGCGGCACCGCCCGCAGGAACTCCAGGACCGGCTCGCACACCGCCCGCACCCGCCGGTACGACCCGATGACCGTACCGAGCGCCACGCCCGCGACCGCCGCCAGCGCGTAACCGCCGGCCAGCCGCAGCACGCTCGGCAGTACGTCGCCCCGCAGGCGCTGCGCCGTCCACACGTCCGGGAAGGCCTCCAGGATCGTCCGCAGGGGCGGCCAGTACACGTCCGTACTGCCGGCGGACGCCACCCACCAGACCGTCACCAGCAGCGCCGGCAGGGCGACGGCGACCACCAGCCGCAGCAGCGCACGCCTCACGCCGCCACCTCCCCGCGCACCGACTGGTGCCAGGCCAGCGCCCGCCGCTCCACCGTGCGCGCGCCGACGTTGATCAGCAGCCCCAGCAGGCCGGTCACCACGATCAGCGCGTACATCTCGGGCACGGCCTGCGAGGCCTGCGCCACCCCGATCCGCTTGCCCAACCCCGGTGCTCCGACGACGAGTTCGGACGTGATGGCCAGGATCAGCGCGACCGCCGCCGCCAGCCGGACGCCGGTCATCACGTACGGCAGCGCGGTCGGCCACAGCACATGCCGGATCCGCGCCCAGGTTCCGAGGCCGTACGACCGCGCCGTCTCGTCGGCGACGGGGTCCACGTCCTGGACGCCGTACAGAACCTGGATCAGGACCTGCCAGAACGACGCGTAGACGACGAGGAGGAGCACCGAGCGCAGTTCGGTGCCGTACAACAGCACCGCCAGCGGGATCAGAGCGACCGAGGGGATCGGGCGCAGGAACTCGATCGTGGAGGCCGTCGCCTCGCGCAGATGCGGCACGACCGAGATCAGCACGCCCACCACGATCCCCGCGCAGGACGCGATCGCCAGGCCCAGCGCCCAGCCGGTGAGCGTGTCGCCGAGCGCCGTCCAGAAGGCCGCGTCGGACACCTCGTCCGCGAGCGCTCCCGCGATACGGCTGGTGGGCGGGAAGTACGCCTCCTCGACCAGACCGAGCCGCGGCACCACCTCACCCAGGGCGAGAAAGGCGGCGAGTCCGGCCGCACCGAGTGCGGCGTTCGCGCCCCTCATGCGTTCACGCCCCTCATGCCTCCGCGCCCCTCACGGCAGCAGCTTGTCCAGATCCGGCGTCGACCTGAACAGGCCGTCGTCCTCGCCGAGCTTCATCAGCGCCTCGATGGAGGCGCGGTTCGGCTCCGCCGGCCACTTCGGCAGGGTCACCTTCGCCAGCACCGCCTCCGGGATCTTCGTGTACGTGGTGACGATCCGGCGGGCCTCGTCCGGGTGGGCGTCGGCGTAGGCGAGGGACTCGGCGACGGCCTTCCGGAACTTCTCGACCACCTCCGGGTTCTGCTGGGCGTACCGGGTCGAGGTGAAGTACAGCGCGACGGTGAGGTCGGGTGCCACGTCCACCAGGTTCGAGGCGATCTCGCGGCCCCCCTGGTTCTTGACGGTGGCGAGGGCGGGCTCGACGACCTGGGCGGCGTCGATCTGCCCGCTGTCGAGGGCGGCCGGCATCTGGTCGAAGGCGAGCTCGACGAACTTGACCTTGTCCGGGTCGCCGCCCGCCTTGCGCACCGAGGCGCGCACGGACGTCTCGTTGATGTTCTTCAGGGTGTTGATGGCGACCCGCTTGCCCTCCAGGTCCTTCGGCGACCT
Source organism: Streptomyces sp. NPDC006235 (assembly GCF_040613735.1). Taxonomy (NCBI): domain Bacteria; kingdom Bacillati; phylum Actinomycetota; class Actinomycetes; order Kitasatosporales; family Streptomycetaceae; genus Streptomyces; species Streptomyces sp. NPDC006235. The sequence goes on from NZ_JBEXSR010000002.1 coordinate 52,276, forward strand.
GATCGGACTGTCCTTGCCCACGGTGATGGCGCTGAAGTCCTTGCCCTCGACACCGGTCGAGGCGATCGCGTTCGCCACGCCCTTGACCGGCACGTTGTTGGACTGGGCGATCATCAGTGACGTCACGTTGGAGAACCCGAACTGGAACTGACCGCTGGCCACACCCGGCACGATCGCGGCGCCGCCCTGCGCGGTGGTGAACCGCAGCTTCAGGCCCTGCTTCTCGAAGAAGCCCTTCTGCTGGCCCAGATAGAGCGGAGCCACATCGACGATGGGAATGAGCCCGACCTCGACGGTGGTCACCCCGCCGGACGAGGCGCCCGCGTCCGAGGCGCCACCGCCGTCGGACGAGCCACAGGCCGCCGCGGTGAGCAGGACGGACACGGCCGCGAGACGGGTGAAGAGACGACGACGCAAGACTCCTCCTGTGGGACCGGCTGTGGTTCTCCGACAGGTTGTGCGCAGACAGCACGCTTGTGCTCAGCGAGAACGTATGGCCGTGTCCGCTCCATGGTCAATGCCCTTGCCGGCACAGCTCGTTGACATCACGAGATCCCCACTCCTAGCGTGCGCACAGCGCACGGTCGTACATCACGCCGGAGGCCCAGGATGTCCGCTGAAGCCCGCGCACCGCACTTCGTCCGGTCCTTCGAGCGCGGCCTCGCCGTGATCCGCGCCTTCGACGCCGAGCACCCGGCGCTGACCCTGAGCGAGGTCGCGCGGGCCTGCGAACTGACGCGCGCGGCGGCGCGCCGCTTCCTGCTCACCCTCGCCGACCTCGGCTACGTGCACACCGACGGCCGCCGCTTCCGCCTCACCCCGCGGGTGCTGGAACTGGGCTACTCCTACCTCGCCGGCTACACGCTGCCCCAGCTCGCCGAGCCCCATCTGGAGCAACTCGTCGCGCGGGTGAGGGAATCGTCCTCGCTCTGCGTCCTCGACGGCGACGACATCGTGTACGTCGCCCGGGTCCCGACCCGCCGCATCATGACCGCGTCCATCACGGTCGGCACCCGGTTCCCGGCGTACGTGACCTCGGTGGGCCGGGTGATCCTCGCCCACCTGCCCGACGAGGACGTCGAAGCCAGGCTCGCCCGGGTGGAGTTGAAGCCCCTCACCCCACGCACGATCGGCACGCCGGATGCCCTGCGGGCGGAGCTGCGCCGCGTCCGCCGGCAGGGCTACGCCGTCGTCGACCAGGAGCTGGAGGAGGGGCTGAGGTCGGTCGCCGCCCCGGTGCGGGACCGGGACGGCGAGGTGGTCGCGGCCGTCAACATCGCCGTGCACGCAGGGCGCAACTCCGTCGACTCCGTACGCCGCGACCTGTTGCCGCACCTGCTGGCGACGGTCGCCGGGATCGAGGCCGACCTGCGGATCACAAGTCCAGCACCAGCCGCCGCCCCCGGCACCGGGACACGCAGATCATCATCGTCTCCCCGCTCTCCCGCTCCTGAGGGGTGAGCACGGAGTCCCGGTGTTCCGGGGTGCCGTCGAGGACGTCGGTCTCACAGGTGCCGCAGGTGCCCTCGGTGCAGGAGAAGAGCACCTCGACCCCGGCGTCGCGCACGGCGTCCAGCACGGACACGTCCGGCGCCACGGTGAGTGTCCTGCCGCTGCGCGCCAGCTCCACCTCGAACCCGGTGTCGCCGTCCGTCTCCTGTTCCTTGGGCTGGAACCGCTCGACGCGCAGCACCGCGGACGGGCAGCGCTCCTCGACCGCGTCCAGCAGCGGGCCGGGGCCGCAGCAGTAGACGAGCGTGCCCTCGGGTACGTCGTCGAGCACCGAGGGCAGGTCCAGCAGCCCCGTCTCGTCCTCGGGTGCGATCGTCACCCGGTCGCCGTACCGGGCGAGTTCCTCGCCGAACGCCATCGACCGGCGGGTGCGCCCGCCGTACAGCAGCGTCCACTCGGCGCCCGCCGCCTCGGCCGCCGCCAGCATCGGCAGGATCGGGGTGATGCCGATGCCGCCCGCGACGAACCGGTAGCGGGGGGCGGGCTCCAGGCCGAAGTTGTTCCGGGGCCCGCGCACCCGGACCTTGTCGCCCTGCCCCACCTGCTCGTGCACATGGGCCGAGCCGCCCCGGCCGTCCGGCTCGCGCAGCACCGCGATCCGCCAGGCGGACCGGTCGGCCGGATCGCCGCACAGCGAGTACTGCCGTTCAAGCCCGGGGCCGAGCACGACGTCGATGTGGGCGCCCGGCTCCCACGCCGGGAGCGGCTCGCCGAGCGGGTGGCGCAGGGTGACAGTGAGCACGCCGTCGGCGGCCGACTCACGCCGCTCGACGACGAGTTCGTCTTCGTACACGCTCATGAACTGTTCCCTCGCGGCTCGTCGACGTCATGCCCCTGGGGGTGGGCGAGCATCCACTCCCACATCTCCACCGGGTCCTGCGCGGTGTGCTCCCGGCCGCAGTGGCAGGTGCCGTGCAGGACGTCGGTGCCGGGCAGCCAGTCGATGCGGTAGATCTCTCCGGTCGGGCTCGTCACTGGACCTTCTCCACGGGCTTCTCGCCTTCCTCGACCAGCCGGGCGAGGATACGGCGGGCGGCCAGACCACCGGTGTCGATGTTGATGCTCAGCTCCTGGTAGCCGGTGCGCTCGGTGCCGAGGGTCTTCTGCAGCAGGTTGAGGGCGGTGACGTCCTGCATCACGACCGTGTGGTTGTTGCCGCGCAGGAACTCGGTGACCTCGGCGTCGTCGGTCGCCCAGTCGCGGGAGACGGCCCAGAAGTCGTACACCTTGCCGTCGCCGGACGGGGTGATCGCGTACGTGATCTCGGTGTGGAAGCCGTTCGGGTCGCTGCCGTCCGCCTCGGGCACCACACCGACCGGGGCGATGCGGCTGTGCAGCAGGTACAGGCAGGGCGCGTGGTACTCGATGTCCTGCCAGCGGGTGATCCGGCCCTCTATGCCGGTGGACTTGGCGTAGAAGGGCGGGCACGCGGCGTCGTCCATGTGCCGGCTGACCCGGACGATGCCGGCGCCCTCGTCGACCTCCGTCGTGATCGGCGTCTCGGCGACCTCGGGGGTGCCGATGTACCCGCCGTGCAGATACGTCTCGTGGGACAGGTCCAGGAGGTTGTCGACGAGGAGTCCGTAGTCGCAGTCGATGGGCTCCATGCCGCGCACGGTGACCCAGCCGGGGGAGTCGAGGTGCCTGGCCCGCGGGATGCCCTGCGGATCGGCGAGCGCGGGGTCGCCGATCCACACCCAGATCAGCGAGTCCTGCTCGACGACCGGGTAGGAGGCGACCCGGGCCGTGCGCGGCACCCGTTTCTGCCCCGGCACGTACACGCACGTACCGGTCGTGTCGTACGTGAACCCGTGGTACCCGCACACGATCCGGTCGCCGTCGAGCCGCGTCGGGGCCTCGGACAGCGGGTACCGGCGGTGCACGCACCGGTCGTGCAGCACGACCGGGGTGCCCTCCTCCTCGGTCCGGTAGAGCACGAGCGTCTCACCGAGGATCGTCCGTCCGAGCAACTCCCGTCCGACCTCGTGACTGTAGGCGGCGACGTACCACTGGTTCCTGGCGAAGGCGGTCATGTGGGGCATGGCGTTCCCGTCCCTGTCGGCGGGGCTCCGTCGCCCCGCGTGCCGTGGTTGGAATCAGGGTCGTGACGGCTGCGGTCGCCGCGCAAGACGGCTTCCGTCAGACGGAAGGCCTTCCGCGAAAGGGCTGGTCAGGGTGGTGCCGTCCCTCAAGCCGGGGTGAACGTGAAGGTGAACTCGGCCGGGCCGGCGTCGAGGTGGTGCCGCGGCAGCACACCCGGGCCGCAGGACTGACTGCCGATACCGTGCTGGGCGTGGTCGAGGTTGACCCACACGGTGTCGCCGGGCCGCAGGTCCGGGAGGTGACCGGCGGCGTCGAGCTGCTCGGTGGTCCAGCGGCGCGCGGTGAACCAGAAGACGGGCTCGCCGTCGATCCGCAGGCTTGAGCCGTGCTCGTCACTCAGCCGGGCCCAGCGGACGTCGGCCCGCGCGCCGTTCTCCTGCGGCCGTACATACGGGGTCTGCAAGGCGTTCACCGTGGACGACCAGAGCCCGGTGCGGGAGGCGGCCCGGGTGTCGGGGTACGCCTCGCCCGGCCCGCCGCCGTACCACTCGGCCCGGCCGTACGCCGCCGGCAGCCCGAGGCGTACGCCCAGCCGGGGCAGCGGGCAGCTCCACTCGCCCTCCGGGGTGACCGAGACCGCGAGGTGCAGCCGGTCGCCGTCCGCCGTCCAGCGGTACTCGGCGCGCAGGCCGAGGTCGGTGGCGGCGGGCGCCACGCGGGTCCGTACGGTCAGTGCCTCGTCGGCAGGCTCCACCCCGTCGAGGCGGTGGCGCATCCGGTGCAGGCCCACCTCGCGCCAGATCAGGCCGTGGCGGCAATCCGGCTGCCAGGGCGCGCCGTTGTCGTTGTCGGTCGGCGCCCGCCACACATCGAGGCGCGGGCCGGTGACCGGGATGCCGCCGATGTGCGTGAGCGCTCCGCTCGCGGCGTCGAAGGTACCGGGGCCGAGAGCGAGGGTGCCGCTGCCGGCCGGGCCCCGCCGGCAACCGGCCGCCGGGGCGGTCCGCGGGCGCCTCGCCCGACCCTGCGTACCCGCCGGCAGCTGTGCCCAGGCGATCTCGTGCCCGGCCTTCCCCCACGGGGTCTCCTGGGCGAGGACGGCACGCACGGTCCACAGCGCCTCGCCGGCGCGGTCGCGTGCGGGCGGCTCGGGGAGCTTCAGCTCCGCGGTGCCACCGGGTGCGACCGGCGGCACGGACAGCGCGCCGTCGGCGACGCTCTCGCCCTCGACCTCGTACGACCAGACGAAGGCGAGACGGGACAGGTCGGCGAAGTCATGGGTGTTGGTGATCCGGAGCGTACCGGCGGGGCCGTCGCCCTCGATGCGGACCGGTTCGACGACCTTCTTGTACTCGGTCAGGCCCGGGGAGGGGGTGCGGTCGGGGAAGAGCAGTCCGTCGCAGACGAAGTTGCCGTCGTGGACCTCCTCGCCGAAGTCGCCGCCGTAGCCGTAGCCGTGCTCCGGGTGGGCGATGCCGTGGTCGATCCACTCCCAGACGAAGCCGCCCTGGCAGCGCTCGTGCGTCTCGAAGAGCCGCTGGTACTCGCTGAGTCCGCCCGGGCCGTTGCCCATGGCGTGGGCGTACTCGCACAGGATGAAGGGCAGGGCGCGCCGGTGGGCGTCCAGCTCCGGGTCGTCCAGCGGGGCTTCCGCACGGCGGCCGATGAGGTCGACCTCGGCGTGGTCCGCGTACATCCGCGAGTAGACGTCGGTGTCCGCACAGGACGGGTCGCCCTCGTAGTGCAGGGGCCGGGAGGTGTCCCGTCCCCGGATCAGGCGGGCCATGGCGGTCAGGCCCCGGCCGGTGCCGCACTCGTTGCCCAGGGACCACAGCACGATCGAGGGGTGGTTCTTGTCCCGCTCGACCATCCGCTCGGCCCGGTCCAGCAGGGCGGGGATCCAGCGCTCGTCGTCCACCGGATTCCCGCGCCCGCCGAGGTCGACGAAGCCGTGGGTCTCCAGGTCGCACTCGTCGATCACCCACAGGCCCAGCTCGTCGCAGAGGTCGAGGAAGGCCGGGTGCGGCGGATAGTGGGAGGTCCGTACGGCGTTGATGTTGTGCTGCTTCATCAGCAGCAGGTCCTGGCGCATCGTCGAAAGCGAGACGGTCCGGCCGGTCTCCGGGTGGAACTCGTGCCGGTTGACGCCCCGGAAGAGGATCCGCCTGCCGTTGACCTTGAGCACCCCGTCCTCGACGGTGACCGTGCGGAAGCCGATCCGCAGCGGGATCCGCTCACCCGCCGTGGCCAACTCGCCCTCGTACAGCCGCGGCAGCTCCGCCGACCACGGCTCGACGGGCAGTGTCACGGTCTCGCCCGTCGCGATGCCGATGCCCAGCTCGGGCACGGTGACGCGCCCGCCCGGCTCGCTGTCCACCCGCAGGGTCCCGGAGCCGTCGCGGTGGTCGTAGGAGGCGTGCACGAAGAAGTCACGCACCGCTCCCTCGGGCCGGTGCAGCAGCGTCACCTCCCGGAAGATGCCGGGCATCCACCACTGGTCCTGGTCCTCCAGATACGAGCCGGCGGACCACTGGTGCACCCGTACCGCCAGCACATTGCCCTGAGGCCGCAGCAGGGCGCCGACGGAGAACTCGTGCGGCAGCCGGCTGCCCTGGAAGACTCCCAGCTCCTGCCCGTTGAGCCAGACCCGGGCGCAGGACTCCACGCCCTCGAAGCGCAGCAGCGCGTCACCGCCCGGGGCCGCCGCCGGCCAGTTCCCGGGCAGATCGAAGGCGATCCGGTGGTCACCGGTCGGGTTCTCCGTCGGCACCCGCGGCGGATCGACCGGGAAGGGGTAGACGGTGTTGGTGTACGCGGGCGCTCCGTGCCCGTGCAGCACCCAGTGGCCGGGGACCGGCAGCTCGTCCCAGCCGCGGTCGTCGAAGTCCGGGCGGGCGAAGGACTCGTCCCGCGCCGTCGCCGTCGGGGACAGCCGGAAGCGCCAGGTCCCGTCGAGGCTCAGCCGGTGCGCGTCCGAGGCGCAGGCCCAGGCGCGGGGCGGCAGGGCCCCGCTGCCCGGCGAGACGTCCTCGTAGTAGGGGAGTCCGCCGAAGTCGATCGTGCTCAATCCTGCTCCTCGGTACGGGGACGGCGCGACCTGCGCGATCCGGGCTTGCCGCAAGGGGTGTCACCCGCCGCCATCGAGATCCGTACGCTGGCGGAGCACCCGGAGCTCGTGGCCGAGAAGCTGCATCTCGTACAGCTTCCCCCGCGCGTTGTTGAAGGGGCGGTGGAGGACCATCATCAGCCGGCCGTCGAAGGTGTGGAACAGCATGCCGTGCCCGCTGTCGTCGCGGAGCAGCGGCCGGCGCTGGCTCCAGGGGCCTTTGATGTCACCGGACTTCGAGACGGCATAGGTCTGCACGTAGGTGCCGCCGACGGTGCCGTCCGGGTTGGCCGAGTTCTTCTCGTACGTCGACCACAGCATGATCAGGGATCCGTCAGGGGTGCGGTACAGCTCCGGGCCGTCGGTGACATAGGGCGGGAGCTGGTGGGGTACGCCGCTGGGGATCTGCTCGCTGATCCAGAACGCGTCCGATGCCTTGAACAGGTAGGTCGGGTCGCCGAGGGTCTTCGACAGGTCCGGAGCGAGCCGGATCGCTTCCATGGTTCCGTCGATGGTCTGCAGCCACTCGTGCGCGTACACCATGTAGGGCTGCCCGGACGGGTCGACGTAGAGCGTGCCGTCGAGGGCCATGAGCGTCTCGGGAGTGGTGGGACCTGAGGGGTCGATGACGGTGAAGGGCCCCAGCAGCGAGTCGGAGACAGCGATGATCGTGCCGCGCATGTAGTTCCCGATGGGGAACGGCGTGCCCCATTGGTTGGGCGGCGGTACCGGAAGCGGCTTGTTCTGGTTGTGCAGCGTGGTGAACAGGTAGTACTTGCCGCCCCATGCGTGCACCTCCGGCGCCCATCCGCCGTCGGTCGTCCAGAGTCCCTTCTGGTCGGCGGCGAGGAAGACCACGACGGGACGCGTCCAGTCGCGCAGGTCGCGGCTGCGGTAGACCATCGTGCCGGTGCCCTCCACGCCCGATACCGATGGATCGTTGGATGTGTAGAGGTAGTAGGTCCGCGTCTTGTCGTCGGCGACGATGAACGGGTCGTGCAGGGGCATGTCGGGAAGCCGCATGAGATCGGTGGCAGCCGACGCGGATGACACAGACGCTGCGCCGAGGACGGCTGCGGTGGCGGCCGCGCCGGAGGCGGCGATGAAGGTGCGGCGGGATCCGGGCAAGGTGGGTCAACCCCTCGAAGGCAGCAGCGATCAGACGTCTGACCGTTGCGATGGGTGAGAACGTGACGAAGGAGTGCGCCGTCTAGCCGCGGCTTGACGGCGGGGGTGCGGTCGAGGCTCGGACGACCAGTTCGACCGGTAGGTCGCCTGCCGGCGGAATCTCGGTGTCGGGCTTTTCGATGGCGTGGACGAGCAGCCTGAGTCCGTCCTCGGCCGCGGCGTCGAACGGCTGGCGCACGGTGGTCAAAGGCGGGGTGACGTGGGCGAAGACGGGGTTGCCGTCGAACCCCACGACGCTGACGTCCTCCGGCACCCGGCGCCCGGCTTCACACAGGGCGTGGATCAGGCCGACCGCCATGTCGTCGCCCGAGACGAAGACCGCGGTCACCTCGGGGTCGGCGGCCAGTTCACGGCCCGCCCGGTAACCGGAGTCGGCTGACCAGTCGCCTTCGACGAGGGGCGGCTCATGCCTGCCCCGTGCCGCCAGCGCCGCTCGCCATCCCTCGACGCGGTCCCTGGCGGCGTACCAGCGCAGTGGTCCGGCGAGGTGGTGGACGGTCCGGTGCCCCAGATCGAGCAGGTGGTCCGTGGCGGCCCGCGCCAGCAGATCGGCGCCGACCCCCGCGGTCACCACGCGAGGGCCGCCGAAGGCCGGCGGCGCGCCGAGGAAGAGGACCGGCACGTCGACACGGACGGACACCTCTCCTTCGATGACGGGCTCGGAGACGATGATGCCGTCCACGCCCTGCTCCAGGAGGGAGTCCACGGCGCGGGCGATGTCGTCCGGCTCGCCGCCCAGTGTGTTGACCACGCGGAGTCCGTAACCGGAGTCCCGCACGGCCTTCTCGATGGCCACGAGCAGGGAGGCGGTTCCGTATCCGGCCGTCCCCAGGGCGACCACGCCGATGGAGCGGTTCCGTCCGGAGGCCAGCGCCCGGGCCGCGTTGTTCAGCCGGTAGCCGAGTTCCTCGGCGGCTTCGAGGACGCGCCGCCGTACGTCGTCGGAGACATAGGGCTCGTTGTTGAGGACCCTCGACACGGTCTTGCGCGACACACCGGCCAGCTGGGCGACATCGGCACTGCGGGGCGCGGAGGGACTCCCGCCCCGTCCTGTCGCTCGTGTCATGGTGTCTCCTCTGGCCGGGCCCGGGGATCTTTCGAGGTCACCTGTATGACCGCGCGGTCATTGTCTACGCAGTGCGCGATCGCGCGTCAAGGGTGTGTGCCCGGTTTCTTTCCCACCGGAGAAAAGCCCCGGGGGAGGGGAGTGGCGCTGCGCGGTCTATTGACGCGTGCCTCTTCGGCTGCGTAGATATGACCGCGCGGTCAGTGACCGCGCGGTCATACAGCCGACCTCGCTGATGCGGGCATACGCCGTCGGGAGACTCCATGGCACGAGCAGTGAGGCGCAGCGCGGGTCAGCCCGCACCGCGCACCGGGGACGTGGTCCGTGCACGGCACGGGCGGTGGCCTCCGGGCGGCGCTGCCGGCCCCTGACCACCCTGCGCGGCCGCCGACGAGTGAGCCGCCGGTCGCACTCCTCGTCCGGACACATCGGCCCGAGCGGCACCTGCTGAGAACCGGGCAGTGAGCCGCCTGTCAGGACCGGGTGGTGAGCCGCCTGCGCTCACCGCCCTCAACAACCCTCCACCACCGTGGACTTCCGCTGTACGGCACGCGACGCGCCTGCCGGCGTGCGGCCCGCCCGACGCAACCCGAACATGGCGACCCCGATGCCCCGGTAGCGACGTACGCGCCCGCAGACCGACACACCCTTCCTTCCCACCCTTGCGACGCGCCCTCGCCAGGCGCTGCGCCCCTTCGCCCACCGGCGGGAGTTCACCATGCCCAGATCCTTCTTGCCCTCGTCCTCCATGAGCCGTCGGCGGTTCCTCGCCGCGACCGGCGCGGTGTCCCTCGGCGCCGCACTCGCCGCGTGCGGCGGCGACGGCGAGTCCGGCTCCTCCGCATCCGCCGAGCCGGTGAGCCAGGCCGACATCGACAAGGCGATGAAGACGCCGACCGAGCTGACGTTCTGGACCTGGGTCCCGAACATCCAGAAGGAGGTAGCGCTCTTCGAGAAGAAGTACCCCGCGATCAAGGTCAAGGTCGTCAACGCCGGCCAGGGCGTCGCCCACTACACCAAGCTGCGCACCGCGCTCAAGGCCGGCACCGGCGCCCCGGACCTGGCGCAGATCGAGTACCAGGCGATCCCCACGTTCACCATCACGAACAGCCTGCTGAACCTGAGCCCGTACGGCGCCTCCGCGCTGAAGGACAAGTTCGTCGACTGGACGTGGGGACAGGTCAGCGGCCCCGGCGGTGAGGTCTGGGCGATCCCCCAGGACACCGGACCCATGGGGATGCTGTACCGCAAGGACATCTTCGACCGGCACGGCATCCAAGTACCCAAGACCTGGGACAAGTTCGCGGCCGCCGCACGCAAGCTCCACCAGGCCGACCCCGGCGTCTACCTGACCAACCTCGCGGCCAACGAGCCCGCCGCCTGGCACGGTCTGATGTGGCAGGCGGGCGCCGAGCCGTATGCGGTCTCGGGCAAGAGCACCCTGTCCATCAGCGTCGACGACGCTGTCTCGAAAAAGCTCGCCCAGTACTGGGGCGGGCTGGCGAAGGAAGGCGTCATCAGCACCGACCCGGACTTCACCGACGGCTGGTACGCCGGGTTCAACAAGGGCAAGTACGCCACCTGGCTCACCGCCGCCTGGGGGCCCGGCTTCCTGTCCGGGTCGGCCAAGGCCACCGCCGGCAAGTGGCGGGCGGCGCCGCTGCCGCAGTGGGACGCGTCGAAGCCCGCCTCGGGCAACTGGGGCGGCTCCACGACCGCGGCCATCCGCTCCACCAAGAACCCGATCGCGGCAGCCCTGTTCGCCCAGTTCCTCAACAGCGACCCGGCGAGCGCCAGGATGTTCGCGACCGAGCAGTTCTCCTTCCCGGCGACCAAGGCCCTGCTCACCGACTCGGCTTTCACCGGTGCCGCGCCCGCCTTCTACGGCGGTCAGAAGGTCAACCAGGTCTTCGCCGAGATCAGCGACACGGTCTCCACGTCGTTCCAGTGGCCGCCGTTCCTGGACCAGGCGGCGACCGACTGGACGGAGACCGTCGGCAAGTCCCTCGCGGGAGGGTCCGGCACGGTCGGCGCGCTCGGCGCGTGGCAGTCGCGGCTCACGGCGTACGCCAAGAACCAGGGCTTCTCCGTCGAGGGGGCCTGAGATGGCCTCCAGGCCAGGGCCATGGTTCGTAGCCCCGTTCCTGACCCTCTTCGTCCTGCTGTTCCTGGCCCCGCTCGGCTACGCCGCCTACCTCAGCCTCTTCCAGCAACGGCTCATCGGCGGCACGGTCTTCGTCGGCCTGGACAACTACGTCACCGCCCTGAAGGATCCGCTCCTCCTGCACGGCGTCGGACGCGTGGCGCTGTTCTTCGTGATCCAGGTGCCGCTGATGCTGCTGCTGGCCCTGCTGTTCGCCCTCGCGCTGGACAGCGGCCTGCTGCGGCTGGCGCGCGTGATCCGGCTGGGCATCTTCGTGCCGTACGCGGTCCCGAGCGTGGTCGCCGCTCTGATGTGGGGCTATCTCTACGGCCCGGACTTCGGCCCGTTCGCCCAGCTGACCCGGCAACTGGACCTGCCGGCCCCGCGGTTCCTCAGCGAGGGCTGGATGCTGGGCAGCCTGGCGAACATCGTGACCTGGGAGTTCGTCGGCTACAACATGATCATTCTGTACGCGGCCCTGCGTACCGTCCCGCAGGACCTCTACGAGGCGGCCGCGATGGACGGGGCGGGCGTCTGGCGGGTCGCCTGGTCGATCAAGCTCCCCGCGCTGCGCCCCGCGCTCCTGCTGACCCTGCTGTTCTCGGTCATCGGCAGTTTCCAGCTGTTCAACGAACCGAGCCTGCTGATGAAGCTCGCCCCCGACGTCATCAGCAGCTCCTACACGGCCAACCTCTACGCCTACTCCCTCGCCTTCACCGGCCAGCAGGTCAACTACGCGGCCACGGTCTCCTTCCTCCTCGGTCTCGTCATCGTGATCGCCTCCTACGCCGTACTGCTCACCGCGAACCGCAGGAGAACCGCGTGACGACCACCCTGGAGAAGCCCACGACCGCACCGGCCCTCACCACGACCACGCGGCGCCGGACCGCGTCCCGCCGCCGCAGCACCCCGCTGACCATCGCCATGCTGGCCGCCCTGGCCTACTTCCTCCTGCCCCTGTTCTGGCTGCTGGCCGCCTCGACCAAGAACACGCAGGACCTGTTCAACAGTTTCGGCCTGTGGTTCTCCCGTGCCCCGCGGCTGTTCGCGAACATCAGGGCGACCTTCACCCAGGACGACGGCGTCTTCGTGCACTGGCTGCTCAACACCGCCGCGTACGCCGTCGCCAGCGCGGTCGGCGCGGCCCTGCTCGCAGCCGCCGCCGGGTACGGCTTCGCCAAGTTCCGCTTCCGCGGCGACCGGGCCGCCTTCAACCTCGTCCTCGGCGCGATCATGGTCCCGGCCACCGCGCTGGCGATCCCGACCTATCTGCTGTTCGCCAAGGTCGGCCTGGTCAACACCCCATGGGCGATCATCCTGCCCTCCCTCGTCAACCCCTTCGGCCTGTATCTCATGCGCGTCTACGCGGCCGACGCCGTCCCGGACAGCCTCCTCGAGGCCGCCCGCATCGACGGGGCGGGGGAGACGCGGATCTTCCTGCGGATCGCCCTGAGACTGCTGGCCCCCGGTCTGGTGACCGTCCTGCTCTTCACGCTCGTGGCGACCTGGAACAACTATTTCCTGCCGCTGATCATGCTCAACGACCCGAATCTGTACCCCATCACGGTCGGCCTGTCCTCCTGGGCCGCCCAGGCGCAGAACGGCGGGGCCGGCGCCAGCGGCGACATGCTCCCGCTCGTCGTCACCGGCTCCCTGATCTCCATCGTCCCGCTCGTCGTCGCCTTCCTCCTGCTCCAGCGCTACTGGCAGAGCGGTCTGGCGACCGGAAGCGTCAAGCAGTGACGCACGAACATCCCCCTGGTCATCCCCCGAAGGAGAGACACATGCAGAGAAGGCGGCTGGGAAAGGCGCTGGGAACCTTCATCGCGGCATCAGCGATGGTGGCGGTCCCCATGACAGGCGCGCAGGCCTACAACCCCACGGGTGGGATCCTCTACCAGCTCGGCAACGAACCATGCCTGAAAGGGCGGGGCAACTGCGCGATCTACGTGAAGTCGGCGCAGTTGCCGAGCGGACGGCTCATCGCGTCGTTCGAGAAGGCCACTGTCGTACCGACGACGGGAAGCGCGGACGGGGAGACGCTGCCGGTCTACAAGAGCGACGACCACGGCACGTCGTGGCAGCCGCTGTCGGAGGTCAAGGCTCCGGCGTACCTCTCCGGCGACCCCGAGTACGCGAAGTACAAGAGCAACTGGGGAGCCCCCTATCTCTACACGCTTCCGCAGGACGTCGGGAACCTGGAGAAGGGCACGCTGCTCCTCGCCAGCGTCGTGACGGGCGACGACCACTACTACACGGAGCACAAGGCGGCCGACCCCGACTGGACGCCGTCCAACGACGGAGACCGCAGTGACATGGCGATCGCCCTGTACTCCAGCACCGACGACGGCGTGACGTGGAAGGTCGTCAACGTCATCGCGACCGGCGGCTGGCAGGGCGGCAGTGCGGGCGCGATCGGCAAGAACGTCGCGAGCGCGAACACGTACAAGCAGGTGGATCCCCTCTGGGAGCCGTACCTGATGGTCTACAAGGGCCGGCTCGTCTGTTACTACTCCGACGAGAACGACTACCTCGGCTTCGACCCGGTCACCGGCGTGCCCACGCTGGACCCCGCGAACGACACCGCCCCGGACTCGCACGGACAGATCCTCGTCCACAAGACCTGGAACGGCCGCAGCAAGCAGTGGAGCGAGCCCGTGGTGGACGTCGCGGGACTGACCCAGGACATGGGCGGCGGCAAGACGGAGATCGGCGGCGGCCGTCCCGGCATGACGAACGTCGTCCCGACGACGGACGGCAAGTGGCTGCTTCCGTACGAGTACTGGGGTGGCGGAACCAACGTCCGGTACGTCATGGCCGACGACCCGTTGACGTTCTACCGCGGCTCGACGGACAACCCCGTCACCTCGCTGCCCGTCGACGCCGGCTCCCGTCCGCTCGCGACGGGCGGCAGCCCGGTCGTCATCCGGCTCCCCGACGGGCGCCTGGTCTACAACGCCGCGGGCAGCGGCAACGTCTGGGTCAACGAGAGCGGACGCAGCGACGGCGCGTGGAAGGAGTACCAGACGACCTCGCGGGCCGGCTACACCCGCAACCTGCAGTACGTCCAGGGCACCGGCCGCGTCTCGATCCTCAACAACCAGGGCACGTCGACGCTCGCCTACGCCGAGGTCGACCTCGGCCACTCGGAGGGCGCCTACTACCGGTTGGTGAACCGCAGGACCGGTCAGGTGATCGGCACCGGGAACAAGAGCAACGACGCGAACATCGGCAACGGCGACGTTCCCGACGTCCGCCTGGAGGAGGCCGGTTCGGCGGCGGACCAGGACACCCAGTACTGGCACGTGGTCGCAGCGCCGAAGGGCGGCACGACGCTGCTGAACAAGTCGGGCGGCCGCATGGCGGGCATCTGGACCGGGAACGCGACGGTCGGCCAGAGGATCGGCCAGTGGGTCGACAACAGCCCTACGGGCGTGTGGAACCTCATCAAGACCGCCGACGGGTACTACAAGTTCCAGGCCGCGAGGAACCCGAACGTGTATCTGACCGGTGCGAGCGCCGGGGCACCGCTGACCCTGCAGAACGCGGCCACGGACGGCTCGCAGGAGTGGCGGCTCGTCCAGCAGGCCCCGACCTCCTCGGACCTGACGAGGGACAAGCGGTCGAAGCAACTGATCGCGGCGAACGAGGTCGGGGTGACGGCGACCGTGCCGCTGGACGCGGCGGCGTCGGACCCCGCGGGCCGTGCCCTGCACGCGAACACGACGGGCCACGTCTACGTGGTCGCGGCCGACGGGAAGGTCACCGGCCTCGGTCCGGTCTCCTTCGACGAGGACCAGAAGGGCAGCGTGACGCTTCCCGCGACGATCGCCGCCGGGAGGAGGATCAAGGTCGCCGTGGTCTTCGACGACACACCGCTGATCTGGGACACGGTCACCGTCCCGGCGGCAGCCGCCGGCCGCTGATCCGTGGCTCGGAGTGGGCCGGCTCGCCGGCTCACCCCGGCCGGCTCGCGCCGCCCCGGGGACACCCCTGCGGGGCGCGCGTATTCTCCTGTCCTACGAGGGCGAGGAGGCGAGCGCCACGGCGGGGGCCGGCCGGACTGCAGTGCGCGACGCGTCGTCCGGCGGGCGTGCCGGGCGGGCTGCTCGTAGGTTGGAGTTGCAGCGGTCGCGCCTGTAAAGATCGGCAGGTCACGCGTGACGTCAGCGGAGATGGATTTCGAGGAGCTGTTCGACGCCGCACCGAATCCCTACCTGGTGCTGGACGCCGACCTGGTGGTCTGCCACGCCAACCGGGCCTACCTCCGGGTCACCGGCAGGAGCCGCGAGGAACTGGTCGGGCGGTACATCCTGGAGGCGTTTCCGGACACCCCCGGCGCGCCGGAGGCGGCGCGTGACTTCGGAGCCTCGCTCCAGCGCGTCCTGGACTCCCACGCGCCCGACATGGTGGCGCCGCGGCGGTTCGACATTCCCGTCGACGGCAAGCCGGGCGAGGTGGAGGAGCGCTGGTGGTGCGGGATGTCCAGCCCCGTCCTGGGGACGGACGGCGACGTGAAATGGATCATCGCCCGGGCCGACGACGTCACCGAGTTGATGCATTCCCCGGCCGTCCTGGAACGGCTGAACGAGCGGCTGCGCCAGGCGCATGCCCGCGAACGTGAGATCGCCGTCACCCTCCAGGAGGTCATGCTCCGCTCGCCCGACCTGGACAGGCACCGGGACATCGCCGTGCGCTACCTGCCGGCCTACGGGCCGCTCAACGTGTGCGGCGACTGGTACGACGTGGTCGATCTGCCGCCCGACCGCTGCTCCATCGCCATCGGCGACGTCGTCGGCCACGGCCTGGAGGCCGCCGCCGTCATGGGCATGCTGCGCAGCGCCCTGAGCGCCGCCATCCGGGCCGTGCCCAGCCCCGCACAGGCCCTGGAGGTGCTGGGCCTGTACGCCAGGGCGGTCGACGGCGCGCTGGCCACCACCGTGGCCAAGGTCCTGATCGACCCGCGCAGCCGGCTGATCATCTACAGCAACGCCGGCCACCCACCGCCGATCCTGCTCAGTCCGGACGGCAGCTGCCGACTGCTGGACCAGGCCACCGACCCGCCGCTGGGAGCCCGGCCGGAGCACGTCCCCCGCCCCCAGGCCGGCCTGTCCTACTCCCGGGGGGACACCCTCGTGCTCTACACCGACGGCCTCATCGAACGCCGCGATGAAGACATCGACATCGGCCTGTCCCGGCTGATCGACGCCCTGGCCCGGTCCGGCACTCTCCCGGTGGAAGAACTCGCCGACGGACTGCTGAACCGGATGGGTGTCTCCGACGGGGGGCAGGACGACATCGCCTTGGTCGTCGTCCGCCTGTGAGGCGGTTTCCGCAAAAGCCGTTTCCGCATCAAAAAAGTGAAATTGACACGGAATTCTCGACTTTTCCATGGCGGGCAATTCGCCTAGTGTGGACGCATGGAAAAGGCAGCAGAGTTCCGCGTAGTGAAGCGTGGTGACACGCTCAGTGAGATCGCGGTTATGCTCCGCGTGACGCTGGACCAGGTTCTGGAGTGGAACCCCCAGATCACAAATCCGGATATCATTCACCCCGGACAGCGGATCCGCGTGGCACCACCGGAAATGCAGGGAGACTTCGAGCCGTTTCCGGGGGACGACTTCTTCCAGTCGTCCGTGACCAGCCCGATCATCGAGGCCATGGGCTTCCGCCTCATCGAGGAGGGCTGCTCGGCGTACGCCGACGGGCCCGACTCGCAGTGGAGCGAAGCGGACCGGAAGTCGTACTCGAAGTGGCAGCGCAAACTCGGATTCAGTGGCCAGGACGCTGACGGCACGCCCGGCCGGAAGTCGTGGGAGAGGCTGCGCGTGCCCGCCGTCTTCGAGTGACCGGCACTGTTCCGGGCCGACCGCCGCGGACCGCATGGCGCGCCCGGGCGAAAACCCGGATCGCCTATCTCGAAGCGCAACTGGAACGCGAGAGTGTCCGGCCTTGCCCCGAAGACCGTATGACGCTCGTCGACGGAATGCGGAGCCATCTGGAAAAGGCCGGATCGGCTGCCGACGAGAATTTCGGATGGCGGCGTGCCTGGTCTGGCTCGGCCGCGCGTGAGGGCGTCTGGTCGAACATTCGCAGCGCGGAGGTGATGCTCCTGCAACTGGTCTCCGACGAGGAAGCCGCCGGCCGTGCCGGCGAGGTCATGGCGCTGGTCAAGGATCACCTTGACAAGGACGACTCACGACGGGTCCGCCTCGCCCGGCGGCTCCGTTCCGTCATCTCCGGCGCGATGTCACCGAGCGACCGGTGACCTCATGGTCCGGGCGCTCGACGCCGCCTACAACGCGCTCGACGACGAACTCGCCCGGGTGCGCAGCCTGCGCAACATCCTGTGGACCGCGACCTTCCTCGTCCTGCTCGGCGTCGCCGGCCTCGCCGTCTACGGCTGGTTCTTCCCCAAGTCGCTGAGCATGTGCTTCACGCCCAAGGTCGACCCCGGGAACGCGGGCAGGATCGATGTCGTGTGCCCCACCGCGGAGCATCCCAATGTGCCGGCGGGAACCCCTGCCAGCGACCTGGCCCAGCCGAGGGACATCCTCACCGTCGAGATCGCCGGACTCGCCGGCGCGGCACTCACCGTCATCGCCTCACTGCGCCACATCCGGGGCACCGACGCTCCCTACATGCTGCCCCTGGCATCGGCGGTGCTGAAGTTCCCCACCGGCACCCTGCCCGCCTTCCTCGGACTGCTGCTGATCCGGGGCGCCTTCGTCCCCGGGCTCAGCGACCTCGACAGCAGGGCGCAGGTCCTCGGCTGGGCCGCGGCCTTCGGCGCCGCCCAGCATCTCGTGACCCGACTGGTCGACGACCGCGCCCAGATGACGCTGTCGGAGGTGGGCAGGACGACCGACGCCGTGGTCGACCCCGAGCGAGCCGCCGTCCGGGAGCACAACGTGCTGGGAGAGGCCGGCGCGCCCGGACCGCCCACCGCCTTCCAGGACGGCGCGGGACCGCACGAAGGGCACAGGAGGGAACCCGCGACGGAGAGCGCGCTGACGAAGGAGCGGACGGGTCTCGCCCGCGAGCCGGGCCCTGACCGTCCGCCGCCCGGGCGCGCCCGCTCACCGCCGGAGAGGTGTGTGAGCCGTCTCGGGCAGCCGCAGGTACACCAGCGACGACAGCAGGCAGAGCACCGCGACGTACCAGGGGAACAGTCCGGCGTGGCCCACCTCCTTGAACAGCGTGCCCACGTACGGAGCCGTGCCGCCGAAGAGGGCGACCGTCAGCGAGTACGGGAAGCCGATTCCGGCCGCGCGGACCCGGGGCGGGAAGATCTCCGCGTTCACGGCGGCGCTGATGGAGGTGAACCCCGTCAGCAGCACCATGCCGGCGCACTGCACGAGCAGCAGTACCGCGAACGAGTCGCGCAGGGCGTGCAGCAGGGGCACGGTGAGCAGGGCGAAGCCAAGGCCGAAGAACAGGAGCAGGGGGCGGCGGCCGAAGCGGTCCGACAGGAGGCCGCCGAGCGGTTGCAGCAGGGCGAAGAAGGCCAGTGAGATCGTGCCCGCGAGCAGCGCGTCCGACTTCTCCAGCCCCGCGTTGAGTTCGGCGTACGTCGGAAGGTACGACGTCCACGTGTAGTAGGCGATGGTGCCGCCCGCCGTGATGCCGCCGATGAGGAGGGACTCGCGCGGGTGCCTCCGCAGCGCCTCGAACAGGCCGGGGCGCGGCGCCTGCTGCTGCTCGGCGCTGCGGGTCTCCTGAGCGCCCTGCCGGATCCAGAAGCCGACCAGGCTCAGCACGGCCCCGAGTATGAACGGAACCCGCCAGCCCCAGCCGTTCATCTGCCCGTCGCTCAGCGTGTCCACGAGCAGCGTGGCGATGCCGGAGGCGACGAGCTGTCCCACGGTCGTCGACACGTACTGGAAGCTGGAGAACAGCCCGCGCCTGCCGGGGCCCGCCGACTCGACCAGGAAGGTCGTCGAGGCCGCGAACTCGCCGCCCACGGACAGGCCCTGCAGCAGCCGCGCCAGGACGAGGATCACCGGCGCCAGTACGCCCACCGCCGCGTACGTCGGGGTCAGCCCGACCAGCAGGCTGCTGCCGCCCATCAGCAGGATGGTGACCGTCAGCGCGGCCCGCCGCCCGTGCCGGTCCGCGACCGCGCCCATCAGCAGCCCGCCGACCGGCCGCATGAAGAAGCCCACCGCGAACACCGCGAACGTGGACAGCAGCGGCACCAGCGAGTTGTCCGCGCTCTTGGGGAAGACCTGGGCGGCGATGTACGTGGCCAGAAACGTGTAGGCGTACCAGTCGTACCACTCCACGGCGTTGCCCACGGAGGCGGCGAGGAGCTGGCGAACGGGCCGTTTCGTCGGCGGGGAGGCCGTCTGCGTCTCTGTCACGTCCATGACCCTCCCCTGCCAACGTCCCGGCACACCTCACGTACCGGCGACTTTCACACCACTGTCACCGGCCCCTTCCTTGACGTTTGGTGTCCCTGAAACACTCCTTCCGCGCAGATTCCGTCACGTTCCGGCCATCCCGTACCTCTGGATGAGAGGTCTGTCCTTCATGTCCGAAGTCAACCGGCGCCGCTTTCTTCAACTCGCGGGTGCCACCACGGCCTTCAGCGCGTTGTCCGCCAGCATCCAGCGCGCCGCCGCGCTCCCGGCCAACCACCGCACCGGGTCGATCGAGGACGTCGAGCACATCGTCGTCCTGATGCAGGAGAACCGTTCCTTCGACCACTACTTCGGCACCCTGAGAGGCGTCCGCGGCTTCGGCGACCCGCGCCCGGTCACCCTCGACAACGGCAAACCGGTCTGGCATCAGGAGAAGGACGGCAAGGAGATCCTGCCGTTCCACCCGGACGCCGACGACCTCGGCATGCAGTTCCTGGAAGGCCTGCCGCACTCCTGGCCCGACGGCCACCAGGCCTACAACGGCGGCAAGTACGACCGGTGGGTGCCCGCCAAGGGCACCACGACCATGGCGTACCTGACCCGCGAGGACATCCCCTTCCACTACGCCCTCGCCGACGCCTTCACCGTCTGTGACGCCTACCACTGCTCGTTCATCGGCTCCACCGACCCGAACCGCTACTACATGTGGTCCGGCTACACGGGCAACGACGGCACCGGCGGCGGCCCGGTCCTCGGCAACGACGAACTCGGCTACGGCTGGACGACCTACCCCGAGCGCCTGGAGCAGGCGGGTATCTCCTGGAAGGTCTACCAGGACATCGGCGACGGCCTCGACGCGAAGGGTTCCTGGGGCTGGATCCAGGACGCCTACCGCGGCAACTACGGTGACAACTCGCTGCTGTACTTCAACAAGTACCGCAACGCCCAGCCCGGCGACCCCTGGTACGACAAGGCCCGCACCGGCACTGACGCCAAGGCCGGCGACGGCTACTTCGACCAGCTGAAGGCCGACGTCAAGGCCGGCAAGCTGCCGCAGATCTCCTGGATCGCCGCCCCTGAGGCCTTCAGTGAGCACTCCAACTGGCCGTCGAACTACGGGGCCTGGTACATCGCCCAGGTCCTGGACGCCCTCACCGCCGACCCGGAGGTCTGGTCGAAGACCGCCCTGTTCATCACCTACGACGAGAACGACGGCTTCTTCGACCACGTCGTACCGCCCCTGCCGCCGAAGGACGCCTCCCGCGGCAAGTCCACCGTCGACGTCTCCCTCGACCTCTTCCCGGGCGACGGCAAGAACACGGCCGGCCCCTACGGTCTCGGACCCCGGGTGCCGATGCTCGTCGTCTCCCCGTGGAGCAAGGGCGGATACGTCTGCTCGGAGACGTTCGATCACACCTCGATCCTGCGGTTCCTGGAGCGCCGCTTCGGGGTGCGCGAGAGCAACATCTCGCCCTGGCGGCGGGCGATCTGCGGTGACCTGACCTCCGCGTTCGACTTCTCCCGCAAGGACGCGCGGCCCGCCCCGCTGCCGGGCACGGACGCGTACGAGCCGCAGGACCGCGAACGCCACCCCGACTACAAGCCCACCCCGCCCGCCGACCCGCGCATGCCCCGGCAGGAACGCGGCCTGCGCCGCGCCCGGCCGCTGAAGTACGCGCCGCACGTGGACGCCTCGGTCGACGCGGCGGCCGGGAAGCTCACCCTCGCCTTCGCCTCCGGGCCGAAGGCCGGCGCCGCCTTCCACGTCACCTCGGGCAACCGCACCGACGGCCCCTGGATGTACACGACCGAGGCCGGCAAGACGCTCTCCGACACCTGGAACTCGGCTTACTCGGCGGGCGCGTACGACCTCACCGTGCACGGCCCGAACGGCTTCGTGCGGGTCTTCAATGGGTCGAACAGGACGGCGGGCTGCGAGGTCACCGCACGCCACACCGGTGACGACATCGAGCTGACCTTCACCAACAAGGGCTCCGGCACGGCACGGCTGAAGCTCTCCGACGCGTACGGCGGCCGGCCCTCGACGGTCACCGTCCGCCCGGGCGCGAGGGTGCGCCGAACGGTGGACCTCGCCGCCGGCCGCCGCTGGTACGACCTGACCGTCACCGCCGAGGGCGACAAGGCGTTCCTGCGGCGGTTCGCGGGACACGTCGAGAACGGGCAGCCGGGCGTGAGCGACCCGGCGTTCCTCACCGCGTAGCCGCGGTGAGGTGCCCCGGATCGTGCGGCCGGGGCACCAACGCCGGTTCGGCCGTAGCGGAACCGGGTTCCAGGGCCAGGACGGCGGCCACCGGATGGTCGTCGTCCGCCGGGACGGCCGCGGGCGTCGTCCGGCTGAGCAGCACCACGCCCCAGGACGCCAGGCCGGCCCCGGCGAGCGCGAGCAGCATGCCCGCCGGGCCGCCCTGGAGGCGTTCGCCCAGCAGCGACAGGCCGATCACCGCGGCGGCCAGCGGATTGGCCAGGGTCACCATCGCGAGCGGACCGCCGAGACCGCCCCGGTAGGCCGTCTGCGACAGCAGCAGCCCGCCGGCCGCGAACGCCGCCACGAGCAGCGCCACCCCGACCACCTGGACGCTCAGCAGCGGACCGGACCGGTCCGTCGCGGCCACCGTCACGGTCTGCGTGAGGGCCGAGGCGACCCCGGAGGCCACGCCGGACGCACCCGCGTGCCGCAGCCCGGGGCGGGCGCCCGGCCGGGACAGCACTCCGATGAGGGCCGCGGTCGCGCCCGCCACCGTCAGCGCCTCGGGCACGCTCAGCACGTCGTCGGGCGCCGGCCCGGACGCCGTGACCAGGATCGCGGCCAGGCCGAGCAGTGTCAGCGCGGTGCCCCGCCACTCGACGGCGCTCACCCGCCGCCCCGCGAGCCGCGCCCCCATCGGCACCGCCGCGACCAGGGTGAGGGCGCCGAGCGGCTGGACCACGGTCAGCGGACCGTACTTCAGCGCCACGACGTGCAGCAGCGCGGCGGCCGCGTTCAGACCGACCGACCACCACCAGGCGCCACGGGCGAGCAGCCGCAGCGTGCCCGAGCCGGGCGAGCGGGAGGCGAGCCGCTCCTGGGCGACCGCCGCGGCCGCGTAGGCGACGGCGGAGACGAGGGACAGGACCACGGCGACGAGGACGGCGCTCATCGGCCCGCCCCCGCGAGTGCCTGCTCCTCGGCCGGGGCCAGAGCCTGGGCCGGTACGAGCCTTTCCTGCGCGCGGCCCGCCGTCGTCGCCGTGCGGTGCGGCAGGTGAACTGCTGCGAGCGCGAGACCCAGCAGCGCCGTCGCCACGATCGCGTCGAGCCAGTAGTGGTTCGCCGTGCCGACGATCACCAGCAGCGTCAGCAGGGGATGGAGCAGCCACAGCCAGCGCCAGTGCGAGCGTGTCGCCACGATCAGGCCGACCGCCACCATCAGCGCCCAGCCGAAGTGCAGCGACGGCATCGCCGCGAATTGGTTCGACAGGGAGTCCGTCGCGGGAGCGCCGTACACCGACGGGCCGTACACCCGCGCCGTGTCCACCAGGCCGGTCGCGGTCAGCATGCGCGGCGGGGCGAGCGGGAACAGCAGGTGCAGCACCAGGGCGGCGGCGGTGACGGCGGCCAGCACCCGGCGGGCCCACACGTAGTGGGCCGGGCGGCACAGGTAGAGCCAGATCAGGAAGGCGGCGGTGGCCGGGAAGTGGACGGCCGCGTAGTAGGTGTTCGCAAGGTGCACCAGGCCGTCGCCGTGCAGCAGCAGGGACTGCACCGCCCCCTCGCCGGGCAGGTGGACCGCTCGTTCGAGGTCCCACACGCGGTGCGCGTTGTGGAAGGCCTCGCCGGTGTGGCCCGTGGCCAGCTGCCGGCCGAGCTTGTAGACGAGGAAGAGCCCTGCGACGAGCAGGAGCTCCCGGACGAGCGGCGGTCGCGCTATCGCGTCGGACCGCGCCGGCGCAGGCTCGGTGCGGGCATTCATTCCCCCGGCCCCTTCGGTGACGGTGGTGCTGTTATCGGTACGAGTGCGTACCGATACGCCAGTGTACCGATACGGCCGCGTACCGGTACACTGGCGTATCGATAGATGAACGACACACCGCCGGCCGGGAATTTTCCGGCCGCCCGAGGACGCCGGGAGCACAGGCCATGACGTCGCAGGCTGCGGACCGACCCGAGCCGGTCGGTTCCTCGCGCCGCTCCAAGATCACGCCGGAGCGTGAGCAGGAGTTCTACGACGCCGTACTGGAGCAGCTCCGCGAGTGCGGATACGACTCCGTCACCATGGAGGGCATCGCGGCCAGCACCCGGTGCAGCAAGTCCACCCTGTACCGGCAGTGGAAGACCAAGCCCCAGTTCGTGGCGGCGGCGCTGCGCTCCCACCGGCGGACGCGCTGCATCGACACCGGCTCGCTCGCGGACGACCTGCGCGAGGCCGCCCGGGCGGCGGGTGAGCTGTCCGGCCGGGACACCAAGCTCCTCCAGGCGCTCGCCCATGCCGCGCCCCAGGATCCCGAGTTGCAGCGCGCGTTGCGCGAGGCGCTGGTCGAACCGGAGATCGCCGCGCTGAAGGAGATCATCCGGCGCGGGGTCGAACGGGGTGAGGTGCCCGCCGATCACCCGGCGCTGGAGTACATCCCGGCGCAGATGTTCGGCGTCCTGCGCATCCGGCCCGTGCTGGAGGGCGAGGACGCGGACCCCGACTACCTGGTCCGGTTCGTGGAGGCGGCCGTGCTGCCGACCCTCGGCCTCACCTGAGACCCGGGCCGCCGTCCACGGGATGACCGGACGGTGACCGGATCGCGCCGACCCGTGGGGACGGGGGCGGCGCGCACCCCCCGGCCGGGCGGGGTGCCCCTGTGAGCGGCGGGGGCGCCCCACCCGGCCGACGGTGTCCCGGCCCGGCCGGGCCGGTGCCGGTCAGACGGTCTGTCCGTTGCCGCCGCCCGTCGACACCTTGATGCCCTTGGTGATCTCGTCCAGGACGGCCTCCTTCTGGTCGGCGTCGATGCCGAAGCGCACCACGACCATCTGCTTGGCGTTCACGGGAGAGGGGAACGCGAGCGACTCCACGATGCCGTCGGCGCCCTTGCTCGTGACGGCCTTCCAGCGGACCAGGTAGCCCTTCTGCCCGGCCACGGTCACGGCCTTGGAGTCCAGCACGTCGTGGGAGGTGATCCCGCCGTAGGACTTGCCGCCGTAGGACTCCTCGGCGTTCGCCGCGATGTCCGCCTTGGCGATCTCCTCGGCGGTGCTGCCCTTGGTGCCGAGGGCCAGGGCCGGGGCCGAGTAGGCTCCGCCCTTCGTGCACGTCGAGGACGTGTCGCCGGGGCACTTGTAGGCGTCGTCGGACGTCACCTGCGCGCCGACGGCGACCTCCTGGCCGTACCAGCCCTCGGGGATCGGCAGGCTGATCCCGCTGACCGCGTCGGTCACCGACCCGCTCCTGATCTTCGGCGGCTCGGACTGCCTGGGCGAGGGACTCTGCCCACCGGAGCCGCCGTCCCCGCCGGAACCTCCGGAGCCCCCGGACCCACCGTCGCCGCCGGAACCCCCCGACCCGCCCGGTCCGCCGAACGGCCCGCCCTGGCCCCCGGGCCCACCCGGGCCGCCCGGTCCCTGCGAGCTGGCGGAACCGCCGCCCGAACTGCCGTTGTCGGTCAGCGCGTACACGCCGACACCGATGCTGGCCAGCACGACGACGGCTGCCGCCACGGCTATCCCGATCCGCAGCCCTCGCCCTCGGCCTGCGGCCGGAGGCGCGGCGGGGTAGGCGGGATACCCGGGGGCAGCCGGGTGCCCGGTGCCGGGCGGATACCCAGGACCGCCCGGATAGGCGGAGGCTCCCGGGGCGCCGGCCCCGCCCGGATACGCGGTGGCTCCCGGTTGTTCGGTGCTGCCCGGGTATGCGGGTGCTCCCGGGGCGCCGGCTCCGGCCGGATTCCCGGCGGCTCCTGGTTGTCCGGCACTTCCCGGATCCACCGAGGCCCCCGGGGCGCCCGCGCCGGTCGTATTCCCGGGCGTTCCGGGCTGTCCGGCACTCGCTGGATATGCGGAGGCTCCCTGGGTTCCTGTGCCGGTCGGCTCTCCGGCACCGGCCGGACTCCCGGGGGCTCCCGGTGCCCCGGCATCGGCGGGCTGCCCCGCTTCCGGCTGTCCGGCGCCGGTCTGCTGCCCGGCGGCACCACCCTGTTGCCCCGCGGGCGGCGTATCACCTGAAGGCGCCGGATCTCCCGACGGAGCCTCGCCAGGGGCCGGATCGCGCGTAGGGGGACCCCAGGTCGCGGTCGGCCGTGCCGGGCGGATGCGGTCCGTCCAGGTCTTGCCGTCCCACCAGCGCTCGGTGGCGGGCCCGTCACTTTTCTGTCCGGGGTCGGGGTACCACCCGGGAGGAGTCTCCTGCGTCATGCCCCCACCGTATGAGGCGTGGGTGAAAGTGGGATGAGAGGAGCCGAACGGATCGCGTCAGTCCAGCAGCAGGCGCGTCGGCCTCCGGCCGGCCGGCGGGGGCAGCCGCAGCCCGTCCCGGCCCGGCGTCAGGGCGGCCGCCAGGGTCTCGCGTACGGCCCTGTCAGCATCACCGCCCGCCGCCCGAGCAGGTCGCTGAGCAGCCCCGCCGGCACGATCGTCACCGCGAACCCCAGGTTGGCCAGCACGGTGGCGATCAGCGCCTGCTGGAAGGTCGCGCCGACGTCCGCGACACCACTGGTCAGCACCGTGCTGCGGTGCTGGTCCCACCATCTCGGCCAGCGCTCCGGGCACCGCCTGGGCGCTCTTGGGGATGGGGCGGGTGAACGCCTCTGCCAGCGCGCGGTCCAGGCGCCGTCGAGGTCGGTGCCGCGGACGCGTGCGGTCTGGTGGGCGATGAGGTGGCCAGGTCGGATCATCTGCGACTCCGTAACCATGCTGCGGCAGCGCGCTGGTTGGAGTATCAGCGGTCGCGGCCCTCAGCCCCTGTACCTAGCGTCGTGAGCAAAGACCGCGCAGCAAGAAAGGAGGGCTGGCAGATGCCCATCCTTGCGTATCACCACAGCCCTGACTGGACGCAGGAGCTCTACCAGGCGACCATCGACCAGGTCATTCCCGACACTGACAACCTGCCGAGTGGGATGATCGCCCACTATGCAGCACCGCTGGAGGGAGGCGGTTGGCAGGTTGTCGATGTCTGGGAGTCTGCGGAACATCACGACCGCTTTCTTCGCGAACGGGTGATCCCGGCCGCCCAGGAACTCGACGCGCCCCCGTTCGAGACCGAGATGACCGAGCTCTACAACTCGATGGTCGCTTAGCAGCGCTCGCCGCACTGCCTTGTGGGCAGCAGACTGTCTGAAGGCTGCTTCAGCGTCGGTCCGTGGAACGGACAACGGGCAGAAATGAAGGGCCCTCATGGCCTGC
Source organism: Streptomyces sp. NPDC006235 (assembly GCF_040613735.1). NCBI lineage: Bacteria > Bacillati > Actinomycetota > Actinomycetes > Kitasatosporales > Streptomycetaceae > Streptomyces > Streptomyces sp. NPDC006235. Next base: position 79,080 of record NZ_JBEXSR010000002.1, read on the forward strand.
GAGTCCTCTGTGGCCTGTGGCGGGCATCGGCCGGAAACGACGGCGAGTTGCTCGCGACTCTCTCGAGTGGGACGCCATGGAGGACCTGGTTTGCTCTGCCGCTACTCGTTCCCGCGCGGCACACAGCACCTGGTAGACGTGATCCAGGACGTCGCATCAGGCACGGTTGCACGTCGGCGGTTCCACGGCCGCCAGGGGCCTCAGCCACGGGTCGGCGTGTGACTGCAGCTCACCACCAATGGCGTGGCCCAGCTCGGGCCCCACATGCTCCGTGCCCGCCCTGCGGGAGGCTGCGCGAACCGCGTTGGAGCGCTGAACATTCTTTACGATCACCGGCGCCGCCCTGTCCGCACTGGCCTCGGACTGGGCTACCGGACCGCTCGCCGCACTCGCCCAGAGCCGCAACGGACAACCGGTCGGCGAAGACTCGGTCGCGTTCCTGGAGAACACCGGATCGCCAGCCTGCACCACGCGAGCACTGCCATCCCCCGTCCTGCACGCAATGCTCTCACTGACCCTGCGACACCGTCCGAGCCAGATGATGTCCAGGACGGACAGGTGCCGGGTGAGGCGGTTGATCACGTAGACGACGGACAGCTGCCCGATGGAAGCGGCGCGGACTTCCTCGCCTTCCCGGGTCGCCGGCGTTCCACTGTGGCCAGCCCCCCGACGAGCGCACCGCGTGTGTCGACGGCCGGGGCCGCCGCGAGGCGCACCTGCCGGGTACGCACGACGTCGTGGAGCGGCGTGATGGTGTAGCTGTGCCTCGAGCCCTCCAGGGCCTTGGCCCAGTCCCGTCCGAAGGCCGGTACCTCTATGAATAGGAAGGTGGGACGGCTTCCTACCTGAAGCGGTAGATCAGGCCGATGCTGTGCCATTACGGTCAGTGGCAAACTGACGGGGCTTCGCTGTCCTGTTTTCTCCAGGCCCGCGTGGGCTATGACTGAAGGATCGGTGAGCCGGTGGCTTTGGCGGGGGCGGCACGTGTGTGGGTGTGGGTGACGGCAGTCCTGGCGGGACTGGTGACGCTCGGCCTCGTCTTGCTGGCCGTGCTGAGGGATCTCGACACGGCAGGACAGACCTCAAGTGTGGCGGGAGCGGTGGTGGGAATGGCCGCGCTATTGGTTTCGGTGATCACCTTGTTCCGCAGCAGTGGCGGCGGTGGCGGCCGGAGGGTCCGCGCGGGCCGCGGCGGTGTTGCGGCTGGCCGGAACATCACCGGCTCCGCGCTTGGAGACCGCTCGAAGGTGACAGGCTTTCGCACACGACCGAGCGCCGGCCCAGCCCGCGAGGGGACAGATGACGTGCACGCGGGTCGCGACGGAGTCGCGGCCGGCGGTGACATCACCGATAGCGCCCTGGGCGAGGACAGCCAGCGGTGAAATGGCTTGCCAGGCGGCACCGCAGTGACAACGCTGCCTCCTCTAGACCAGCCACAGAATCTTCGGTGCCCCACAAGGTAAGCGCGGGGAAGGGCGGGGTTGCAACCGGCGGCGACATCATTGGATCAGCGTTGGCCCCCAACAGTCAGGCCAACTACGTCGAGCATCTGCACGTGGCAATCCGCCATCGTGAGGTGGAGTGGCCGGTAGTCATCGGCACTCTGCCGACTCTTGCGTCGGCATTTCAGCCCCGTACGGGGCTGCGAGACCAAATCGCTCGGGCCCTTGGGAGTGGCGACACCGTTGTATTGGCCAGTGGCTCTGCCGAGCCAGAGCTGGCTGCTGGAGATGCGAAGGGCCTGCAAGTGCCCACGCAAGTGATGTCGGGCGGCGGTGGCGTCGGCAAATCGCAATTGGCCGCGGCTTTTGCTCGTGACGCCATCAGGGATGGCACCGATCTGGTGCTGTGGACATCGGCGAGCGATGTCCAGCAAGTCATCACCGCCTACGCCCAAGCAGCGTTGAGCGTGCAGGCACCTGCCAGCACCGGTCAGGACCAGCTCTCTGATGCCCAAGCGTTCCTGACCTGGCTGTGTGGCACAGATCGACGTTGGCTCGTGGTCTTAGACGACATCACTGACCCTGCAGGCATGGACGGCTGGTGGCCCGACAGCCCGCGTGCCAATGGTTGGACACTGGCCACCACCCGGCTCAAGGATCCTCGTCTGACTGGTGGGGGACGCGCTCGAATTGACGTCGACGTCTACAGCCAGGCTGAGGCCACTGATTACCTCACGGCCCGCCTTGCTCACGATGGCAAAGAACACCTGATCGACGACCAGGTTTCGGCACTCGTCGGCGCCCTCGGATACTTGCCACTGGCACTCGGTCATGCCGCTGTCTACATGATCCGCGAAGAGATTACCTGCCGTCCCTACCTCGAACGGTTCACCGATCGAGCCGCCCGGCTGGACGAACTCTTGCCCCGCTGGGCAGACACGGAACGCTACGGCCGACAAATCACCACCACCCTTCTCCTCGCCCTTGATGCCACTGACCGGGATCCCCTCGGCCCTCTGGCCCGAGCTGCGCTCCTTGTCTCGGCGGTCCTCGATCCTGCTGGACACCCTGCGGCCCTTTGGAACACTCTTGCCTTGACCGCTTACCTCACCGATCACCGTCTTGCTTTCTCCTCGGGGAGAGCGGTCACGCCAGTCACAGGTGATGAAGCACGCGCAGCACTTCGGCTGCTCGACCGATATGGACTGATCACTTACTACGGCTCCGCCGTTGAGTCTCGTGCCGTACGCATACACGCCCTCACCGCACGAGCAGTACGCGAAGCTGCCTTGGAAGAGCATCGCACAGCCGTCATCACCGCAGCAGCTGATGGCCTCGTCGCTATATGGCCCAACCGCGACCAGACACAACGTGAGCTTGCCAGCGTTCTCCGAGCCAACGCCGACGCGATCTGTACCTATGCACGAGAGGTTCTCCAGGCTCCTGACTTTCATCCTGTTCTTTGGTGTGTCGGCACTAGCCTCCTCAACGCCCACCTACACAGAGCGGCTGTTGCCTACTGGAGCGCTTTGGTGGCCGACTGCGAGCGGCTTTTGGGTAACGACCACCCCGACACACTGACCGCCAGGTCCAACCTTGCCGTCGATTACTGGCGGGCGGGGCGGAATGACGAAGCCATGGTCCTGATGGAGCAGGTGCTGGCCGCCCGAGAGCAGCTCCTGGGCAACGACCACCCCAACACCCTGACCGCCCGCACCAACCTCGCCGCCTCTTACCAGACGGCAGGTCAGACCACCGCAGCCATCACGATGAAGGAGCAGGTGGTGGCCGAGTCAGAGCGGCTTTTGGGCAATGACCACCCCGACACCCTTATCGCCCGCAACAACCTCGCCGTCTCCTATCGAGTGGCAGGTCAGACCACAGAAGCCATCATGATGACGGAGCAACTACTTGTCGACTGCGAGCGGCTCTTGGGGAAAGGTCATCCCAACACCCAGGCGGTCCGTGACAATCTCGCTGCCTCCTACCAGGAGGCAGGTCAGACCGACAAGGCCATCATGCTTGAAGAGCAGGTGCTGGCCCACTGCGAGCAGCTCCTGGGCCACGACCACCCCGACACACTGGATGCTCGCGCCAACCTCGCTGCCTCTTACTGGCAGGCGGGACGGGTCGACGAAGCCGTTGGCCCCCTTGAGCAGTTGGTCGCCGACTCTGTGCAAGTGCTGGGCGGTGATCATGCCAGCACCATTACCGCTCGTTCCAACCTTGCCGTCTTCTACTCGCAGGCGGGACGGGTCCCGGAGGCCATTGATTTGCAGAAGCGGGTGGTGGACGACCGTGAGCGGCTCCTGGGCCGCGACCATTCCGACACCCTGACCGCCCGCGCTAATCTCGCCGTCTCTTACTGGCGAGCGGGGGAGACCGGCGAGGCCATCGCGATTGAGGAGCAAGTGGTCGCCGATTACGTACGATTGCTAGGTAGCGACCACTCCGACACCCTGACCGCCCGCGCCGAGCTTGCCCTGTCCTACCACCAGGCAGGGCGGATCAGGGAGGCCATTAGCCTGCAGGAGCAGGTGGTGGCCCGTCGGGCACAGCTACTGGGCCACAACCACCCGGACACTGTCCGCAGTCGTAACGCACTGTCCCTCTGGCAATCAGCGGTAGAGAGTCCCTGTCAGCCGCCGATCCGTGACTGAGGCATCTGCGGAGAATTTCGTCAGCTGGCCCGTGCGCAGATGCAGCCGCGTAAGCGTACGGGCGAGATCCAGGAGCGGCATGTCGTCCCGACCGGGATGCCGGACCCGCTGACGGCGGAGTCCGCCGAGGAACTCGTCGAAAAGCTGCGAGAGGTCCACCGGTGGGCGCTTCGTCCCTCATACTGGGAGCTGGAAGAGCGCACCGGCACGGCCCACAAGCGCTGCGCGCATCGGGGTCCAGCTGGCGCAGCACCATCCGCTGGCCGAACACCCGGAGATCGAGATCGCCGACGCGGCCGCGTATCCGCTGCGACTCCCGGACCGTGCGGCCAACCCCGTGATCCACGATCAGCTGTCCGCACTGTTCCGAGACACCCGACCACACCCCCGATTCCACACGCCCGCAGTCTCTTTCGACATGTCTCAGCGCGACCTGCGCGACGGGGTCACCCTCGCCCCGGCCGGAGAAGCCGCGGCCACGGCACAACCGGCCGGTCTCACCTGGCGACCGCTGCGGGGCGCGCCCAGCCTGACGATCCACCTGGTCCTCCCACGCGAGCAGGCGCCGCTGCACCGCCGCATCCGTGCCGTCGCCAAAACCCTGGCGCACGAGCTGCACTGGCTGCCGGACTGACGCGCAAGAGGTCAAGCGAGACGGACGCCTGTGGTGGCGAGGCCCAAGACCTTGCGCCCGGCGGACTTCGCGGTGATGACGACGGCGGTCTTGCTGAACGTCCGACACGACCTCGCTACGCCGGCGGATCAGCATCCGATCATGGCCCCGGGTCAGGTGCCGCTGCTGCGGCCGGACGAGCAGGTGTTCACGGCGATGCTGGACGGCTGGTCCAACCAGCAGCTCGCGCGGAACCTGGCGTTCTCCACGATCGAGGGCCGGGAGATGGTGGTACGCGCCTTCGTCCAGCACGCGGACACGTTCCCCTGGGCCTGGTCGCCGCGGATGGTCGACGAGTGGCTGAGCGACCTGCGGTCGGTGCGGCGCCTGCGCCGTTCCACGATCCGCAATTGCCAGGGATCGATCCGGTCCTTCTGCTCCTTCATCCCGACCCCGCCTACGGATGGGCGGCGACCTGCGAAGAGCGTTTCGCAGCCCACCCGACTCAGACCGTGCACGAGTGGAACACGGCGGTGCACGTGGAGGAAGCCGAGGCCGATCTCGGCAAACAGGCCTTCACCCGGCAGGAGTTGCAGGCGTTCTTCGACCACGCCGACGAACGGGTCGGCGGCCGGGTCCACAAGGGCTGGCTGCCCGCCTTCCGCGACGCGATGCTGTTCAAGACCGCTTACGCCTTCGGCCTGCGCCGCAAGACGCGGATGCTGGACGCGGTCAACCGGCTCGCCGCCCAAGCGCCGCAGCGTGCTGACCGTCTTCGACTGGTCGGCGGAGATCCTCCAGCGGTTTTCGCACGTGGTCAGTACGGTGAAGCCGCAGTAAATGCGTACACCTCGCCTCGGCGACCGGAACGGACCGCCGCAGGTCGCGACGATCACGGCAGGGGCTCCATGGCAGTAAACCCGTTATTTACTGCGGCAGTCTCAGGTTGTTTGCCGGGGCCATGCCCCCAGATCCTCCGTCACGGGCAGGCACTCGGCGAGCAAGTCGACGACGTCGCGCCAGGCTCGCTGCGCGTGCTGTGAGTGGTAGCCGACGCCGGGGACCGCGGGGTGGTCGACCGGCGGGTGATGGAAGGCGTGCAAGGCGCCGCCGTAGACAGTGAGGCGCCAGTCGACGCCCGCGGCCTGCATCTCGGCGGTGAACGCGTTCCGTTGCGCGGGCGGCATGATCGGGTCTTCCGACCCGACCCCGGCCCACACTGGGCAGCGAATGCGCGCTGCCTCGCCCGGTCGTCCCGTGGTAGTTGCGTTGACTGTCCCGATCGCGCGCAGGTCGACGCCGGCTCGCCCGAGTTCCAGCGCGATGGCGCCCCCGGTGCCATAGCCGATGGCGGCGATACGGTCGGGGTCGGTCCGCGGTTCGGTGCGCAACACGTCGAGCGCCGCTTGGCCGATGCCCCGCATTCGGTCGGGATCAGCGAGCAGTGGTATGCAACGGGCCAGCATCTCCTCGGGGTCGCCCAAATAGCGTCCGCCGTGAAGGTCGAAGGCCAGCGCTACATATCCCAGCTCGGCGAGGGCATCGGCCCGCCGGTGCTCGACGTCGCTGGGCCCCATGCCCTCGGGTCCGAGCAGCACCGCGGGTCGGCGGTCGATGCCGGTCGGGAGCGCGAGGTGCCCGATCATCGTCAAACCGTCCGCCGGGTACTCGACCGTACGCGTGGTAATCGTCGTCATGAGACTGGACTGTAGTGATCTCCGAGCACGGTCCGGCCGTGAACGACTGCCACGACCCGTACAGCCCCCGCCGGCCCGGCGGCGCGAACTCCGTCATCACCGACACGGCCCCGCCGAACTCCCCGCCCGCCGACAGCCCTTGGAGCACCCGCAGGAACGTCAGCAGCCAGGGCGCCAGGGCACCGGCCTGCGCGTACGTCGGCAGCGCGCCGATCAGCGTCGTCGCCACCGTCATCAGCGTGATCACCAGGACCAGCACCGGACGACGGCCGATCCGGTCGCCCAGGTGGCCGAAAAGTGCCGCGCCGACGGGGCGGAAGAAGAACGCCAGCGCGAACGCGGCGTACGTCTTCACCAGCCCCTCGATCTCACTGCCGCCCTCCGGCGTGAAGAGCCGCGCCGCGGTGATCGTCGCGAAGTAGCCGTAGACGCCGAACTCGTACCACTCGATGAGATTGCCCACTGACCCGGCGACCAGCGCCCGCCGGCCCCGCCGTGTCTCCCCGGTGTGGTGAATGAACGTCACCTCCCTTGCAATTGCACGCCGTTGACGCGAAGACGGCTGGTGACGGCCCGGGTGCGTCGTCCGACCGCACCCCGTGTCACCCGTCACGGCAACAGGTGCCCCGAGCATCCTCCACTCAGGCAATCGGAGGGCTACGCTCGACGTCAGTACGTCGTTCGGGCGACTTGGGGAGGTAGCGGGATGACGGAGGTACGGCCCACGGCCGCCGCCTCGGCTTCCCTGTGGGAGCGCGACGAGGAAGTCGCCGCCGTCGCGCGGGCGGTCGACAGCCTGTGCGCGGACCGCTGCTCGTCGGGAGGGCTGCTGGTCTTCCGCGGCGAGGCCGGACTCGGCAAGACCGCGCTGCTGGCCGAAACCCGCCGCATCGCCGAGGCACGGGGCTGCCAGGTCTGGTCGGCCCGCGGCGGCGAGACCCTCAGGTCGGTTCCCTTCAACGTCGTACGGCAGTTACTGCAACCCGCGCTGATGTCGATGCTGCCGGAGGAGGCCCGCGAGTACCTCGGGGACTGGTACGACATCGCCGGGCCCGCCCTCGGCATTGCGGACCCGGGCGACCGGCGGGCCGACCCGCAGGGCGTGTGCGACGGCCTCGTCGCCGCCGTGCGCCGGCTCTCCCGCCGGGACTGGCCGCTGGTGCTGCTCATCGACGACGCCCACTGGGCGGACCAGGAGACCCTGCACTGGCTCGCCGCGCTGGCCGAACGCCGGGACGAGATGTCCGTCCTGGTCGTGGTCACCCGCCGCCCGGGCGAGGTCTCCGGCACGAGCGCCCGGCACCTCGACACCGTCGCCGCCGCCGCGGACGGCCCCGGCGCGACCCTGAGCGCCCTCACCCCGGACGCGACGGCCGGACTCACCCGCGCCGCCCTGGGCGAGCACGCCGACGCCGCGTTCTGCCGAGAGGTCTGGGCCGTCACCGCCGGCAACCCCTACGACACCGTCGAGCTCCTCGCCAAGGTGCGGGACAGCGAACTCGAACCGGTCGAGGCCCGCGCCGGGGAACTGCGCGAGCTGAACCGCTCGGCCCGCGGCGGCGGCGTCGTCGCCCGCCTGGAGGAACTCGGCATCGACGCCACCAGGTTCGCCTGGGCCGCCGCCATCCTCGGTACCGGCATCTCCGTCGACCTGGTCGCCAAGCTCGCCACGCTGAAACCCGACGAGGCCCGCCGCTGCGCCGAACTGCTGCGCACCGCCCGCATCCTCACCGCCCCCGACCCCGCGACCGGCCGCACCGCCGAAGGCGACCTGGAGTTCGTCCACCCGCTGATCGCCACCGCCGTCTACAACTCGATCCCGGACGCCCTGCGCACCGCCATGCACGGCATCGCCGCCCGCATCGTCACCGACGAGGGACACGGCGCCGCTGCCGCCGCCCGCCACCTCCTCGAAGTCCACCCGGACGACGACGAGGAACTCGTCGAGCAGCTGCGCGAGGCCGCCCGCGAGCACCTCGCCGTCGGCGCACCCGACGCCGCCCGCCGCTGCCTGGAGCGCGCCCTGGAAGAACCGCCCCGGCCCGACGTCCAGGCGCACGTCCTCTGCGAACTGGGCTTCGCCACCCTCCTGACGGCGCCCGGCAGGACGATCGGCCACCTGCGGACGGCGCTCGGCATGCCCGGCCTCGACGGCGACGACCGGGTGGACGCCGTCGTCCGTCTCTCGCAGGCGCTGGTTCACCACGACAAGCTCGAGGAGGCCGTCCGCACGGTCGAGGCGGAGGCGGCCCGGCTCGAACCCGGGCCCGCCCGGATACGGCTGGAGGCCGTGCGCCTCATGTGGGAGGGGATCCACGCCGGCGAGGTCGCCTCACCGGGCCGCTCCGAGCGCCTGGCGGAGCTCGCGCGGACCTGTACCGGCCGCGACAACTCCGAACGCGCGCTGCTCATCCTGCGGGGCTTCGACGCCTTGATGCAGGGCGAGAACGCCGAGGAGGTCGTGGAGCTGTGCGACCGTACCCTCGTCAATGGCCGCCTCGCTCCCGGGCTCGGGTGGACCGGCACCGAGTGGGGCATCGAACTGCTGCTCATGCTGGCCAACGCGTATGCGTACACCGACCGCCTCGACCGCGCCGAAAACCTCTTCAACGACGCCGTGCGCGCCTACGAGATCGCCGGCTGGACCGGCGGGCACCTCGCCCTCGCACACGCCTATGTCGGCGTCGCACACCGCAGGCGCGGCCGCCTCGGGGACGCGGAACAGTCCCTGCGCGAGGCGCTGCCTCTCGCCGAGCGCGTCGGCCGCGGACTGCCCCTGTACTGGACCGTCATCTGCAATCTCGTCGAAACGCTGCTCGCCCGCGGTCACGTCGATGAGGCCTGGGACGTCGCCGAACGGTATGGCTTCGCCCCGCCCTACCCGTCGACCATAGTGCTTCCGGATCCGCGGGCGGTGCGCGGTCGGCTGCTGCTCGCCGTCGGCCGTACCAAGGACGGCACCAACGAACTGGAGGCCGCCGAAAAGGCGGCGGCCGTGCGCGGCCACCACAACCCGGTACTCGTCCCCTGGGCGGCCGACCTCGCCCGTGCCCTCGCCGCCGAGGATCCGGCCCGCGCAGCCCGGCTCGCCGTAGATGTCCGCCGGCAGGCCGAGCGCTTCGGCACGGACACCGCGATCGGCGAGGCCCTGCGCTGCGCCGCCGCCTTGGAGACCGGCCAGCGCGCGGTACGCCTCGCCGCCCAGGCCGTCGCCTACCTGGAGTCCTCGCCCTGCCAGTACGAACACGCCGCGGCCCGCATCGAGTACGGCGTCCTCGCCCGCTCGGTGAGCGACCTCAACCGCGGCCTGGACCTGGCTGTTTCGTGCGGTGCGCACGGGCTGGCGGCGAGGGCGCGTGCGGAGCTGGAGTCAGGGGCCGGGTTGCGGTGAGCGCAGAACCCCGGTGACCCGGGCCGGCACCAGCCGACCGATCGCCGCGGTCGGTCGGACACACGCGCCCTGGTCGGCGAGCCCGATGCCGTCAGGCTCGCACCAGCTGGTCCGTCATCGCCGCCAGCCGCGCCCGCGCTTGCGGGTCGTACGCCGCCTCATGGGCCCGCGCCGGGCTCGTCCGGTCGTAGTACCGGCCGCTGCCCAGGTCGCGGGTGGCCAGGGCCAGCACACCGGCCGCCCCGTCGGCGACCGTGCTCCACGGCGTGACGTCCGCCTCGCGGACCATCGCCGTGTCCATGTAGGTCGCCGGGTGCAGCACGTTCACCGAGACGCCGGTGCCGTCCAGTTCCCCGGCGAGGGCGAAGGTGTGCGCGGCGAGCGCGAACTTGCTGCGGCAGTACGCCGACACGCCGTCGTAGCCGCGGGTGAACTCGGGGTCCTCGAAGTCGAGGGGTTCCTGACCGGCCGAACCGACGTTGACGATCCGCGCCGGCGCGTTCGCCCGCAGCACCGGCAGCAGGGCCCGGGTGAGCACGACCGGCGCCAGATAGTTCACGGCCAGCCGCAGCTCGTGTCCGTCGGCGCTCAGCTGACGGCCCGCACCGGGCGCCCCGAACCCCACGCCCGCGTTGTTGATCAGCACGTCGAGGTCGGGATGCGCGTCGGCGACGTGCCCGGCCAGCTCGCGCACCTGTGCCAGCGAGGCCAGGTCGGCGACGAGCGCCTCGGCGTCCCCCTCGGCGCGCAGTTCCCCGGCCAGCCGCTCGGTGCGATCCGCGTCCCGGCCGTGGACGAGGACGACATGCCCCAAGCGGACGAGTTCGAAGGCGACGTACCGGCCGAGCCCCGAGGTGGCGCCGGTGATCAGGATGGTGGACATGCCCCCACCGTAGGCACGCCGGGCGGACCGGAGCGAGCTGCCGCCGAGCCCAGGGGGTGTCCGTAAAGTCCCGTCGTCCGCCCGGAGGGCGGGCCCTGCGGCGTCCGGTGCGTGCTCTGGGGGTCCCCCCGGCCGAAGGCTGGGGGAGTGCCGGGCGGACGCCCGCGTGCTGGTTGTACGCGGGTGGTCGCCCGGTGCGGCGAGTGGGGGCACCTCCCACGCCCTTGAGGCAGTGGGGGAGCGTGCCGGGCGTCGCCGGGCAGGCGGGACTTTGCGGACACTCCCTGGGACCAGCAGGATCACCCTGGCGTGCCGTCCTCCTCCGCCAGCACGCGCTGCGCCGTCGCGAACGCCGAGTTCGCCGCCGGTACCCCGCAGTAGACCGCGCACTGGAGCAGCACCGCGCCGATCTCCTCCGGCGTGAGCCCGTTGCGGCGAGCCGCCCGGACATGCATGGCCAGTTCCTCGTAGTGGCCGTGCGCCACCAGCGCGGTGAGGGTGATCATGCTGCGCTCGCGGCGCGACAGCGTCGGGTCCGTCCAGATCTCGCCCCAGGCGTAGCGTGAGATGAAGTCCTGGAAGCGCGCCGTGAACGGGGTCTGCCGGGTCTGCGCCCGGTCGACGTGCGCGTCGCCGAGCACCTCGCGCCGCACCTCCATACCGCGTGCGGCGTTCCCGCCGAAGTGTGCCCGCAACGCGGTCAGCACCGCCTCCGGGCACTGCGCCGGCGCCAGGTGGGAGGCGCCCGGGAGCTCCACGAGCGCAGCGCCCGGCACCGCGTCCGCGATCTCCCGCAGATGCGCGGGCGGCGTCGCCGGATCGTCCCGCCCGGCCACCAGCAGGGTCGGCACGGCGATCTCCGGCAGCCGGTCCCGCAGATCGAACGCGGCGAGCGCGTCACAGCAGGCGGCGTACGCCTCCGGGTCGGCGCGACGGTGGTCCTCGATCAGCTCCGGCACGGTGAAACCGGAGGTGAACCAGCGCGCGTCCGCACTCTCCGCCAGCCCGGCCAGCCCTTCCCGCCGCACCAGCGCGGCCCGCTCCTCCCAGGGCTTCGCCCCGTTGAAATGTGCGGAGGAACAGATCACGGCGAGGGACGACAGCCGCTGCGGACGGTGTACGGCCAGGTGCAGCCCCACGGCCCCGCCCAGCGACACACCCGCGTACGCGAACCGTTCGATGCCGAGCGAGTCGGCGAGCGCCAGCACCAGGTCGGCGAGCTCACCGACCTCCGCGCCCGCGCTGATGAGATCGGCGGCCGAGCCGCCGTGTCCCGGCAGGTCCCAGCGGACGACCCGGTGGGTGATCGACAACTCGGGCGCCACCTTGTCCCACAGGGCGTTCGACGTGCCGAGGGAGGGTCCGAGCAGCAGCGGGGGTGCGGAAGGGGGCCCTTCGGCACGGTGGGCGAGGAGTGTCAACGTCGCTCCAGAGCACGGTCGGTGAGGGCTCCGGCGGAGCCGGTGTAGTGGGTGGGGTCGAGGTCGACGTCCGCCAGCTCCGGCGCCTCGGCCAGTGGGCGCCCCTCGGAGGCCAGCCGGGTCAGGAGTTCCTTGGCGCGGGCGCGGCCCAGCACCGGGGCCAGCTCGGCGGACAGCCGCTCGGAGACGATCAACCCGCCGGTGAGATCCAGGTGTTCACGCATGGCCTCGGGCCTGACCCGCAGTCCCTCCGCCAGCTCGGCGGCGTCCCGGGCGGCCCCGCCGGCCAGCCGCAGCAGGTCCCGCAGCGGCTCCCACTCCGCGTGCCAGGCCCCGGCCGGCCGCTCGTCCTCCGCCGCCAGCGACCCGTACAGCGTGGCCGCGAGCTGCGGTGCCCGCCGCGCGGCGGAGGCGATCAGGGTGGACCGTACGGGATTGGACTTGTGCGGCATGGCCGACGAGCCGCCGCCGCTGCCCTCCGCGACCTCGGCGATCTCGGTGCGCGAGAGGGTCAGCACGTCCACGGCGAGCTTGCCGAGCGCGCCCGCCGTGAAGGCGAGACAGCCGGCCAGATCGGCGACGGGTGTCCGCAGGGTGTGCCAGGGCAGATCCGGTGCGCACAGGCCGAGTTCACGGGCGTAGGCCACCGGCAGCGCGGCCGGATCGTCCGCGCCGTACGCCCCGAAGGCCGCCAACGTGCCCGCAGCGCCGCCGAGTTGGGCGGGCAGCGAGTCCCTCACGGCCTGCACCCGGTCCCGCGCGTCGAGGACGAGCGCCCGCCATCCGGCCGCCTTCAGTCCGAACGTCGTCGGTACGGCGTGCTGGGTGAGCGTCCGCCCCGGCATCGCCGTGTCACGGTGCCCGGCGGCCAGCCGCGCCAGCGCCCGTTGCGTGCGGCCGAGATCGGCGAGGACCGGGTCCAGCGTGCGCACGGCGACCAGCATCGTCGCGGTGTCCATGATGTCCTGGCTGGTCGCGCCCCGGTGGACGTAGGAGCCGTACTCCTCGCCGACGGCCTTCGTCAGCTCCGCGACCAGGGGGATGACGGGGTTGCCGCCCGCGCGGGCCCGCTCGGCGAGGGACCGTACGTCGAAGGCACCGGCACCGGCCGCCTCGGTCACCGCCGTCGCCGCCTCGGCGGGGGCCAGCCCGAGCGCCGCCTGGGCCCGGGTCAGCGCGGCCTCCGCGTCGAGCAGCGCCCGCAGATAGGCGTGGTCGCTCGTGGCGGACGCCGCCGCCGAGTCGGCCCACCCGGGGGCGAGCAGGCCGGTGTCACCTTGGGCAGCTGTCACTGGAACTCCAGGAAGACCGTCTCGCCTTCGCCCTGAAGGCGGATGTCGAAACGGTACGTGCCGGCCGCCTCCGCCACGGCGATCAGCGTGTCGCGGCGCCCGTCCTCCAGCCCGGACAGCAGGGGGTCGGCGGCGAGCACGGCATCGTCGCCCGGCAGGTAGATGCGGGTGTACAGGTGCACGAGCAGTCCGCGCGCGAAGACGCAGACACTGATGTACGGGGCGCTCCGCCCGCGCGCACCGGGCCGCAGCGTACGCGCGTACCAGTGGCCGTTCGCATCGGTCTGGATACGCCCCCAGCCCGTGAACTCCACCCCATTGCGCCCCAGGAAGCCGCCCGACGCCGGGTCGCGGCGCATCGACCCGTCCGCCGTCGGCACATTGCCGTCCGGGTCCGCGCTCCACAGCTCGATCAGGGCGTCCGGCAGCGGATCGCCCGCGCCGTCGGTGACGTACCCGTGCAGGGTGACCGTGTCCGGATGCCCGAGGGGCGCGATGTCCTCGCCGCCGCGGAAGGGCAGGGCGTGGCCGTAGAACGGGCCGACGGTGTGCGACGGGGTGGGCAGCACAGTCTCCGGCCTGCTGGTGTCGATCTTCGTCATGGCAGGTCAGCGCCCTTCTTCGATCCAGGTGGCGTTCGGGCCGTCCAGCACGATGTCCCAGTGGTAGCCCATCGAGAACTCCGGCACCGACAGGCCGTGGTCGTACGTCGCGACCAGCCGCTGCCGGGCCGCGTCGTCCGTCACCGACTGGATGATCGGGTCGTAGGGGAACAGCGGGTCGCTCGGGAAGTACATCTGCGTCACGAGCCGCTGGGTGAACGCCGTGCCGAAGAGCGAGAAGTGGATGTGCGCCGGCCGCCAGGCGTTGAGGTGCTGGCGCCACGGGTACGGGCCCGGCTGGATGGTGGTGAAGTGGTAGCGGCCCTCGTCGTCGGTGAGGGTGCGGCCCACGCCGGTGAAGTTCGGGTCCAGCGGGGCGTCGTGCTGCTCGCGCTGATGGGCGTAGCGGCCCGCCGAGTTGGCCTGCCAGATCTCCACGAGCTGGCCGCGCACCGGACGGCCGTCGCGGTCCAGCAGCCGCCCGGAGACGGTGATGCGCTCCCCGATCGGCTCGCCCTCGTGCTGCCGGGTGAGATCGTTGTCGATCTCGGTGATGTCCCGCTCCCCGAAGGCCGGGGAGGCCAGCTCCACCAGCTCCGGATCCTTGCTGACGTCGATCGTGACCGGCGGCTGCTTGGGATGCCGGAGCACCGAGGACCGGTACGGCGCGTAGTCACGCCGCGGCTGATGCTCGACGGGCCCGCCATCGGCGAGCCGCTTCTCGTACGCGGCACGCTCGGCCGCGATCTCCTGGTCGATGTCTTGCTGAGTGAGAGTCATGGGGTCCCCTGAAAGGTTCTTGTGAATCGCGCCCCAAAGGGGCGCGGGGAACTGCGCGACCAGCCACAGGCGGGCCGCAGCCGCGCGGATCGCCTAGCGTTCCAGGACGAGGGCGAGTCCCTGTCCCACCCCGATACACAGCGTCGCGACACCCACACCGCTGCCACGCCGGGCCAGCTGATGAGCAACGGTTCCGGCAAGCCGAGCCCCGGACGCCCCCAGCGGATGCCCCAGCGCGATCGCCCCACCCTGCGGATTGAGAATCGCCGGATCGAACTCGGGCCACTCGGCCACACACCCCAGCACCTGCGCCGCGAACGCCTCGTTCAGCTCCAGCACGGACAGGTCGTCGAAGCCCTTGCCGGCCTTGGCCAAAGCCCGGTTGACCGCCTCCACGGGCGCCAGCCCGAAGTAGTCCGGGGCGATCGCGGAGACACCCGTCGCGCGGACCCGGGCCAGCGGCTCGCGCCCCGCCGCCCTCAACCCCTCCTCATCCACCAGCAACAGCGCCGCCGCACCGTCGTTGAGCGGCGACGCGTTGCCGGCCGTCACCGTCCCGCCCTCCGGACGGAACGACGGCTTCAGCCTGGCCATCGCCGCCAGGGACGCATCCGGGCGGACACACTCGTCGGCGGCGAAGACCACCGGGTCACCCTTGCGTTGCGGAATCTCCACCGGCGCCGACTCGGCGTCGAAGAACCCGGCCCGCTGAGCCTGCGCGGCCTTCTCGTGACTGCGCAGGGCGAACTCGTCCTGCTGCTCCCGTCCGATCTTGTGCTTGTCGGCGATGAGTTCGGCCGACTCACCCAGCGGAATCGTCCACTGCGGCTCCATCCGCGGATTGACCATGCGCCAGCCGAGGGTCGTGGAGTACAGCTCGGTGTGCCCGGCCGGGAAGGGCCTGTCGCTCTTGGGCAGGACGTACGGCGCCCGGGTCATCGACTCGACCCCGCCGGCCAGCGCGATCGAGGCGTCGCCGACGGCGATCGCACGGGCCGCCTGGATCACGGCCTCCAGGCCGGACGCGCACAGCCGGTTGACGGTCACCCCCGGCACGGAAGTGGGCAGGCCCGCGAGCAGGGCGGCCATGCGGCCGACGTTGCGGTTCTCCTCGCCGGCGCCGTTGGCGTTGCCGAAGTACACGTCCTCGATCCGCGTCGGATCCAACTCCGGTGAACGGGCGAGGAGTTCGCGAATGGCGTGCGCGGCCAGGTCGTCCGGGCGCACGCCGGCCAGTGCGCCGTTGTAGCGGCCGATCGGCGTGCGGACCGCGTCGACGATGTAGACGTCCTTCACTTCACGCCCTCCGGCACGGTCAGTTCGGCGTCGGTCTTGGCGGCGATCTCGGCGGCGGTCACGCCGGGCGCGGTCTCGACCAGGACGAGTCCGCCGTCGGTGACGTCCAGGACGCCGAGGTCGGTGATGATCCGGTTCACGCACCCCTTGCCGGTCAGCGGCAGGGCGCACTCGGTGAGGATCTTCGGGGAGCCGTCCTTGGCGGTGTGGGTCATGACGACGACGACCGTGCGGGCGCCGTGCACCAGGTCCATCGCCCCGCCGATCCCGGTGATCAGTTTGCCGGGGATCGCCCAGTTGGCCAGGTCGCCCCGCTCGGACACCTGCATGGCACCGAGCACGGCGACGTCGATGTGCCCGCCCCGGATCATCGAGAACGACAGCGCCGAGTCGAAGAACGAGGCGCCCGGCAGGACCGTCACCGTCTCCTTCCCGGCGTTGATCAGATCCGGGTCGACGGCGTCCTCGGTGGGGTACGGACCCGTGCCCAGGATGCCGTTCTCGGATTCGAGGACGACCTCGACGCCCTCGGGCAGGTAGTTGGGGATGAGGGTGGGCAGGCCGATGCCGAGATTGACGTACTGGCCGTCCCTCAGCTCCCGCGCCGCCCGTGCGGCCATCTCCTCGCGACTCCAGGCCATCAGGACCTCACCGTCCGCTGCTCGATCTTCTTGTCCGCCGCCTGCTCCGGGGTGAGCGCGAGCACCCGCTGCACGAAGATGCCGGGCAGATGCACCGCGTCCGGGTCGATCTCGCCGGGCTCCACCAGCTCCTCCACCTCGGCGATCGTGACCCGCCCGGCCATCGCGGCCAGCGGGTTGAAGTTCCGGGCGGACTTGCCGAAGACCAGGTTGCCGTGCCGGTCGCCCTTCGCGGCCCGGACCAGGGCGAAGTCGGTGCGGATGCCCCGCTCCAGCACGTACTCCGTGCCGTCGAACTCCCGGACCTCCTTCGCCGGGGAGGCGATCGCGACCCCGCCCTGCCCGTCGTAGCGCCACGGCAGCCCGCCCTCGGCGACCTGTGTGCCCACCCCGGCAGGGGTGTAGAAGGCGGGGATCCCGGCGCCGCCGGCCCGCAGCCGCTCGGCCAGCGTGCCCTGCGGGATCAGCTCGACCTCCAGCTCGCCGGCCAGGTACTGCCGTGCGAACTCCTTGTTGGCGCCGATGTAGGACCCCGTCACCCGGGCGATCCGGCCGGCCGCCAGCAGGACCGCCAGGCCGGACTCCATCGCCCCGCAGTTGTTGGAGACCACCGACAGCCCGGCCACCCCGCGCTCGTACAGCGCCCCGATCAGCACGTTCGGCACACCGCTCAGCCCGAAACCGCCCACCGCGAGCGACGCGCCGTCCGGGACGTCGGCCACCGCCTCCAGGGCTGTGGCGACCACCTTGTCCATCCGAGAAGCCCCATCTCTTCCGAGTGACCCGACCGCTATTTAGTCAGGGCACTGAGTATTTCCGTGAAGCTGCTCTCACGCTGCCATCGGGACGGGAGGGCGTCAAGGCCTCGGTGAATCCGCCCGTGATCCCTTGTGTGGGTGGCAGACAGGCCGGGAGCAGCCGGGTATTGTTCAGTGCGCCAACGAATACTCGGCAGGGCGAACGCGAGCGAGGGGTGCACATGGCGGCGGCGGACCTCACCACCCACCCCGGGCACCTGGCCCGGCGGCTCCAGCAGGCGCACTACCTGCTGTGGAACACGATGGTCTCCGAGGAGATCACCTCGCCCCAGTACGCGGTCCTCAACACGCTCGTCGACGAGCCCGGTCTTGACCAGCGCACGGTGGGGGAGCGGGTGGGCCTGGACCGGTCGACCGTCGCCGAGGTGATCAGCAGGCTCAGCCGGCGCGGCCTCCTCGACAAGGTCCGCGACCCGGAGGACGGCCGCCGTTCCCTGCTGCGTCTCACGGCCGAGGGCGAGCGCACCCACCGCAAGCTGACCGTGCGCACCGCCCGGATGAACCAGGTGTTCCTCGCCCCGTTGTCCGCCGAGGAGCGGACGGTGTTCTTCGACCTCATCCGGCGTGTCGCGGACGCGGCCGAGGAACTGCGCAACCCGGGGGAGTCCCTGGTGGCGCCCGGCTGACGGGCGTGACCGGCCGGCGCGTCGCGGGCGCCGGCGCGGCCCGCGGGTCAGGACGCCTTGGCGTACACCACCCACACCTGGCCCTTCGCGAAGTTCACCGGTGTGCCGTCGCCGGTGGTGAACGCCGTGCCGTCCGAGGCGTCCTCGCGGTTCCAGCTCACGTCGTAGGCCCGCCCGTCGCGCAGCACCCGGGCCTTTCCGGAGCCCACCGTCTCGGTGTACGGCGTGTTGTTGCCGAGGAAGTCGCGGAAGGCGGACTCGCGGACCTTCACGTACTGCACGACGACCGTCGCGGCCGCCACCCGCTTCCCCGCGGCCGTCGTGGCGGGCGCGCCGTCCATGCCGACCAGCCAGCGGTCCTGGGAGTCCGACCAGGTGAAGGTGAAGCGGGCCGCCGGGTAGCGCACCGTCTGCGAGGTCGCCGCCGTGCCGCCGGCCGGGGCGGAGCCGTAGCGGAAACCGGTGGTCAGGGCGGCCTGTCCCGGTTCTTCGGGCACGAGTCGCTCGGGCCGCAGATAGAGGTTGTGCGGGGCGGGCTTGCCCGAGCCGCGGAAGTAGGCGCCGGGGGCGCTGCCCGGTGTCTCGGCCCGCAGCGGTGCCTCGTCGATCAGCGGCAGGAGCTTCTTCTGCGCGCCCGAGAAGGCGAGGGTGGGCCGGTCGAACTGGCGCAGCAGCTCCAGGTCCGACTCGCGTGCGCTGCGCACCGGCCCCACCGTCTTCGGCAGCTGTGTCGCGTACACCGCCATCAGCCGGCTCAGTCCGCCCTCGACCTGCTCCGCGTACACGATGTCCGCGGCGTCGAGGCCGGTGTGCGGGCGGGCCGCGGCGGCGTTGTCGAGTTTGACGGCGAGCACGGAGGAGCCGGTCGCCGACGGGGAGGTGCCTTGCTCCGACTGCCTGGAGGTGCCCCGTCCGTCGTCGCCGGGACCGCCCCCGCCGGTGGTGCAGCCCGCCGCCAGGGCGGCCGCCACCGTGGCGGCCAGCAGCGCCGTCGTCGCGGCACGCCGTCCGCGCGCCCCTCGTTCCCTGCCCACCGTCGCCACCGGCCCCATGTCATCGATTTGTCTTGATTGTGCACTTATATGTCCACCGATGGCCATACCCGATCAATTCTGGCGGAGGGTCTTCGCTCCGCCCGTCGATCGGCTCAAGGTTCAGCGCGGATGCGCCCGGGTACCCGGGCGTCGCCGACTGACCGACCGGCCGACCGACGCGCACGCTGACGGAGGGAGCGCGAGGCGATGAGGGCTGTGACCTGGCAGGGCAAGCGGGACGTCCGGGTGGAGAACGTGCCCGATCCCGAGATCCAGGAACCGACGGACGCGGTCATCCGCGTGACGTCCACCGGGCTGTGCGGCTCCGACCTGCACCTGTACGAAGTGCTCACGCCGTTCATGACACCCGGGGACATCCTCGGTCACGAACCCATCGGCATCGTCGAGGAGGTCGGCGCCGGCGTCCCGGACCTCCAGGCCGGGGACCGGGTCGTGGTGCCGTTCCAGATCGCCTGTGGCAACTGCTGGATGTGCCTGACCGGCCTGCCCACCCAGTGCGAGACCACCCAGGTCCACGGCGAGGGCATGGGCGCCGCCCTGTTCGGCTACACCCGCCTGTACGGCTCCGTGCCGGGCGCCCAGGCCGAGTACCTGCGCGTCCCGCAGGCGCAGTACGGCCCGATCAAGGTGCCGGAAGGCCCGCCCGACGACCGTTTCGTCTACCTCTCCGACGTCCTGCCCACCGCCTGGCAGGCGGTCGCCTACGCCGACGTCCCGCAGGGCGGCAGCATCGCCGTGCTCGGTCTCGGCCCCATCGGCGACATGGCCTGCCGCGTCGCCCAGGTCAAGGGCGCGGGGCGGGTGTTCGGCGTGGACCTGGTCCCGGAGCGGCTGCGCCGCGCGCGCTCGCGCGGTGTGGAGACGTACGACCTCAGGTCCTTCGACAACGAGAAGGAACTCGTCGAGGCGATCCGCGACGAGACCGACGGCCGCGGCCCCGACGCCGTGATCGACGCGGTCGGCACCGAGGCCCACGGCAGCGCGGCCGCCAAGCTCGCCCAGCAGGCCACGGCGATCATGCCCCGCAAGCTGAGCGGCCCGCTCGCCGAACGCTTCAGCATCGACCGCCTCGCCGCCCTCTACACCGCCACCGACCTGGTCCGCCGCGGCGGCACCATCTCGCTGTCCGGCGTGTACGGCGGCATGGCCGACCCGATGCCGATGCTCACCCTGTTCGACAAGCAGATCCAGATGCGGATGGGCCAGGCCAACGTCCGCCGCTGGAGCGACGACATCATCCCGTACCTGACCGACGAGGACCCGCTCGGCGTCGAGGACTTCGCCACCCACCGGGTGCCGCTGTCGCAGGCCCCGCACGCGTACGAGATGTTCCAGCGCAAGCAGGACGGCGCGGTCAAGGTGCTGATGCAGCCCTGACGGTTGTCTAGGTGCCGAAGATCTCCGCCAGGTCATAGCGGACCGGCTCCTGAAGCTGCGCGTACGTGCAGCTCTCCGGGGTCCGGTCCGGGCGCCAGCGGCGGAACCGGGCGGTGTGCCGGAAACGCTGCCCGTTCTCCATGTGGTCGTACGCCACCTCGGCCACCCGCTCCGGCCGCAGTGGCACCCACGACAGGTCCTTCTTGGCCGACCATCGGCTGGGCGCGCCGGGCAGCCGTGCCGTCTCGTGCGCGGCCTCCTCGGACCAGGCCGCCCACGGATGCCCCGGGGCCGCTCTTGTGCAGGCGGTACCCGGCGACGACCACGTCCGCCGTGCGCTCGTGCTTGATCTTGAACATGGCACGCTCGTCCGGCCGGTAGCGCACGGTCAGCGGCTTGGCGATGACCCCGTCCAGGCCCGCCCCCTCGTACTGCTCGAACCAGCCGCGCGCCACCTCGATGTCGGTGGTCGCCGGAGCCAGATGCACCGGCGCGGTCACTCCGGACAGCTCCCGGTCCAGCAGCTCCCGCCGCTCGGTCAGCGGGGCGTCCATCAGCGACTCGTCCCCCAGCGCCAGCAGATCGAAGGCGACGAACGAGGCCGGCGTCCGCTCGGCCAGCATCCGCACGCGCGAGTCCGCCGGGTGGATCCGCTCCGTCAGCGCGTCGAAGTCCAGATGCCCCTCCCGCGCGATCACGATCTCCCCGTCCACCACCGAGCGCTCCGGCAACCGCTCCCGCACGGCCGTCACCAGCTCGGGGAAATACCTGGTCAGAGGCTTGCCCGTACGGCTGCCGAGCTCGACCTCGTCCCCGTCGCGGAAGACGATCGCCCGGAACCCGTCCCACTTCGCCTCGTACTGCATGCCCGACGGGATCGTCGCCACCGACTTGGCGAGCATCGGCAGGACAGGGGGCATCACCGGCAGATCCATGGTCCGATTCTGCGCCCATATGCCGGACCACGCCCGATGTGCGAGGTGTACGGGGTGCGCCTACCGTGGCTCGCATGGGTGACGCGGTGGAGCTGGAGGCGGGCGGCCGGACCGTACGGCTGTCCAGCCCGGACAAGGTGTTCTTTCCGGAGCGGGGCTTCACCAAGCTGGACCTCGCCCGCTACTACCTGGCCGTCGGCCCCGGCATCCTGCGCGCCCTGCGCGACCGCCCCACCACCCTGGAGCGCTACCCCGAGGGCGTCACCGGCGAGAACTTCTTCCAGAAGCGGGCTCCGAAGAACATGCCCGACTGGATCCCGACCGCGCACATCACCTTCCCCAGCGGCCGCAGCGCCGACGAGATGTGCCCCACCGAGGTCGGTGCCGTGGTGTGGGCCGCCCAGTTCGGCACCCTCACCTTCCACCCCTGGCCGGTCCGCCGCTACGACGTCGACCGCCCGGACGAACTCCGCATCGACCTCGACCCGCAGCCCGGCACCGACTACGAGGACGCCGTCCGCGCCGCCCACGAACTGCGGGCCGTCCTCGACGAGTTCGGCGGACTGCGCGGCTTCCCCAAGACCTCCGGCGGCCGGGGCCTGCACGTCTTCGTGCCCATCGAACCCCGCTGGACCTTCACCCAGGTCCGGCGCGCCGCCATCGCCGTCGGCCGGGAGATGGAGCGGCGGATGCCCGAGCAGGTCACCATCAAGTGGTGGAAGGAGGAGCGGGGCAAGCGCATCTTCATCGACTACAACCAGACGGCACGCGACCGCACGATCGCCTCCGCCTACTCGGTACGCCCCCGCCCGCACGCCCCCGTCTCCGCGCCCCTGCGCTGGGACGAGGTGGGGGTCGCGCACCCCCAGGACTTCGACCTCGCGACGATGCCCGCGCGCTTCGCCGAACTCGGCGACGTGCACGCGGACATGGACGACCACCGCTACTCCCTGGAGGCCCTGCTCGACCTCGCCCGCCGCGACGAGCACGACCACGGCCTGGGAGACCTGCCGTACCCGCCCGAGTATCCGAAGATGCCGGGGGAACCCAGACGGGTACAGCCGAGCAGGGCCAGGAAGACCCCCGAGGGGCCTACAACTCCTTGATCCGGATGTCCCGGTACGACACCACGTCCGTCGTACCGTGCACCTGGAGCCCGATGTAGCCGGAGGCGAACCGCCGCCCGTCCGTGCCCGGGTCGTCCGAGCGGGGCGGGGTGAACTCCTGGCCGCCGGTGTTGTCGAACTCGTTGA
Organism: Streptomyces sp. NPDC006235; assembly: GCF_040613735.1. Taxonomy (NCBI): domain Bacteria; kingdom Bacillati; phylum Actinomycetota; class Actinomycetes; order Kitasatosporales; family Streptomycetaceae; genus Streptomyces; species Streptomyces sp. NPDC006235. The sequence continues at coordinate 101,862 of NZ_JBEXSR010000002.1, forward strand.
TCAGCACGCCGTTGCGGAACACCGAGTAGTGCTGGCCCTCCACACGGATCTCGTAGTCGTTCCAGGTCCCCTTCTGCGTCACACCGGCACCGGCGAGGCCCACGCGGTCGAAGCCGTAGACCGAGCCCGTCTTGTACATGTCGCCGTCGGGCCGGTCGAGCACCTGCACCTCGTGCCCGTACTTGATGGCGACCCACTCGGGCCGGGACTCCTCCGGGTGGTCGTGGACCCACGGGAAGCGCACGAAGACACCCGAGTTGGCGTTGCCCGTGCCGGGAGCGTCGTCACGCCACTGGAGCTTCAGCGAGAAGTCGCCGTACTTGCGCTGCGGGAACCACAGCATGCCCATGCCGGGGGACGTGGTGCTGGAGATGATCGTCCTGTCGGGGTTCAGCGCGAACGAACCGCCGCCCACCTGCTGCCACTTGGCGAACGACTCGGCACTGCCGTCGAAGAGCGCCCGGTAGCCCTCGGTCTGCCCCGGCTTGCCGATGCCGGACTGGCGGGCGGCCTTGCGGACGGCGTTGTACTCCCGCTGGTCGATGACCCCTTCCTTCAGCAGGCGGTCGAGGACGGACGTCACGTGCTTGAGGAACAGCGCGTGGGACGTCCACTCCTTCTCGTCCTCGATCAGCTCGCCGATCCGGCAGCGGTTGTCGGTGACCCGGTTGCGCACCCCGGAGTCGACGTCGCCGACGATCACCGTCAGCCGCTCGTCGTACTCCGGGCAGTTCGGTGCCGGGACCTGCCCGGAGACGACCGTGAAGGTCACCGTGCGCGCCGCCGAGGTGTTGCCGGCCTTGTCGGTCGCCCGGTACGCCACGGTGTGCGCGCCCGCCCGGTCGACCACAACCGGGGCCGTGTAGGCCAGGTACGGGCCGCCGTCCAGGGAGTACTCGGTCCTCTCGACGCCCGAGCCGTGCTCGTCGGTCGCCGTGACGGTCACCCGAGCGCTGTTGACGTACGCTCCGTCGGAGTTCTTCGTGCCCTCCACGGTCACGCCCGTCACCGGCGGAGTGGTGTCCTGCGGCGGCGCCGCGACGACCGTGAACTGCACGCTCTTGTCGGCCGCCACGTTGCCCGCCTTGTCCGTGGCGCGGTAGCGGACGGTGTGGGCACCCACCTGGTGCACCATCACGGGCGCGGTGTACGGCTGCCAGGCACCGGAGCCGATCGCGTACTCGATGGTGTTCACCCCGGAGCCCGTGTCGGACGCGGAGACGGTGACGGTCGCCATGTCGATGTACGCCCCGTCCGGGTTGCGCTCGCCGCTCACCGTCGCCGAGGTCTCCGGCGCGGTCGTGTCGTCCGACTGCGGCGCCACCACCGTGAACGCTGCGCTCTTCTCGGCGGAGACGTTGCCCGCCTTGTCGAAGGCGCGGTAGCGGACCTTGTGGGCGCCGACCTGGTCGACGACGACCGGCGCGGTGTACGGCTGCCAGGCGCCCGCGTCGCCGATCGCGTACTCGATCCTCTCGACGCCGGAGCCGCCCTCGTCGGTGGCGTGGATCGCCACGCTCGCCGAACCGACGTACTCGCCCTGCGTGTTCTGCGTCCCGCTCACGTGCGCCGACGCCTCCGGCGCGGTGGTGTCCTCGCCGGTGCCCTCGGTCACCACCAGGATGCCCTGCATCTGGCCGTGGCCGGGGATGGTGCAGTGGTAGAAGTACCGGCCGGGCGTGAGCGTGACCTGGGCGGTGTGCTTGCCGCCCTGGGCGTCGTTCGGATTGGCCAGGATGTTGAGCTGCACGTCGTTGTTGAACTCGGGGTCACTGGTCACGAACGTCAGCGTGTGCGGCATGCCCGTGGTGTTGCCGGTGGCCACGCTGTTCTCGAAGACGATCGTGGCGGTCCCGGCGACCGCCGTCTTCGGGGCCGAGAGGTACTTGTCGATGTCGTTGCCGGCCGTCCAGGTGAGGACCTGGTCGGCGGCTTCCTTCTCGGGCTGCCCGGCGGCGGGCAGCGCCTGCACGCCGAGCATCATCAGCAGGGCGGCCAGCAGGGCGGCCCAGATTCTTCGTTGCCGGATCACTCGGTCCCCCTCGCCAGCTGACCGGCGGCCGGGGTCGGCCCGCCGCCCTTGTAGGTGACCCGCCACAGGGCCGACTTGGAGTCCGAGGTGAAGAAGCCGCGGCCGTAGTCGAGGACGTACAGCGCACCGTCCGGACCGAACTTCCAGTCCATGAGGTTCTTGATGCCGTCGTTGCCGATCGGCACGATCTTCTTCAGCGACTCCGAGTGCACCGGCAGACCGCCGTCGCCCAGCGTCTTCGGGTCCATGAGCACCGCGTTGCGCGGCTGGTCGGCGTCGTAGAAGTCACCGACGAACCACTTGCCGTCCCAGTACGCCGGCCACTTGACGGAACTGTCCGCCGCGACCGTGTCGTACCGGTAGACCGGCCCGTTCATCGCGGCCTGCCCGCCGCCCTTCAGCCAGGGCAGCCGGTACGTCGCCTCCTCCGGTTTGTACGACGGGACGCCGCCGGCGTCCCGCGGGTAGTCCGGCGCGCCGCCCTGCGGCGAGTACCAGATGTTGTTGCCGGTGACCGGCGGCAGGTTGACCAGACCGTCGTTGTTCGGCGACTCGTTCTTCGGGTGGTCGCAGTCGTACCAGCCGAGCGGCTGGGACGGGTCCGGCAGATTGCGGTCCCGGTAGGGCTGGTTGTTGCCCATGCAGTACGGCCAGCCCCGGTTGCTCGCCTTGGTGATGGCGGCGAACGTGTCGTACTTGGCCGGACCCCAGGTCGTCGAGGGCGCGCTCGCGTCCGGGCCGACCCAGCCCGCGTAGAGCACGTCGGTCGACTTGTCGACGAAGATACGGGCCGGGTTCCTGACCCCCATCACATAGATCTCGCCGCGCGTCTTGCCGCCGCCCTCGTCGGTCTCCTTCCCGGTGAAGAGGTTGCCCTCGGGGAGCGTGTACGTCCCGTCCGGCTCCGGGTGGATGCGCAGGATCTTGCCGTTGAGGTTGTTGGTGTTGCCGGCCGTGCGGCGCGCGTCCGCGAAGGAGACGCCCTTGTAGTTCGGCTGCGGGTTGTTGCCCGAGTAACCGCCGCTGAACCCGCTGGAGTTGTTGTCACCGGTGGCGATGTACAGGTTGCCCTTGGAGTCCCAGGCCATCCCGCCGCCCGAGTGACAGCAACTGTGGATCTGCACCGGCCACTTCAGCAGCACCTTCTCGCTGCCCAGGTCCAGCTTGTTCGTGGCCTGGTCGAGGGTGAAGCGGGAGACCCGCCGCTCGGCCATGCGCGTGTCGCGGTTGATCTGCGAGTGGGGCGTGTAGTGCAGGTACACCCAGCCGTTCTGCTCGAACCTCGGGTCCAGCTCGATCCCGAGCAGGCCCTCCTCGACCTTGACCAGTTCGTCGCCGCCGCCCTTGTTGCCGAAGACGGTGAGCGCTCCGGCGAGCGTGACCTGCTTGGTCTTCGGGTCGTAGACGTGGATCTCGCCCTTGCCCTTGCCGATGTCGGGGTTGTTCCAGTCGGTGACCACGGGCTGCGAGGAGTCGGCGCCGCCCCGGCCGATGTAGAACACCCTGCCGTCGGACGCGGTGACCAGCCCGTGCGGCTCGCCGATCTGGTCGTTCTGCCCCGGCTGGTTGGGCTTGGTCAGCCGCTCCGCCGCGTAGTTGGCGTTGATGGTCGCCTTGCAGTCGGCCTGCTCCAGGCGCGTCGTCCACATCAGCGCGCCGCGCAGATGGGCCCGGAAGTCGGCCTCGTCGTACGACGACACCGTGCCGCCCATGCCGGTGTAGAAGGAGCGTCCGCCGTCGTAGTCACGGCACCAACTCACCGGGTGGTCCCAGCCGTTGGCGCCGGCCCCGGGCTGGTAGGTCGACTCCCGGACCCTGGCGACGGTGTGGACGTCGCCCGACGGGTTCTTCGCCCAGTTCAGCCACTTGTCGGGGCGCTTCCACTGCACCGGCAGGTCCTTGGTGGCCGGATGCCGGCGGTCGCCGACCTCCACGGTCGCCCGTTGGGCGGACGCCGGGTTCGACGCGGCCGGCCGGGCGCCCACGAGTCCGGTGAACCAGTCCGAGTACGGCTCCGCGCGCGCCGCGTCATGGATGCCGACGAACCCGCCGCCGGCCTCCATGTAGGCCTCCAGGCCCGACTCCTGCTCGGCGTCGAGGACGTCGCCCCCGCCCGTCAGGAACACGATCGCGTTGAAGCGGCCGAGCTTCTTCTCGTTGGTGAACACCGAGGCGTCGTCGGTGGCTTGCACGGTGTAGCGGCGGTTCGCCGGTCCCGACAGCCCGATGTCCTCGATGGCCTCGATCCCGGCGTTCACGACCGGCGACTCCTCCCCGGCCGCCGCGGAACCGTGGAAGATCAGCACCCGTACATTCGCGCCGCCCGGCGGCGACTTGATCGACATCGTTGTCAGCGGGGGTTCTGGATACGGGCCCGCGTGGGCGGGCCCGGCCAGCAGCCCGGCGGTCACGGCCCCGGCGGCCGCGGAGGCCGCCCAGACACGTCTTCCCTTGCTCAACCCTCGTAAGTGCATGGGCACCTCCACGGTCACAGCAACACCGCCAAGGAAGCTAAACCCCTTTGCACGGCTCGCCAATACCTATGACCGTGATGGCCCCAACTTTGTCTTGAGTGTGGATAAACGGGAGCGCGACCGGTACCGTCTCACAGGTTCATCACAGGTACGCCTCCGTAAAAGCCTTACCAGGGTGGGGAGTTCCGCATGGACAGACGCAGCTTCAACCGGCGGGTCCTGCTGGGGAGCGCGGCCGTCGCGACATCGTTGTCCGTTGCGCCGGAGGCGGTCGGCGCGGCCGGACCGGTCAAGACGGCACCGGCCGGGGGTGAGGTGAGACGCATCAAGCTCTACGCCGAGAAGCTCGCCGACGGACAGATGGGCTACGGCCTGGAGAAGGGCGAGGCGACCGTCCCCGGTCCGCTCATCGAACTCAACGAGGGCGACACGCTGCACATCGAGTTCGAGAACACCATGGACGTGGCGGTGAGCCTGCACGTCCACGGCCTGGACTACGAGATCACCAGCGACGGCACGAAACTGAACCGCAGTCATGTCGAGCCGGGCGGCACCCGCACCTACACCTGGCGCACCCACGCTCCCGGCCGCCGCAAGGACGGCACCTGGCGGCCGGGCAGCGCGGGTTACTGGCACTACCACGACCACGTCGTCGGCACCGACCACGGCACCCAGGGGCTCCAGAAGGGCCTGTTCGGCCCGGTCATCGTCCGCCGCAAGGGCGACGTCCTGCCGGACCGCACGCACACGGTCGTCTTCAACGACATGCTCATCAACAACAGGCCGCCGCACTCCGGGCCGAACTTCGAGGCCACGGTGGGGGATCGCGTCGAGTTCATCGTGATCACGCACGGCGAGTTCTACCACACGTTCCATATGCACGGTCACCGCTGGGCGGACAACCGCACCGGCATGCTGACCGGCCCCGACGACCCCAGCCAGGTCATCGACAACAAGATCACGGGCCCGGCCGACTCGTTCGGCTTCCAGGTCATCGCGGGCGAGGGGGTCGGCGCCGGCGCCTGGATGTACCACTGCCATGTCCAGAGCCACTCCGACATGGGGATGGTCGGCCTGTTCCTGGTGAAGAAGCCGGACGGGACGATTCCCGGCTACGACCCGCACGACCACGGAGGTGACCACTCCGGGCACGATCAGCGCGAGGAGCACGCGCACTGACGGTCGGGTGGGCGCGAGAGCGCTCTCACCCCTGCGCGTCCGGGGCTATCCTGATCCGCACCCGCAGGTGAGGAGCCCCGAAGTGACCGACACAGCGCCGCGTCCCACCCTGGAGGCCGTGGCAGCCCGGGCCGGTGTCTCGCGGGCCACCGTCTCGCGCGTGGTCAACGGCGGGGACGGGGTCAGGGACATCCTCGTCGAGCGGGTCCGCAAGGCGGTGGAGGAGCTCGGGTACGTGCCCAACCAGGCGGCCCGCAGCCTGGTGACCCGGCGGCACGACGCGATCGCGGTCGTCGTCGCCGAACCGGAGACCCGTGTCTTCGCCGACCCCTTCTTCGCGCTCCAGCTGCGCGGCATCAGCAAGGAGCTCACCGCCCACGACAACCAGCTCGTCCTGCTGCTCACGGAGGGCCGGGATGACCACGCCCGGGTCGGCCGGTACCTCGCCGGCGGGCATGTCGACGGGGCCCTCGTCTTCTCCCTGCACCTCGACGACCCGCTGCCGGAACTGATCCAGCGGGCCGGTGTCCCCACCGTCTTCGGCGGGAGGCCGGGCTGGAGCGGAGACCGGCGCGGCGTGGTGTACGTCGACAGCGACAACCGCGGCGGCGCCCGCGACGCCGTCCGCCACCTGGCCGGCCTCGGCCGCACCCGGATCGCGCACATCACCGGCGCCCTCGACCAGACCTCCGCCGTGGACCGGCTCGACGGCTACCGGGACGTCATGGTGGACGCCGACCCGCGGCTGATCGCCGAGGCCGACTTCACCCCGGCCGGCGGCGAGCGGGCGATGCGCGAACTCCTCGGCCGCTGCCCGGACCTGGACGCGGTGTTCGCCGCCAACGACCTGACCGCATCGGGGGCGCTGCGCGTCCTGCGCGAGGTCGGGCGGCGCGTCCCCGACGACGTCGCCGTGATCGGCTTCGACGACATGCTGCCCGTCGCGGAACAGACCGATCCGCCCCTGACGACGGTCCGTCAGGACATCGAGGAGATGGGCCGCCTGATGGCCCGCCTGCTGTTGCGGGGGTTCGACCGCGGCACTCCTCGGGAGGGCGTCGGCACGCCCTCCGGCGTCGTCCTGCCGACGACCCTGGTGCGGCGAGCGTCCGCGTAGAGCCGCGCCGGTGCCTCAGGCCGGCCGCGGCTCGCTGCGGATCACCCCGAAACGCGCCCCGTACGGGTCCGTGAGCTTGGCGAGGCGCCCGACGTCCAGCAGGTCCGTGGCAGGCATACGGACCGTGCCGCCCAGTTCCCGGGCCCGGGCGACGGTGGTGTCCGGGTCCGTGACCTCGAAGTACGGCAGCCAGTGGGCCTCCTCCTCGGCCGCGTCGGCCAGGGGGACGAGGCCGCCGAACATGGCGTCCTCGCTCTCCCCGGCCGGGGTGAGGGTGGTGTAGGTGCCGCCGGGGAAGTCGACGCCGACCGTCTCCAGGCCCAGCACGGAGTGGTAGAAGGCGGCGGCGGCCGGGACGTCCGCCGTGTACAGCTCCAGCCAGCACAGCGAGCCGGGCTCACGGACGACGTCCAGGCCCTTGCTGCGGCCCGGCTGCCACAGACCGAAGGGCACCCCCGCCTGGTCGGCGAGGATCGCCATGCGGCCCAGATCCTGCACGTCCATGGGCTGCATCCGCACCGAGCCGTGTGCCTGCCCGGCCGCCCGCGCCGTGGCGTCCGCGTCCGGGGCCTGGAAGTACACCGTCCAGGAGGGCGGGCCCTGCTCCGGGGGCGTCTGCATGCCACCGGCCGCGGTCCTGCCGTCGAGCTGGAAGAGGCCGTACCCGCCGACCTCGGGCCCACCTGGCTGGAACCGCCAGCCGAACAGGCCGCCGTAGAAGGCGGCGGCGCCGTCGATGTCGGGCGTGCCGAGATCGATCCAGTTCGGAGCGCCGGTCACATAACGGGTGGTGAGCATCGCGGTCTCCTCGCGCAGGTTCCGTCGTCCGCTCTGCCGAGTCTCGCACCGGGCACTGACAAGCGCCGCCGGAGCGCCGCCGGGGCGTGATGCTGGGTTTCCGCGCGCCGCCGTGCGTCGGCGGGTTAGGGGGGCGACCATCAAGGTGGCCGGTGGCCCGTCCACGCGGTGTTGATCCCGCGTTGATCGAACGTTTTTCGCCCTCCGGAACGCTTCTGGGCATGCACATCGACACCATGATCTCGCCCGAACTCGCCTGGCAGCAGGAGGCGTTGTGCGCACAGACCGGGGCGGACTTCTTCTTCCCCGAGCCCGGCAGTTCGGTACGGGAGGCCAAGCGGATCTGCGGCCTGTGCCCGATCCGTGACGCCTGCCTCGAATACGCGATGGACCACGACGAACGGTTCGGTGTCTGGGGCGGTCTGTCGGAGAAGGAGCGGCTGGAGCTGCGGCGTGCGTCGCGGTAGCCGTGTGCGCGTGCCTGCCGGGAAGACGGGGCCGGCGGGCGCAACGCCGAGGCCCCGGCCGCTCGTGGCGGCCGGGGCCTCGCAGTCGTGGAGCAGGACGGGCCGGGCCGGCCGTCAGGCGCCGGCGGCGCCCGCCCGGGCCGCCATGCGGGCCTTGCGCGCGGCCAGCTTCTCGTCGAACTTCGTCGCCTCGCTGTCCAGGCCGCCCATGTACAGGCCCAGTTCCTCCTGCGCCTTGCGGCCCTCGGCACCCAGGCCGTCGATCTCCATGACCTTCAGGAAGCGCAGCACGGGCTGGAGCACGTCGTCGTGGTGGATGCGAAGGTTGTAGACCTCGCCGATCGCCATCTGCGCGGCGGCGCGCTCGAAGCCGGGGATGCCGTGGCCGGGCATCCGGAAGTTCACGACCACGTCCCGCACGGCCTGCATGGTCAGGTCGGGGGCCAGCTCGAACGCCGACTTCAGGAGGTTGCGGTAGAAGACCATGTGCAGGTTCTCGTCGGTCGCGATGCGCGCCAGCATGCGGTCGCAGACCGGGTCGCCGGACTGGTGGCCGGTGTTGCGGTGCGAGATGCGGGTGGCCAGCTCCTGGAAGGCGACGTAGGCGATCGAGTGCAGCATCGAGTGCCGGTTGTCCGACTCGAAGCCCTCGCTCATGTGCGACATGCGGAACTGCTCCAGCTTGTCCGGGTCCACCGCGCGCGAGGCGAGCAGGTAGTCCCGCATCACGATGCCGTGCCGGCCCTCCTCGGCCGTCCAGCGGTGCACCCAGGTGCCCCAGGCGCCGTCACGGCCGAAGAGCGAGGCGATCTCGTGGTGGTAGCTGGGCAGGTTGTCCTCGGTCAGCAGGTTCACGACGAGCGCGATGCGGCCGATCTCGGTGACCTTCGACTGCTCCTTGTCCCAGGCCTCGCCGTCCTCGAAGAGGCCGGGGAAGTTGCGCGCGTCGCTCCAGGGAACGTACTCGTGCGGCATCCAGTCCTTGGCGACCTGCAGATGCCGGTTGAGTTCCTTCTCGACCACTTCCTCCAGGGCGTGCAGCAGCTGAGCGTCGGTCCAGGCGCCGGCGGGGCTGCCGAGGTGGGGAGTGGTGATCGTCATGGACTCTCCAGGGGGACATGCGTACGAGCGGTGAGCGGTAACCTACGGCATCGTAGGCTACGTTTCCGTAGGTTACGTTGCCGTAGGTTAAGCGTGCTGTAAAGGCCGCTGATCAGGGGTGTCGCTCGTCCGCGCCTCCATCGCCCCCGGAACCGCAGGTCCGGAGGGTGGACCAGGAGCATGCCGCCTCCTCAGGCGTACAACCCCCGCAGCCGCACCGAGAGGCACGTCACACATCCCTCGAGCTTCTCGAACTCGCTGATGTCCACGACGACCGGTTCGTACCCCAGGTCGGCGAACAGCTCCGCGGTCTTCGGCGCGCTGGCGGCCATCAGCAGTTTGGCACCGCCGAGCAGCACGACGTGCGCACCGGCCTCCTCGGGCACCGGCAGGAAGCGCCCGAACAGCGACGGCGTGTCCATCTTGGGGATGTGCCCGATGACCGTCCCGTCCGGCAGCGCGGTGACGGCCGACTTCAGATGCAGCACCTTGGTCACCGGTACGGCGACGACCCGCGCGCCCAGCGGTTCGAACGCGGCCCGCAGCTGCTGGACGCCGGCGGCGTTGGTGCGCCCGCCCCGGCCCACGTACACGGTGTCGCCGATCTTCAGTACGTCGCCGCCCTCCAGCGTGCCCGGCTCCCAGATCCAGTTCACCGAGCAGCCCAGACCGGCCACGGCCTCCTCGACCCCGGCGGTCTCGTCACGCCGGGACTCGGCGCCCGGGCGGGCGATCAGCGCCACGTTCTTGTACATCACGACCGTGTCCTCGACGAACACCGAGTCCGGGCAGTCGTCGGCCGGGTCCACCTCGATGGTCTCCCAGCCGTGCGTGCGCAGGGCCGCCACGTACGCCTCCCACTGCTCGACCGCGAGGTCGGCGTCGACCCTCTCCCGCTCGATGTGGGTCACCAGCCCTTCGGCAAGACGCGGGCTGGGGCGGCGGACGAGGGCCTTCTTGCTGGGCACGAGCGTGACTCCGTATGGGATGGGACATGTGTGGACGGCGCCGACGGAACCCATCGGACGTCGGCCTGCCATCATGCAGGGCGATCCCGGAGGACGACACCCCCGGGGGAGGCCTGGCCCCGGTGCGCTTCGCTGGGCCGGTGTCGTCGTGGTGTCGGCGCGCTCGGGCGTGTCCACTCCGTGGGTCTCGCTGCGGAAGCCGGGGAAGCGGCGGTCGAAGGACTCCAGGGCGGTCAGGTGCCGCAACAGAGGGCCGTCCGCCGTGCCGGCGCTCTCGCCCGGCATGAGGACGGGGATACCCGGCGTGACCGTGGCCGCGACCATGGGGCAGTCCCCGGAAGGCCTGTCGAGGAGCTCGACCAGGCCGTCTCGCAGCTCCTCGTCCGCCATGACCAGGAACACCGGCAGGTTCTGGAAGCGGCGCCGATCCGGCCCGGCACCGCCGCACCGCCCGGTTCACCGTCGGCCCCCGGCCCGGGCGGAAGATCCCCGGCGACCACGCTCACCACCCACCGGACCGGTAAGCCGCGCCCGAGGATCACCTCGGCGATCCTCGCCAGCTGCCCGGCGGGCGCGCCCCCCGTCCTCCGGATGCTCCGCCTCCGCCACCAGAACCGTGCTGTCGGTCATGTCCCCCCCACCGGGCGGCCCGGCGCCCCCCCCCGCATCCCGGTCTTGGCGGGCCCGCACGCGTGATCGGCCGGCGGAGCGCCAAACCACCCCATCGGTCCACGGCCACGGGCCGCAGCTTGGCGTGTCAACGACCGCGCGCCCGGCATCCCGTCGGAGTACCTGATCAACCGTCTTGCAGATGATTCACCTGGTCGCGGCCCATGCCGATCTTCCGAGGCGTCGTTAGGCGCAGTGATCCCGGCCGAACCGGCCGGGACCGATCCAGCGGAAGGAAACCGACAGAGATGTACGGCACGCGACGTATCGCGGTGGTGGCCTCGATCGTGGGGATGCTGATGGCCGTTCCCGCCGGCATGGCCACGGCCCAGGCCGGGGACGGCGACGCGGGGGCGGGCGGTGTGCTGTCCAACCTCTCCGGCAGGAACTCCTCCGGTCACGCCAACCTCTGCGGCACGGGCAAGGTGGCGCTGTTCAAGGAGCGCACCTGTGTCACCGAGGACGACGGCAAGGGCGGCGGGGACCAGGCGGGCCCGAGCGGCGGTGTCCTGTCCAACCTGCTCTTCGCCCGGAACGCCTCGGGCCACAGCAACAACTGCGGCAACGAGACCGTGGCGGTGTTCAGCAAGACCACCTGCGTGACCGAGGACCGCTCCGGTCACTGACCGGCCGCACCGATGCAGTGATGAGAGGGGCCTCGATGTCGTCACCTTCTTTGTGCCTGGGCGTGGTGGCGCCCCTGACGGGTCGACTGGCCCCTCTCGGGTCACCGTTGTCATACGTGCTGCGCAGGCTCGCGCCCCGGCTCGCGCACCTCCGCAGCGGCGGCCGCCGCTACGACGTGACCGTCGCCGTGCGCGACAGCCGCTCGGATCCCGACGCGGCCCGGCAGGCCGTGCGGGAGCTGGCCACCGCCGACGGGGCGAACGTCGTGCTCACCATGGCCGGGACCCGGGTGCTGCCCGCCGTCACCGACGCCTGTGAAGAGGCCGGGGTCCCCTGTGTGTCGACCACGTTCCCCTGGCAGGCGTACGTCGACGCGCGCGGTGCGCGGCCGGGGCACCGCTTCCGGTGGACGTACCACTTCGCGTGGGGACTGGACGACATCGCCGCCGTCTTCGCCGACCTGTGGGAGCGCGTCGACGGCCAGGGCGCCGTCGGCTGCCTGTGGAACGACGACGTGCAAGGACGGCTGCTGCGCCACGACCGGTACGGCTTCGCCCCGGTGACGTCCCCGCGCGGACACACCCTGGTCGATCTCGGCGCCTACCGGGAACCGGCCCACGGCTTCCCCGCACAGGTCGAACGGCTGCGGGAGCACGGTGCCGGACTCGTCACCAGCGCCGCCACCGCCACCGACCTCGCCCTCTTCCACCGCCAGGCCCGGGAGGCGGGGCTGCGTCCGCGGCTGATCACCTGCTCACGGTGGCTGACCTACCCGCACACCCACACCACCCCCGCCCCCGACGTCCACGGCGAACTCGCCGACGCGCGCGTGGCCACCCTCGTCTACTGGAGCCCCGGCCACCCCTACCGCTCCGGCCTGGACGGCACCACCTGCGCCGAACTCGCCCACGCCTACCGGCAGGACACCGGCGCCGACTGGCTCCAGCCCCTCGGCCTCGCCCACGCCCTGGTGGAGACCGCCCACCACGCCCTCACCGTCGCGGCCGACCCCACCGACCGGGCGTCCGTCGCGCAGGCCCTCGCCGGAACGACCCTCGACACCATCGCCGGCACCCTCGACTGGACCCGCGGACCGACCCCCAACATCGCCCTGCTGCCGCTGGCCGGCGGGCAGTGGCAGCACGGCCGGGGCGGCCCGCGCCTCGCCGTCGTCAGCAACTCGGCGCTCCCGGACGTCCCGCTCACCGGGGAACTCACACCGGCACGGTGACGGCCGATGCCGCCACGGCCCGCCGCAGGTGCTCCCCGGTGAACGAGCCCGGCGCGTCCAGGAGCCGGCGCGGCGTCCCCTCGAAGACGATCTCGCCGCCGTCCCTGCCGCCGTCCGGGCCGAGGTCGATCACCCAGTCGGCCCGGGCGACCACGTCCAGGTTGTGCTCCACGACGACGACCGTGTTGGCCGTGTCGACCAGCCGGTCCAGCAGGGCGACGAGTCCCTCCACGTCCGCCATGTGCAGCCCGGTCGTCGGCTCGTCGAGGACGTAGACCGCGCCCGTCCGGTGCAGCCGCGTGGCCAGCTTGATGCGCTGCCGCTCGCCGCCGGAGAGCGTGGACAGGGGCTGGCCGAGCGTCAGATACGTCAGCCCGACGTCCCGCAGGGCGCGCAGCCGGCGCCGTACGCCCGTGTCGTCGAAGAAGGCGAGCGCCTGCTCGGCCGTCATCTGCAGGACGTCGGCGATGGAGCTGCCCTTCACCGTCAGTCGCAGCACCTCCTCCTTGAAGCGCCGCCCCTCGCAGTCGTGGCAGGTCGTCGTCACCGGGTCCATGAAGGCGAGGTCGGTGTAGATGATGCCCCGGCCCTCGCAGGTGCCGCAGGCGCCACCGGAGTTGAAGCTGAAGAGGCCCGCCTCGGCTCCCGTCTCGCGGGCGAAGATCTTCCGTACCGTGTCCATGATCCCCAGGTAGGTCGCCGGAGTGGACCGGCCCGAGATCCCGATCGACGACTGGTCGACGACCACGGCGTCGGGGTGCGCGGCGGTGAACTCCGCGGCCAGGCTGCTCTTCCCCGACCCCGCCACGCCGGTCACGGCCGTGAGCACACCGGCCGGGAACCGCACGGTCACGTCGCGCAGGTTGTGCCGGTCGGCGCCCTTGACCCACAGCTCGCCGACGGCCTTCCGCACCTGTTCCTTGACCGCCGTACGGCGGCGCAGACAGCGCCCGGTGAGCGTGTCCGAGGCGGCCAGTGAGGCCGGTGTGCCCTCGAAGACCACGCGGCCGCCCTCGGCGCCGGCGCCCGGCCCCATGTCGACCACGTGGTCGGCCAGCGCGATGACGTCCGGGTCGTGCTCGACGACCAGCACGGTGTTGCCCTTGTCGCGCAGCCGCAGCAGCAGATCTCCGAGACGGCCCACGTCGCGCGGGTGCAGGCCGACGCTCGGCTCGTCGAAGATGTACGTCATCCCGGTCAGGCTGGACCCGAGGTGCCGCACCGTCTTCAGTCGCTGGCCCTCCCCGCCGCTGAGCGTCGATGTCTCCCGGTCGAGGCTGAGATAGCCGAGGCCGATCGCCTCGACGCGCTCCAGCGCGGCCACGGCCGCCCCCGCGATCGGCCCGGCCACCGGGTCGTCGATCTCCTTCAGTACGGCGATCAGGTCCGTGATCTGCATCCGTGCGCAGTCGGCGATGTTCCGGTCGCCGATCCGGGTGGCGAGCGCCGCCGCGTTGAGCCGGGCCCCGTGACAGACCGGGCAGGTGCCCTCCACCAGGAACTCCCGGACCAGGTCCCGGGTCTTCTGACTCATGGCGGACAGGTCCCGCTTCAGGTACAGCCGCTCGAACCGGTCGGCCAGCCCTTCGTACTCGGTGGTCCACGTGCCGCCGCTGCCGTTGACGGTGACCTTGCTGCCGGGCCGTCCGCGCATCAGGAACGCGCGCTCGGCGGCGGTGAACCGCCCCACCGGCTTGTCCGGGTCCAGGTCGGGGCTGTTCGTGTAGGCCTGGCCCTGCCAGGTGCCCGCGGCGAACGGCGGGAAGCGGACCGCCCCGTCCGCGAGGGAGCGCTCGGGATCCAGGATGCGGTCCCAGTCGGGCCGTACCGTGCGGCCGAGTCCGTCGCACTCGGGGCACATGCCCGCCGGGTCGTTGAACGAGTACGCGGTCGCCGGCCCGGCGCTCGGGGTGCCGTACCGGGAGAACAGCACCCGGATCACCGAGTAGATGTCCGTCATGGTGCCGACGGTCGACCGGGAGTGGCCGCCGACCGGCCGCTGGTCGACGACGATCGCGGGGGAGAGGTCCTCCAGTCCGTCCGCGTGCGGCCGCTCGTACTTGGGCAGCCGGTTGCGGACGAACCACGGGTACGTCTCGTTCAGCTGGCGCTGCGACTCCACCGCGATCGTGTCGAAGACGACGGACGACTTCCCCGACCCCGAAACGCCGGTGAACACGGTCAGCCGGCCTTTCGGGATGCGCAGGGTGACGTCCTTGAGGTTGTTCTCGCGGGCTCCGGTGATGGTGATGAACTCGGTCATGCGGATGAAGCTAGGCGGGAAACCCGACAGCTTCTGGCGTGATTTCCTTCAGTTCCCCGTCCTCCATCAGGAGCCAGCGCGTGATGCCGATGGACTCCAGGAACGGCAGGTCGTGACTGGCCACGATCAGCGCCCCCTCGTAGGACTCCAGGGCCGTGGTGAGCTGCCGCACGCTCGCCATGTCGAGATTGTTGGTCGGCTCGTCCAGCATGAGCAGCTGCGGCGCCGGCTCGGCCAGCATCAGCGCGGCCAGCGCCGCGCGGAAGCGTTCGCCGCCGGAGAGCGTCGCCGCCCTCTGGTCGGCGCGGGCACCCCGGAACAGGAAGCGGGCAAGGCGCGCCCGGACCCGGTTGTTGGTGGCGCCCGGCGCGAACCGGGCCACGTTCTCGGCGACGGTCAGCTCCCCGTCGAGGACGTCCAGCCGCTGCGGCAGGAACCGCAGCGGGACATGTGCCGTCACCTCGCCCGACTCCGGAGCGAGCTCCCCGCTGATGGTGCGCAGCAGTGTCGTCTTGCCCGCGCCGTTGCGCCCGATCAGCGCGACCCGTTCGGGTCCGCGCAGGTCGAAACCGCCGTCCACGCGGGCGCCGTACCGGAGCCGGAGATCCATCAGCGTCAGGACGTTGCGGCCCGGCGGCACGGCCGTGTACGGCAGGTCGACACGGATCTCGTCGTCGTCCCGGACGGCGTCCACCGCCTCGTCCAGCCGCTCCCTGGCCTCGGCGAGCTTCTCCTCGTGCATGATCCGGTGCTTGCCCGCGGACTCCTGCGCCGCGCGCTTGCGCGCCCCCATGACGATCTTCGGCTCGCGCTTTTGGTCCCACATCTTCTGCCCGTACCGCTTGCGGCGGGCCAGCTTCATCTGGGCGTCGGCCAGTTCGCGCTTCTGCTTGCGGAAGTCGGACTCCGCGACGCGCACCATGCGCTCCGCCGCCTCCTGCTCGATGGCCAGGGCCTCCTCGTAGGCGGAGTAGTTGCCGCCGTACCAGGTGATCTCCCCGGAGCGCAGGTCGGCGATCTGGTCGACGAGGTCCAGCAGTTCCCGGTCGTGGCTGACGACGACCATCACGCCCGGCCAGGACTCGACGGCCGCGTACAGCCGCCTGCGGGCGTACAGGTCGAGGTTGTTGGTCGGCTCGTCCAGCAGCAGGACGTCGGGCCGGCGCAGCAGCAGCGCGGCCAGCCGCAGCAGCACCGACTCGCCGCCCGACACCTCGCCGATGGTGCGGTCCAACTCGACGTGTCCGAGGCCGAGTTCCCCGAGGGTGGCCAGGGCGCGCTCCTCCACGTCCCAGTCGTCGCCGACCGTCTCGAAGTGCGCCTCGGACACATCGCCCGCCTCGATGGCGTGCAGGGCCGCCCGCTTGCCGGCGATGCCGAGCGCCTCGTCGACGCGCAGGGTGGTGTCGAGCGTGACGTTCTGCGGGAGGTACCCGACCTCGCCGGCCACCCGGACGGCGCCGTCGGCCGGAGCGAGTTCACCGGCGATCAGCTTCAACAGGGTGGACTTTCCCGAACCGTTGACGCCGACCAGGCCGGTCCGGCCCGGACCGAAGGCCACGTCGAGGCCCTCGAAGACGGGGGTGCCGTCGGGCCAGGTGAAGGCGAGGGAGGTGACGGTGATGGAAGTAGGCATGCGGGCCTCTTTCGCGGTTGCTTGATGCGGTCAGGGGCAAACGCGTATCGAGACACCTGCGACCAGGGAGGAGGGCTCCAGGGGACAGACAGAGATATAGCCCTGCACCGGAGGACGGCTCGAACGCCGAGGTCGCACGCAGCGCACACACCAGAGGTGGGTGACGCGGTGTCTCAGGACCTCAGACGAGCAACGTCCTTCTCCAATCGGCGGCAACAGGACGCTGAACAACGTACGAGGGGGCGTCGGGCCTGTCAACGAATTAACGTGAGACCCGATCTTCCCTCCCCGAGGAGGCCCCGTGCCCGACGGCCCGCTCTTGCTGCCGGCCCGGCTCTGCCTGCTGGCCTGGGACCCCGCGCCGCCGGCGGGCACCGGCACCGCCCACCTGTCAGGCCCCGTGCGGGCCGGTGCCCTCGTCGAGCTGGCTCGGCACGGCCTGCTCGTCGACGAGGACGGCATCGCCACGCCGGCCGACCTGGACTCCGGCACGGGTGACGCGGTCCTCGACGGGCTGCTGGAACTCGTCCGCGAGTCGTGCCCGCACCCCTGGCGGACCTGGGTGACGCTGTACTCGCGGGTGACCGCCGACGCGGTGCGGGAGCAGCTGGTGACCGAGGGGTTTCTGCGGGCGGAGAAGAAGCGGGTCCTCGGGGTGTTCCCGTCCGTGGAGTACGCCCTGGACCGCACCGCCGCCGTGGAGGCGCTGCGGGAGGAGACGCGTCAGGTCCTCAGGGGGCCGCGGCCGGTCGCCCAGATCTCCGAGCGTGAGGCCGCGGTCGCGACGCTGGCCGCCGCGGCGGAACTGCTCCCCGAAGAGGACGTCGGCGCCCACGTACAGCGTGTACGGGAACTGGAGGAACGTGCCGTGGCGTCGGTACCGGGGCTCGGGGAGATCGTGCGCGAGATCGGCACGGCCCTGGCCACTGCGACGGCGACCGCTCCACCCTGACCCACGTCCACGTCGGATTCCCGCCGGCCACGGCCCGGGCCTCCGCTGGTCGGGTTGCCCGCATGACGAACCGGACCGACCGGGCCCTGGCCTTCCGCGCTCTGCACATCGCCGGAACCCAGCTGGTCCTGCCCAACGCCTGGGACGCGGTGAGTGCCCTCCTCGTCGAGGACGCGCTGCACGGCGCCGGAGCGGGCGGACCAGCGCCGCCGGCGCCGACGGGATCCTCGTCCCCGGGGCCGTCGACCCGGGGATCGTCAAGGAACTGGTGAACGGCGTCGGCGGGCCGCTGAACGTCATGGCCGGACCCGGCGCACCGACGGTCGTCGAACCGGCCGCCCTGGGCGTCGCCCGGGTCAGCGTGGGCTCCGGTATCGCCCAGGCCGCCCACGCCCTGGTCCGCCGGGCCGCGCGGGAGCTGCTGGACACCGGGACGTACCGGTCACTGGGCGGCGGTCTCGACCACGGCGAGGTCAACGCCCTGCTGGAGCGGGCACGTTAGCCGGGCACGCCTCGGCTCAGCACGCGTCCCGCATCAGCTCCGCCAGGTCGTGGTCCAGATCCAGCTGGAGGTGCTCCAGACCGACCGGCACCAGCTCGCTCGTGGCCTCCAGGAACCGGCGCACCTCGCCGGAACGGACGTGCACGACGGCCGTGCCCTCGGGGGCGTGGAACTCCAGCACCGTGCGGTCGTACCCGTACGGCCGCACCCGCACGTCGCCGTGGCCCTCGGCGTTCTTCAGGCCCGCGGCGAGCAGCTCGCGGGAGAAGGTCCAGCAGACCTCGACGCCCTCCAGCGTGGCCGGGGCGGGGAAGGTCATACGGACGGCGAACGGATCACGTCGGTCGTAGTGGAGCGTCGCGGGAATGCTCGGCATACGCGGCGCGGCGGCGACGAGGCGGGCCTCCACGGGCTGCTCGATGACGATGGACAACGCCTTGCTCCCTTGTGACGGCTGGACGGGACACTTCCGGGCGGATGAGGCCGGGCACTGGAAGAGACGACGGAATCAGCCAATCCGTGCACACGAAGTGCGAGTGACCTCTGTCACCGCGTTCATGCACCGGAGTGACGTGGCTCTCCTCCTGCGCCCCGCAGGGCACTTGTGGCGCCACCGGAACCCCCCGGGATCCGGGCGAGGCCATCTGGACGGCGCCCTGGGGGTGGGCTAGCTTCGCCGGCCATGAGGCGCTTGGGGAGCACGCGACGGACGGGACCGACACGGAGCAGGGCGACCGGAGTGGCGGCGGGTGTGGCGGCACTGGTCGCGCTCGCTGCCCTGACAGCCGTACCGGCGCAGGCGCATGAGCCTCAGCGCCGGGCGCCGCACTGGGAACTCAAGGACACCGGCGCCCCGGACGTACGGTTCCGCGGTTTGGCCGCCGTCAGCCGGAACACCGCCTGGCTCGCCGGGACCGGCGGCACCGTCCTGCGCACCACCGACGGCGGCACCACCTGGCGGAACGTCTCGCCCCCCGGCGCGGCGGAGTTGCAGTTCCGGGACGTCGAGGCGTTCGACGCGGGCCGGGCCGTGGTCCTGGCCATCGGCGAGGGCGAGGCATCCCGCGTGTACCGCACCGACGACGGCGGGGCGACCTGGAGGGAGTCCTTCCGCAACACCGACCCGAAGGCCTTCTACGACTGCCTCACCTTCTTCGACCACCGCCACGGCCTCGCGATGAGCGACCCGGTGGACGGGAAGTTCCGCATCCTGTCGACCCGCGACGGCGGCCGCACCTGGACGGTGCTGCCGGACGAGGGCATGCCGGCCGCTCAGGAGGGCGAGGCCGGATTCGCCGCGAGCGGCCAGTGCCTGGTCAGCTCCGGGCCGAAGGACGTCTGGCTCGCCACCGGCGGGGCCGCGCACGCGCGCGTGCTGCACTCCACCGACCGGGGACGCACCTGGACGGCCACCACCATGCCCCTCCCGGCGGGCGACCCCGCCCGCGGCGTCTTCGCGCTGGCCTTCCGCGACCGCACCCACGGTCTCGCCGTCGGCGGCGACTTCACCCCCGGCCGGCCCTCACCGGACGCCGCCGCGCGCACCGGCGACGGCGGCCGCAGCTGGCGCCCCGCCGCCACGCCCCCGCCCGCCTACCGCTCCGGCGTCGCCTGGCTCCCGCACCGCCGCACCGCCGCCCTCGCCGTCGGCCCCACCGGCACCGACCTCACCACGGACGGCGGCCGCACCTGGCGCACGGTCGACACGGGCTCCTACGACACCGTCGACTGCACGCCCGACCAAGGGTGCTGGGCGGCCGGCGAAAAGGGGCGGGTTGCCCGCCTGGAGCATTGAGCGCGCGGTATGCCCTGATTGTTGGCAGTGTGGGTACTCGTTCACTGAAGGCGAAAGGAAGTGAGCGGTCATGCCACGCGGTTCGAGCTCCAAGCGGGAGCGCCAGTACGAACACATCAAGAAGAGCGCGCAGGACCGGGGCGAGAGCACCGGCCGCGCCAAGGAGATCGCCTCGCGGACGGTCAACAAGGAACGCGCCCGCTCCGGCGAGTCGAAGACGGCCAGCCGCACCTCGACGAAGGACATGTCGTCCGGCAAGCGCGGCGGCCAGCGGTCGGGCCAGGGCTCGCAGGGCCCCACCTACGACCAGCTGTACCAGGAGGCCAAGCGCCGCGGCGTCGAGGGCCGTTCCAACATGAACAAGAGCCAGCTCCAGCGCGCGCTGGGCAAGTAAACGGCACGCCCCCGAGGCCGGCGGGACTCCAGGGTCCCGCCGGCCTCGCGCGGCCCACCGGCTCGGCGGCCAGAGCATCAGCCCGTGGGCTCAGGGACTCAGGGGATCAGGGGATCAGGGGGTCAGCCCATAGGCTCAGGGGCATCATGACGACCGTACCCATCCCAGAGGACTGGCCCGCCACTGAGGAACAGGCCCGCGCCGTCCAGGACGAGCTGCGCGAGCGCGTGATCCTCGACGAACCGGGGCCGCCGCCCGGAACGGGCCATGTGACCGGGGTCGATGTCGCCTACGACGACGAGCGCGATGTCGTCGCGGCGGCTGCGGTCGTCCTGGACGCGTCGAGCCTCGACGTCGTCGCCGAGGCCACGGCCGTGGGCCGGGTCTCCTTCCCCTACGTGCCCGGACTGCTCGCCTTCCGCGAGATCCCCACGGTCCTCGCCGCCCTCGACGCCCTGCCGTGCCCGCCCGGCCTCGTCGTCTGCGACGGCTACGGCCTCGCCCACCCCCGCCGCTTCGGTCTCGCCAGCCACCTCGGCGTCCTGACCGGACTGCCCACGATCGGCGTCGCCAAGAACCCGTTCACCTTCGCCCACGACGACCCGGACGCCCCGCGCGGCAGTACGTCCGCGCTGCTCGCCGGCTCGGAGGAGGTCGGCCGCGCCCTGCGCACGCGCGACGGCGTGAAGCCGGTCTTCGTCTCCGTCGGCCACCGCGTGACCCTGGCGAACGCCTGCGCCCACACCCTCGCGCTGACCCCCGAGTACCGCCTTCCGGAGACCACGCGCAGGGCGGACGCGCTCTGCCGGACGGCGTTGCGGGAGACCTATTCAGCCTGACCGGTCACGCTCCAGTGGCCCACCTCGCGGTACTCCGAGTCGTAGATGACCGATCCGTCCCCGGGCCGGAGCGCGTAGTGGCGCAGGTTGCCGCCCCAGTACCTGAGGATCCGGCCCAGCTCGCCCGCCGGGTCCTCGGCCAACGCCGCGTCGTCCATGCTGACTTCGAGAAGGAACTTCATGCCTTCAATGGTTTCATTGAACTCCTCTTTGGCACTTTTCGAGCTGTCGCCAGGAGCGGATGGCGGAAAGTCTCAAACCAGGGGGACACGCCTGTCCGAGGCGGGGGCGGCGGATCTGAGTACCGGCTCTGAGTACGTGTACGGATGCCCGGCCCCGGTCCCGTCGGCAGGCTGGGGGCATGACAACGCACCGCGCCCCCAAGCCTGTTGCCGGCCCGACCCAGACCGTCGAGCGGGCCGTCACCATAGGGCTGATCCTCGCCGTGCTGGCGGGGCTCGCCTGGATCGCCGGGATGATCTACACCATCGCCGAGTGGCCGCTGTAGGTCCTTCAGCAGGCCCTTGAGCCGGTCGGCAGGCCCTTCAGCCGGCCCTTCAGCCGGACCTTCAGCGGGTCGACGCGACGCGGAAGCGGATGCCCGCCGCGCGCAGCCGGCCGATCAGCGCGTCGCCCATCGCCACCGCCGTGGTGACCTGCCCGGCGGTCTTCGGAAGGTCGTCGTAGGCCAGGCACAGCGCCGACTCGGCCAGCATCTTCGCCGTCTCGTCGTAGCCGGGATCGCCGCCCGAGACCTCCGTGTACACCCGCCGGCCGCCTCCCTCGCCCACGAAGCGCAGGGAGAACCAGCTCTTCGCCCGCTTCTCGGGGCTCGGCCCGTCCCCGGGCTTGAGCCGGCCCGACAACCAGCGCCGCGCCGGCGACACCTGGGCCGCCGCCACGAGCGCGCCGACGGCCACGACGCCGCCCACCGCGACGGGCAGATGCCGGACGGCCGCGTACTGCCGGTAGCGGAAGTCGGGGCCGTACCGGTCGAGGGCCGAGGCGGACCGCCGCACGATCTGCGGGTCGATCGTCGGCATCGGCAGTGCCCACGCGCCCACCTCCTTGGCGAACCGCGGCGCACCCGCGGGCGCCGACGCCCGCCGGCCCACCAGCCGCGGCTCGTGCCGCCGCCGGTCCCGCGCGGCCGCCGCCATCTCCCGCTGCCGCGCGAACTGGTTGAGGGCCGAGGCGAAGGTCCCGCCCGAGAACGCCGCGTCGGCGGTCACGAAGCCCTCCACGGTCAGCGGCACGCCCTCCGGGAGCTGTTGCACGGTGAAGTACACGCCCAGGTCGTGCGGGATCGAGTCGAAGCCGGCGGCGTGCACCAGCCGTGCCCCGGTCTCCCGCGCGCGGGCGTCGTGCTTCACGTACATCAGGTCCACGAACTCGGGCTCGCCGCAGAGGTCGAGGTAGTCGGTCCCGGTGTCCGCGCAGGCGGCGACGAGCTCCTCGCCGTACGTCACGTACGGACCGACCGTCGTGGCCACCACGCGCGCGTGCTCGGCGAGGGCGCGCACCGAGGCCGGGTCGGAGACGTCCGCCCGCAGCACTCCGACCTCCGCGCCGCCGGGCAGCCGCTCCCGCAGCCGCTCCAGTTTCTCCTCGCTGCGGCCCGCGATCGCCCACCGCAGCCCCTCGGGCGCGTGGGCCGCGAGGTACTCCGCGGTGAGCGCTCCGGCGAAGCTCGTGGCTCCGAAGAGCACGATGTCGTACGGACGGTCCGTCCTTTTCAGCCTGCTCATGACACCCCTCGGTCGTGCAGCCCGTGCCGCTGTCGGTGGCCGAGGCTAGCGTGAGGAGTGCGGAGCCCGACGACGAGCCCGGAGGACGACGATGGCCGTGCCCAGGAATGCCCTGAAGAAGTGGGAGAAAGTGCGCACGTTCGCACTGGGGCTGCCGGGCGCGGTCGAAGAGTTCCCCTGGGGCGAGTCCGTCGCGAAGGTCAACAAGAAGGTGTTCGTCTTCCTCGGCGTCGAGGACGGCAGCTACCCCCTGGGTGTGACGGTGAAGCTCAGGGACGAGACGGCCCACGCGCACGCGCTGGCGTGCCCCGGAGCCGAGCCCGCCGGATACGGCCTGGGCAAGGCGGGGTGGGTGAGCATCCCCCTGGAGGGGCAGGGCGCCCCGGCCGCGGAGGTGCTCTGCGACTGGGTGGAGGAGAGCTACCGGGTGATCGCGCCGAAGCGGCTGATAGCGGAGCTGGACGGGAGCTGACGCGTCGGGCAGATTGCTGAGCGCTTGCTCGTTCGGCTCTTGTGCCGAGTGGAACGTGTTCTTAGCATCACTGGTGTTACATCACTTGTGTCACAGCACTGGGGGCTGGATGGCC
Organism: Streptomyces sp. NPDC006235; assembly: GCF_040613735.1. Lineage (NCBI taxonomy): Bacteria > Bacillati > Actinomycetota > Actinomycetes > Kitasatosporales > Streptomycetaceae > Streptomyces > Streptomyces sp. NPDC006235. The sequence goes on from NZ_JBEXSR010000002.1 coordinate 125,241, forward strand.
ACGGCAAGGACGCCAGAACAGGGCCCGCTCACCGGCGTGCGTGTCGTCGAGCTGGCCGGCATCGGGCCCGGCCCGTTCGCCGCCATGCTCCTGGCCGACCTCGGCGCCGACGTCGTGCGTGTGGACCGCCCCGGCGGCCCCGGCCTCGGGATCGACCCGGCGTACGACGTCACCAACCGCAACAAGCGCTCGGTGCTCGTCGACCTGAAGGCCCCGGACGGTCCGGACCAGGTACTCGACCTGGCCGCTCGCGCCGACATCCTGGTCGAGGGCTACCGCCCCGGTGTCGCCGAGCGACTCGGCGTCGGCCCCGAGGCCTGCCACGCCCGCAACCCGGCCCTCGTCTATGGCCGGATGACCGGCTGGGGCCAGGACGGGCCGCTCGCCGGCCGCGCCGGGCACGACATCGCGTACATCGCCCCCACCGGCACCCTCGGCATGATCGGCCGCCCGGAGGAGCCGCCGGCGGTCCCGGCCAACCTGCTCGGCGACTACGCGGGCGGCTCCCTCTACCTCGTCGTCGGCGTCCTCGCCGCCCTGCACCACGCGCGCGCGACCGGCACCGGCCAGGTCGTCGACGCCGCCATCGTCGACGGCGTCTCCCACCTCGGCACGATGATCCACGGCATGCTTGCCGTCGGCGGCTGGCAGGACCGCCGCGGCGCCAACCTCCTGGACGGCGGCTGCCCGTACTACGGGACGTACGAGGCGGCCGACGGCCGCTACATGGCCGTGGGTGCCCTGGAGCCGCAGTTCTACGAGGAGTTCCTCGCCCTGCTCGGCATCGAGGACCAGGCCGCCGCCCGCAAGGACGTCACCCGGTGGGGCGAACTGCGCGAACAGGTCGCCGCCCGCTTCAAGAGCCGCACCCGGGACGAGTGGACGGCCGTCTTCGACGGCACCGACGCGTGCGTGGCGCCCGTGCTGTCGCTGCGCGAGGCCCCGCACCACCCGCACCTGGCCGCCCGCGGCACCTTCACCGACCACGGCGGCATCACCCAGCCCGCCCCGGCCCCCCGCTTCTCCGCGACCCCGACCTCCGTCCGCACCGGCCCGGCCCGGCCGGGCGCCGACACGGCGGACGTCGCCCGGGACTGGGACGTCCCCGGGCTTGTGCCGTCGTCCCGCAACCCTCAGTGAAAGGCCTCCTCGTGAGCACCGAAGCGTATGTGTACGACGCGATCCGCACCCCGCGCGGGCGCGGCAAGGCAGGCGGCGCCCTGCACGGCACCAAGCCCATCGACCTGGTCGTCGGACTCATCCACGAGATCCGCGAGCGCTTCCCGGACCTGGACCCGGCCGCCGTCGACGACATCGTGCTCGGCGTCGTCGGACCGGTCGGCGACCAGGGCTCCGACATCGCCCGGATCGCCGCCATCGCCGCGGGGCTGCCCGACACCGTCGCAGGCGTCCAGGAGAACCGCTTCTGTGCCTCGGGCCTGGAAGCCGTCAACCTGGCCGCCGCCAAGGTCCGTTCGGGCTGGGAGGATCTCGTCCTCGCGGGCGGTGTCGAGTCGATGTCCCGGGTGCCGATGGCCTCCGACGGCGGCGCCTGGTTCAACGACCCGATGACCAACCTTCAGGTCAACTTCGTGCCGCAGGGCATCGGCGCCGACCTCATCGCCACCATCGAGGGCTTCTCCCGGCGCGACGTCGACGAGTACGCGGCCCTCTCCCAGGAGCGGGCGGCCACCGCCTGGAAGGAGGGGCGCTTCGACAAGTCCGTCGTCCCGGTGAAGGACCGCAGCGGCCTCGTCGTCCTCGACCACGACGAGCACATGCGCCCCGGCACCACCGCCGACTCCCTCGCCAAGCTGAAGCCGTCCTTCGCGGACATCGGCGAACTCGGCGGCTTCGACGCGGTCGCGCTCCAGCAGTACCACTGGGTGGAGAAGATCGACCACGTCCACCACGCGGGCAACTCCTCGGGCATCGTCGACGGCGCCTCGCTCGTCGCGATCGGCTCCAGGGAGGTCGGCGAGCGCTACGGCCTCACGCCCCGCGCCCGGATCGTCTCCGCCGCCGTCTCCGGCTCCGAGCCCACCATCATGCTCACCGGGCCGGCCCCCGCCACCCGCAAGGCCCTCGCCAAGGCCGGACTGACCATCGACGACATCGACCTCGTCGAGATCAACGAGGCGTTCGCGGCGGTCGTGCTGCGCTTCGTCAAGGACATGGGACTGTCCCTGGACAAGGTCAACGTCAACGGCGGCGCCATCGCGCTCGGCCACCCCCTCGGCGCGACCGGCGCGATGATCCTCGGCACCCTCGTCGACGAACTCGAACGCCAGGACAAGCGCTACGGCCTCGCCACGCTGTGCGTCGGCGGCGGCATGGGCGTCGCGACCATCGTCGAGCGCATCTGACCCCCTCCCGACGGATCACACGGAGCACCTCCACATGAGCACTGAATCCACCACCATCCGCTGGGAACAGGACCGCACCGGCCTCGTCACCCTGGTGATCGACGACCCGAACCAGTCCGCGAACACCATGAACCAGGCGTTCCGCGACTCGCTCGCCGCCGTCACCGACCGCCTGGAGGCCGAGAAGGACACCATCCGGGGCGTCATCATCACCTCCGCGAAGAAGACCTTCTTCGCCGGCGGCGACCTGCGCGACCTGATCCGTGTCACGCCCGAGACGGCCCAGGAGCTGTTCGACGGCGGTATGGCGATCAAGCGGAACCTGCGCCGCATCGAGACCCTCGGCAAGCCCGTCGTCGCCGCACTCAACGGCGCGGCCCTCGGCGGCGGTTACGAGATCGCCCTGGCCTGTCACCACCGCATCGCCCTCGACGCGCTCGGCTCCAAGATCGGCTGCCCCGAGGTCACCCTCGGCCTGCTGCCCGGCGGCGGCGGCGTCGTCCGCACCGTCCGCCTGCTCGGCATCGCCGACGCGCTGCTGAAGGTGCTCCTCCAGGGCACCCAGTACAGCCCGCGGCGCGCCCTGGAGAACGGCCTCGTCGACGACGTGGCCGCCACCCAGGAGGAACTGCTCGAAAAGGCCCGCGCCTTCATCGACGCCCACCCCGAGTCGCAGCAGCCCTGGGACAAGCCGGGGTACAAGATCCCGGGCGGCACCCCGGCCAACCCCAAGTTCGCGGCGAACCTTCCCGCCTTCCCGGCCACCCTGCGCAAGCAGACGAACGGCGCCCCTTACCCGGCCCCGCGCAACATCCTCGCCGCCGCAGTCGAGGGCGCCCAGGTCGATTTCGAGACCGCCCAGGTCATCGAGGCCCGCTACTTCGTGGAACTGGCCGCGGGCCAGACCTCGAAGAACATGATCCAGGCCTTCTTCTTCGACCTCCAGGCTGTCAACTCCGGCGCCAACCGGCCCAAGGGCATCGAGCCCCGCCAGGTCCGCAAGGTCGCGGTCCTCGGCGCCGGGATGATGGGCGCCGGCATCGCCTATTCCTGCGCCCGCGCCGGCATCGACGTCGTCCTGAAGGACGTCTCCCTGGAGGCGGCCCTCAAGGGCAAGGGTTACTCCGAGAAGCTGTGCGCCAAGGCCGTCGCCAAGGGCCGTACGACCCAGGAGAAGGCCGACGCGCTGCTCGCCCGCATCACGCCCACCGCCGAGGTGCGGGACCTGGCCGGCTGCGACGCCGTCATCGAGGCCGTCTTCGAGGACACCTCCCTCAAGCACAAGGTGTTCCAGGAGATCCAGCACGTCGTGGCGCCCGACGCGCTGCTGTGCTCCAACACCTCCACGCTGCCCATCACCGCGCTCGCCGAGGGCGTCGAGCGCCAGGCCGACTTCATCGGGCTGCACTTCTTCTCGCCGGTCGACAAGATGCCGCTCGTCGAGATCATCAAGGGCGAGCGCACGGGGCAGGAGGCCCAGGCCCGCGCCTTCGACCTGGTCCGGCAGATCAACAAGACCCCGATCGTCGTCAACGACTCCCGCGGCTTCTTCACCTCCCGCGTCATCGGACACTTCATCAACGAGGGCGTCGCCATGGTCGGCGAGGGCATCGAACCCGCGTCGGTGGAGCAGGCGGCGGCCCAGGCCGGCTACCCGGCGAAGGTGCTGTCCCTGATGGACGAGCTGACGCTGACGCTGCCCCGCAAGATCCGGGCCGAGACCAAGCGGGCCGTGGAGGAGGCGGGCGGCACCTGGACGGCCCACCCCGCCGAGGCCGTCATCGACCGCATGGTCGACGAGTTCGGCCGCACGGGCCGCAGCGGCGGCGCCGGCTTCTACGACTACGGGGACGACGGCAAGCGCACCGCACTCTGGCCGGGACTGCGCGAGCACTTCACCAAGCCCGGGTACCGGATCCCGTTCGAGGACATGCAGGAGCGCATGCTGTTCTCGGAGGCGCTGGACACCGTCCGGCTGCTGGAGGAGGGCGTGCTGACCTCCGTCGCCGACGCCAACATCGGCTCCATCTTCGGCATCGGCTTCCCGGGCTGGACCGGCGGCGTGCTCCAGTACATCAACGGCTACGAGGGCGGCCTGCCCGGATTCGTGGCACGCGCCCGTGAACTCGCCGAGCGCTACGGCGACCGGTTCACGCCCCCCGCGCTGCTGGTGGAGAAGGCGGAGAAGGGGGAGCGGTTCAGCGACTCAGCGTGACTCTTCCGAGGGCTCGGTGAGCCACTCGCCCAGCTCTTCCTTCAGCGACCGCTGAAACGCGGTGAGGAGCGCCTGCACCACCAAGGGGTGCATGTGCGCCGACAGGGACCGCACGTCCCGCGCGTCACGCTCGGCCACCTCGCCGCGGAAGAGCCGGGAGAGTTCACGGGCCGCGGCGCGCGCGTGCTCGATGAGCACTGTGCGCGCCGCGGAGATCGCCTCCTGGGAGAGCGGCACGTCCAGCAGCCCGACGCCCAGCCGGAGCAGACCGAGATCGGCCTCGTACCCGCCGTCGGTGGGACGGAGCACGCCCATCGCGACCAGCCGCTCGACGTCCTCGTCGCCGAGCGGCCGCCCGGCCCGCCGCTGGAGCTCCTCCCGCGTGACCTTCTCCACCGCGTCCGGCGCCCAGGAGGCCACCACCGCCCGGTGAACGGCGAGGTCGCGCGCGCTCAGGTCCGGCGGCAACCGGTGCAGATACCGCTCGATGCCCGCCAGCGTCATGCCCTGGTGCTGCAACTCCTCGATCAGCGCCAGCCGGGCCAGATGCTCCCGCCCGTAGTGCCCCACGCGCCGGGGGCCGAGCACCGGCGGCGGCAGCAGCCCCTTCGTGCCGTAGAAGCGGACCGTGCGCACCGTGACACCGGCCCGGGCCGCCAGTTCGTCGATCGTGAGGGTCGGTTCCTCGGTGTCGGTCGTCATGTGCAGCAGTATCGCTGTCTCACCAGTGCTGTGAAACCTCCGGTGGTCGGCGGGACGGTGCGGGAGTGCCCTGTGAGAAGTAACGCTCTGTGACGCAGACCACCGCGTGAGCCGCGATCCCTGGGGAAGGTGCCCTTGGTCTGCGTCTTGATCGAGGGCGCAGGCCATACGTACGTACGGACACCTGAGCGAGACCCGCTCGGGCGCACCAGAGAGTGGTACCCCCGTGAGCAAGGACGCCGTGAACACGGCTGCGGCCACGCCGCGTACCGATGCGGCCCAGGTGCCCGCGGACGCGGGCGACGCCGGCTACAGCAAGGACCTCAAGGCCCGCCACGTCAACATGATCGCCATCGGCGGCGCCATCGGCACCGGCCTCTTCCTCGGCGCCGGCGGCCGCCTCCACGACGCGGGCCCGGCGCTGGCGATCGCCTACCTGGTCTGCGGCATCTTCGCCTTCTTCGTGGTCAGGGCCCTCGGCGAGCTCGTCCTCTACCGCCCCTCCTCGGGCTCCTTCGTGTCGTACGCGCGCGAGTTCCTCGGCGAGAAGGGCGCCTACGTCGCCGGCTGGATGTACTTCCTGAACTGGTCGACCACCGGCATCGCCGACATCACCGCGATCGCCCTCTACACGCACTACTGGAGCCTGTTCACCGACATCCCGCAGTGGGTGCTCGCGCTGATCGCCCTCGCGGTGGTGCTCGCGGTGAACCTGATCTCGGTGAAAATCTTCGGGGAGATGGAGTTCTGGTTCGCGATCATCAAGGTCGCGACGCTCGTCGGCTTCATGCTCATCGGCATCTTCCTGCTCGCCACCCAGCACGAGGTGGGCGGCCAGACGCCCGGCCTGGGTGTCATCACCGACAACGGCGGCGTCTTCCCGCACGGCATGATGCCCGTCGTCCTCGTCATGCAGGGCGTGATCTTCGCGTACGCCGCGCTGGAGCTGGTCGGTGTCGCCGCGGGCGAGACCGCCGAGCCGGAGAAGGTCGTCCCGCGCGCGGTGAACTCGATCATGTGGCGGGTCGGTCTCTTCTACGTCGGCTCGGTCGTCCTGCTCGCTCTCCTGCTCCCCGGCTCGGTCTACTCGGCCGACCAGAGCCCCTTCGTCACGGTCCTGTCGAAGATCGGCGTCCCGGCGGCGGGCGACGTGATGAACCTGGTGGTCCTGACGGCGGCGATGTCCTCGCTGAACTCGGGCCTGTACTCCACGGGCCGCATCCTGCGCTCCATGGCGACGGCCGGCTCCGCGCCGAGGTTCACCGCCCGCATGAACCGCAGCCAGGTCCCCTACGGCGGCATCCTGCTGACCTGCGCGGTCTGCGTCCTCGGCGTCGGCCTGAACTTCCTCGTGCCGGCCCAGGCCTTCGAGATCGTGCTGAACGTCGCCTCGCTCGGCATCATCAGCACTTGGGTGATCATCATGATCTGCCACCTGGTCTTCGTCCGCCGCGCCAGGGCGGGACTGGTCGAGCGGCCCTCCTTCCGGCTCCCCGGCAGCCCGGTCACGGAGATCACCACGATCGCCTTCCTGCTGGCCTGCCTCGGCATGATGTGGAACGACCCCGAGGTCGGCCGCAAGACACTCCTGCTGATCCCGGTGATCGCGGCCATGCTGGTCGCGGGCTGGTTCGGCATCCGCCGCCGGGTGTCGCAGACGGCCGACCAGGAGCTGTCGCAGTTCACGAAGTAGAGGACCGGAGCCACTGTCAGTGGCAGAGCCTACGGTGGCGTCATGTCGGGGATCAGGTATGTCCGCGGTGACGCCACCGTTCCGTCGGTGAAGGGCGTCAAGGTCATCGCCCATGTCTGCAACGACATCGGGGGCTGGGGCAAGGGATTCGTCCTGGCGATATCGCGGCGCTGGCCCGAGCCGGAGGCGGCGTACCGGGCCTGGCACCGAGGCCGCGCGGGGAACGACTTCGGGCTGGGCGCCGTGCAGTTCGTGCAGGTCGAGCGGCAGGTGTGGGTGGCCAACATGATCGGCCAGCGCGGCACCAAGACCGGCAGCAAGGGCGTCCCCGTCCGGTACGAGGCGATCGACACGGCACTGGAGGCCCTGGCCGCGAAGGCCGGTGAACTGGGCGCGACCGTCCACATGCCCCGCATCGGCTGCGGCCTCGCCGGCGGCAAGTGGTCCCGGGTCGAGCCGCTGATCGAGGAGCGGCTGACACGGCGGGGGATACCGGTGACGGTGTACGACCACGGCGACTGACGGGCCCCGGTTTCGGCCCTGGCCCTGGCCCCGGCTCAGTCCGGGCCGTCCCTGTCGAACGCCCGCACCAGACAGTCGCCGAGGCGCCGCGCGATCGCCCCGTCGGGATCCAGACGGGGGTTGAAGATCGCGACGGTGAGACCGAGGGCACCGCCGCCGGACAGGGCCGTGCGCAGGACGGTCTCCAGCTCCTGCCAGGTCAGCCCGTCCGGGAGCCGGTAGTCGACGGCGGGCATCACGGCATCGTCCAACACGTCGACGTCGAGGTGGATCCAGTACCCGGCGCCCGCGCCGTCACCGGTCAGCAGCCCGACCGCGCGCCGCGCCGCCTCGCCCGCACCCAGGGCGCGCACGGTGTCCAGTTCCAGCGCGTGCAGCGCGGACGGCAACGGCTGCATCCCGTACGCCGCCGACTCCTCCGCGTCCCGGAAGCCCAGCGCGACGACGTCCTCGTCCCGCACCAGCGGGCCCCGGCCCTCCAGGTCGGCCAGCACGCGCGGGCCGCGCCCGGTGGCGAGGGCGAGTTCCATGGAGGCCACCTCACCGGCCGGTTCCGCCGACGGCTGGTAGAAGTCGGAGTGTCCGTCGAGGAACAGCAGACCGTGCCGGCCCCGGCGGCGCAGCGCGAGCAGAGTGCCGAGCAGCACGCTGCAATCGCCGCCCAGCACGACGGGGAAGCGGCCGTCGTCGAGGACAACGCCGACGGTGTCGGCGAGCGCGGTGGAGTACGCGGCGATGCCGCCGGGGTTCAGGACGCCGGTGTCCGGGTCCCGCTGCGGGTCGTACGGGGGTGGCTGGACGCGGCCGGCGCGCACGGCGCCCAGCCCCTCAGCCAAACCGGCGTCAAGAAGCGCGTCCGGCAGCTGCTCGACGCCGGTCGGCCGTAGGCCCAGCACGGACGGCGCCTCGATGATGGCCAGATTCCGCACGTCCGGCTCCTTCGTCAGCAGTCTCCACCGTAGACCGAGGGACGGCGTTCAGCAGGCCGGGCGCCTGCACGACTGGGCGGGCGTTGCGCAGCTCGGCGCGACGAGGTGCCGCCGCGCCCACCCGTGCCGCCTGGGGGCACCTCCCAGGCCCTTAAGGCACTGGGGGAGGCACGACTGCCCGCAGCTATGCCCGATGCACCCCGTTCGTCGCCGCGATCTTCTTCCACGACCTCGGCTGCGGCACGGCCTGCGCCCCCTTCGCCACCGCAGCGGCCCGCGCCGCCGGCGCCCCCGGCTTCGACGGCTGGTACAGCCACGTGTCGAACAGGGCGGACAGCGGCTTGCCCGACACCTCCTCGGCGTACCGCTGGAAGTCGGCGACCGACGCGTTGCCGTGGGCGTACTTCTGCGGCCAGCCCTTGAGGATCGCGAAGAACGCCTCGTCGCCGATCTCGTTGCGCAGCGCCTGGACGGCCAGTGCGCCCCGGTCGTACACCGCGATGTCGAACTGGTTCTCAGGGCCCGGGTCCCCGGGCTTCACCTTCCAGAACGGGTCGTCGGCGGGATGCGAGGCGTACACGTAGTCGGCGAGTTCCTGCGCCGTGCCCTCGCCCTCGTGTTCGGACCACAGCCACTGCGCGTAGCGCGCGAAGCCCTCGTTGATCCAGATGTCCTTCCAGCGCTCGAGCGACACGTCGTCGCCGTACCACTGGTGCGCCAGCTCGTGGACGACGACGGAGACGTTCGACCCGTTCGCGAACTGCCGCGGGCTGTAGTACGGCCGGGTCTGGGTCTCCAGCGCGTACCCGGTGGTGGTGTTCGGCACGTACCCGCCGAGCGCGTTGTAGGGGTACGGCCCGAAGTAGCCCGTCAGCCAGTCGGCGATCTCCCCGGTCCGTTCGATGCTCGCCCGCGCCGCCCCGGCGTGGCCGCCCAGGTCCTTGCTGTAGGCGTTGAGGACCGGGATGCCGCTCTCGGTCGTGCCGGTCGTGATGTCGAACTTCCCGACCGCGAGCGTGGCGAGGTACGTGGCCTGCGGTTTGTCGGAGCGCCAGTTCCAGCGGGTCCAGCCGAGACGTGAACTCGTCGACTGGAGCGTGCCGTTGGAGATGGCCTGTGTGCCGTCCGGGACCTGCACGGACACGTCGTAGGTGGCCTTGTCGAGGGGGTGGTCGTTGCTCGGGAACCACCAGGCCGCCGCCTCGGGCTCGTTCGCCGCGACGCCCCCGTCCGGGGTGCGGTGCCAGCTCGTGAAGCCGTAGGCCTTCTTCGACGACGGCACGCCGCGGTAGCGCACGACGACCGTGACGGGCGTGCCCTTGGCCAGCGGGGTCCTCGGCGTGATCTCCAGCTCGTGCTCGCCCGACGTCCGGAACGACGCCTTCGCGCCGTTGACGCGCACCTCGCCGACGTCCAGCAGGAAGTCCAGGTTGAAGCTGGAAAGATCCTGCGTGGTGCGGGCCACGAGGGTCGCCGTGCCCTCGAGTTCGTCCCTGGCCGGCTGGTACTTCAGTCTCAGGTCGTAGTGGGAGACGTCGTATCCGCCGTTGCCGTAGGCCGGGTAGTAGGGGTCACCGATTCCCGGCGCGCCGGGGGAGCGGGGCGCGGCCGATGCCGGGATCGCCAGCAGGAGAACGGCCGCGGCGAGGGCTCCCGGCGCGATGATGCTGCGGTGCACGCGAAACTCCAAGTCGTAGGGTCCCGAAGTCTGTCCGGAGCCTATGGGCTCCTTGTGTCTCTGATCATGTCCATGGCCCCTGCTGTCACACGATCGCCATTCGGCCGACATGAGACACCGGGCCCCCTCGGGTCCGTCCCGGACACGCCGGTCCGTCAGCTGCCCTCTTCTGAACAGGAGTTCACCGATGTAGCGTCCGGCGCATGCCGAAACGCACGCGCTTCACGACCTGGAGACCGCTCGCGACGGCGGCCACGGCCGCCCTGATGGCCACCCTGCTCACCCCGGCCGCGGCAGAGTCCGCCCCGCGCGAGAGCCGGCCCGTCCACTCGTACGAGAACGCCATCCGCGAGGCCGTCTGGGTGGACACCGGACTCGACGGCGACCGCGACGGCAAGGCCGACCGGGTCGCCGTCGATATCGTCCGCCCCCGCGAACCCGCCCGGCAGGGCCGCAAGGTCCCCGTCATCATGGACGCCAGCCCGTACTACTCCTGCTGCGGGCGCGGCAACGAGAGCCAGAAGAAGACGTACGACGCGAACGGCGACGTCAAGCAGATGCCGCTGTATTACGACAACTACTTCGTGCCCCGCGGCTACGCCTTCGTCGGTGTCGACCTGGCCGGAACCAATCGCTCCGACGGGTGCGTCGACGTCGGCGGCCGCTCCGACATCCAGTCCGCGAAGGCCGTCGTCGACTGGCTCAACGGCCGAGCCAAGGCCTACACGACCCGCACCGGCACCACCCGCGCCAAGGCCGCCTGGACCAACGGCAGGACCGGCATGATCGGCAAGAGCTGGGACGGCACCATCGCCAACGGCGTCGCCGCGACCGGCGTCGAGGGCCTGAAGACCATCGTCCCGATCAGCGCCATCTCCTCCTGGTACGACTACTACTTCCAGCAGGGCGCCCCGCTCTACGACTCCGGCCCCGAATGGCTGTCCGACTACGTCAACAGCCCCGACGCCCGGGCCAAGTGCGCCGCCGTACAGCAGAAGCTCGTCGACGGGGCCCCGCGCACCGGCGACTGGACCCCGCTGTGGACCGAGCGCGACTACGTCAAGGCCGCGCGGAAGGTCAAGGCCAGCGTCTTTCTCGTGCACGGCATGCAGGACCTCAACGTGCGGATGAAGCACGTCGGCCAGTGGTGGGACGCCCTCGCGAAGAACGGAGTGGAGCGCAAGATCTGGCTCTCCCAGACGGGCCACGTCGACCCCTTCGACTTCCGCCGCGCGAGCTGGGTCAAGACCCTCCACCGCTGGTTCGACCACGAACTCATGGGCTACGACAACGGCATCGACCGCGAGCCCATGGCCGACATCGAGCGCGGGCCGGACCAGTGGACCACCTCCCGGACCTGGCCGCCGAGCGGCACCCGAGCCGCCACCCTGCGCCCCGGCCAGGGCACCCAGGCCGGCGTCGGCAGCCTCGGTCTGCACCGCGGCCACGGCACCCGGACCTTCACGGACGACCCGGCCCTGAGCGAGACCGACTGGGCCGCGCGGATCGACAAGCCGACACCGGAGAAGGCCGGTTTCGTCACCCGGCCGCTCAGCCGCGACCTGCGCCTGTCCGGCTCCTCCGAGGTCACCGTCACCGCGACGCCCTCCACCCCGACGGCTCATCTCTCCGCCGTCCTCGTGGACATCGGCCCCGCCACCATCCGCGACTACGCCGACGGGGGCGAGGGCATCACCACCCTCACCGACCGCACCTGCTGGGGCGCGAGCACCGCCGGCGACAGCTCCTGCTTCAAGGAGACGAAGGCCAAGACCGCCGACGTCGGCTACACGATCGTCAGCCGCGGCTGGGCGGACCTCGGCAACCACGCCTCCGCTCTGACGGGCGCCCCGCTCACTCCGGGCAAGCGGTACACGATCACCCTCGACCTGGCCGCGACCGACCACGTCGTCCCCGAGGGGCACCGCCTGGCGCTGATCGTCGCGGGCACCGACAAGGGCCTCATCGACCCTCCCGCGGACAAGCCCGAGCTGACCGTCGACCTGTCCCGCACCTCGGCGCGCGTCCCGTTCGTCGGCGGAGCCACCGCCTTCGCCCGCGCCACCACGGGCGCCGCGACCGCCACCCCCGACGCCACGCTGCTGGACGGCGTACGGGAACCGCGCACCGCTCACCGCGTCCCGGAGGGAAGCCAGTGATCCGCCCCACGACCCGAGTCGGAGCCCTGACCCTGACCGCCGCGGCCGTCGCCGCGTCCCTGGCCGCCGTCCCCGCCCAGGCCGCCACCGGCTCCCCGCCCCGCACCGGCTTCGAGCAGACGAACGGCGCCCGCTGGACCACCCAGCCCGAGGAGCAGGACTTCCTCGAGACCGTCGACCGGTCGAGCAGCCGGGTCTCCCTGACCCGCTTCGGCACGACGAAGCAGGGCCGCCCGCTCCAGCTGGTCCGCATCGGCACCCACCCGACGCCCAACAAGGTGCTGCTCGTGTGCAGCCAGCACGGCGACGAGCCCTCCGGCCGCGAGGCCTGTCTGACCACGGTCCGCGACCTCGCGTACGCCCGCGACAGCCGCACCCGGCGCTTCCTGGACCGCACCACGGTCCTGGTCGTGCCCACCGCCAACCCCGACGGCCGGGCCGCCGACACCCGGGGCAACAGCGACGGCGTGGACATCAACCGCGACCACCTGGCGCTCCGGACCGCCGAAGGCCGCGCGCTGGCGAAGGTCCTGCGCGACCAGCGTCCCGACCTCGTCTACGACCTGCACGAGTACGGCGCCACACCCCCGTACTACGACAAGGACCTCTTCGACCTGTGGCCGCGCAACCTCAACACCCACGAGGCGGTCCACGGCGAGGCGAAGACCCTCTCCGAGAAGTACGTCCGCCCCGCGGCGCAGCGGGCCGGCCACTCGACCGGCACCTACGGCATCTGGACCGACCCCGAGACCGGCGAGCCGCTCAAACAGGTCGCCGGAGACGGCCAGGAGCGCATTTTGCGCAATATGTCCGGCATCAAACACGGCATCGGGCTGCTCATCGAGAGCCGCGTGGACCCGCTCACCGAGGCCGAGAAGGCGGACGAGGCGCTGAACAACCGCCGCCGTGTCACCTCCCAACTGGACGCACTGGGAGGACTGTTCGGCTACGCCGACCAGCGCCGCGGTGCGGTCGAGGCGGCGACGGGCAGGGCCCGGCTCGCGGGCTACGCCACCACCGGCCCCGTCTACGTCGGTGGCGCCGACAACGACACGCCCGAACCGGCCGAGGTGATCCAGAACCCGCCCTGCGGCTACCGGCTCACGGCCGCGCAGTACACCGAGGTGGGAGACGAACTCGCGCTGCACGGCGTGCGCGTACGCCGGGACGCGGAGGGTGTGCTCGTACCCCTGCGCCAGCCTCTGCGGGCGCTCGTGCCGCTGCTGCTGGACGAGCGCGGAACGTACCACCTGACGGCAGGGAATCCGGAAACGCAATGTTGAGGGGGGTGAGATTGCGCCACACGTGGTAGGGGCGTTACGGAGGACTTACGTTCCTCCTACGTCCCATGAAAGGTGCCGCCTGTGACGCACGACCGACCAAGTGAGAGCGACCACGAAGTGGGGCCCGCGCTTCCGGGTTCGGAAGCGGGCCTCCCCGGTCAAGAACGTCCGAAAACCGACCGAATTGTCTTCGGGGTCACAGCCGTGCTCACCCTCGCCTTCGTGGTCTGGGGAGCGGCGGCCACCGACTCGCTCGAAGACGTCTCCACCAGCATGCTCAGCGGGCTGATGCACAACGGCGGCTGGGCGTTCATGCTCGCGGCCTCCGGCTTCGTCGTGTTCGCCCTGTGGCTCGCGATCAGCCGCTACGGCCGCATCCACCTCGGTGCGGAGGGCGAGGAACCCGAGTTCCGCACGGTGTCCTGGGTCGCGATGATGTTCAGCGCCGGCATGGGCATCGGCCTGATGTTCTACGGCGTGAGCGAGCCGCTGTCGCACTACGGCACGCCCCCGCCGGGCACGAACCCGGCCGACTCCGGTGACCGCATGGAGACGGCCATGGCCACCACCCTGTTCCACTGGACGCTCCACCCGTGGGCGATCTACGCGGTGGTCGGCCTCGCCATCGCCTACAGCACCTTCCGCAGGCGGCGCCGCCAGACCATCAGCGCCGTCTTCACCCCGCTCATCGGCAGGAAGAACGCCAACGGCGGCATCGGCCGGGCCATCGACATCCTCGCGATCATCGCGACCGTCTTCGGCTCCGCCGCCTCGCTCGGCCTCGGCGCGCTCCAGATCGGCTCCGGCGTGCAGGAGCTGAAGTGGATGGACAAGGTGAGCACCGGGCTGCTCGTCACGATCATCGCGGTGCTGACCCTGGCCTTCGTCGCGTCCGCGATCTCGGGTGTGGAGAAGGGCATCCAATGGCTGTCCAACACCAACATGGTGCTGGCGCTGGTGCTCGCCCTGTTCGTGTTCGTGGCCGGCCCGACCATCATCGTCCTCGACCTGTTGCCCACCTCCGTCTTCGCCTACCTCGGTGACCTGCCCCAGCTGGCCGGCCGGACCGAGGCGAGCGGTGGCGAGGGCGTCGCCGACTGGCTGGGCAGCTGGACGGTCTTCTACTGGGCGTGGTGGATCTCCTGGACGCCCTTCGTCGGCATGTTCATCGCCCGCATCAGCCGGGGCCGCACGATCCGCCAGTTCGTCGGCGGTGTCATCCTCGTGCCCAGCACGGTCAGCCTGATCTGGTTCGCGATCTTCGGTGGCTCGGCGATGAAGATGCAGGAGCAGGGTCAGCTCGGCAAGGAGGCCACCCCGGAGGGGCAGCTCTTCGGTGTTCTCCAGCAGTTCCCCATCGCGACCGTCACGAGCCTGCTCGTGATGGTCCTCGTCGGCATCTTCTTCGTCTCGGGCGCCGACGCGGCCTCGATCGTCATGGGCACCCTGTCGCAGAAGGGCGCGCTCGAACCGGGCCGGTTCGTGGTGGTGTTCTGGGGCGTGGTCACCGGTGCGGTGGCCGCGATCATGCTCCTGGTCGGCAGCGGCCAGGGCGATGCGCTGACCGGTCTGCAGAACCTCACGATCCTCGCGGCGGCGCCGTTCGTCATCGTGATGATCTTCATGTGTATCGCCCTGATGCGCGACCTTCGCCGCGACCCGGTGATCGTGCGTGAGCAGATGGGATCCGAGGCCGTCGAAATGGCCGTCATGGAAGGCCACAAGAAGTACGACGGCGAGTTCGAGTTCCGCGTCGGCCCGGGCCGCGGCCCGGACGTGGAGGGAGACCCGATCGGCAAGCACTGACCCGACCGCCCCAGCCGCTTGACCTCGACGCCCCCGGCCGACTTCGGCCGGGGGCGTCGAGGTCAAGCAGCAAAGGAAGGTCAAGCAGCCAAGGTCAAGCAGCCCACGGCAGGCGGTCCTAGCCGACCAGCCGGGCCGCCTCCTCCGCGCACCCCCAGGCCACCGTCACGCCCGCACCGCCGTGGCCGTAGTTGTGGATCAGCGGACGGCCGTCCGGCAGCGTGTCGCGCTCCAGGCGGACGGCCGGGCGGGTCGGGCGCAGCCCCACCCGGTGTTCCAGTACCCGCGCCCCGGCGATCTCCGGCCGCAGCGCCGCGCAGCGGCGGATGATCGCCTCGGCCGTCGCGGGGTCGGGCTCCAGCGACCACGCGTCCTCCTCCGCCGTACCGCCGAGGACGAGCCCGCCCGGCTGCGGGAACATGTACGCGTACTCGCCGGCCGCGTCGGTGGAGACCAGCCACGTGTCGATCCCCGGGTTCTCCACGACGACCAACTGCCCGCGCACGGGCCGCACGGACGGATCCGGCACCAGCTCCCGCGCGGCGAGCCCCGTGCAGTTGACCACGACCGGGGCGTCGGCCTCCGCCAGCCCGGACACCGTACGGGCCTCGACCACACCGCCCGCCGCCGCCAACCGCTCCAGCAGCCACGGCAGATGAACCGGCATGTCCAGGAGCGGCAACCGTGCCCGGAGCCCCGACCCCGCGTACTCCTCGGGCGTGGTCGCCCGCAGCTCCGGCACCCGCCCCGCCAGCCACCCGTCGACCTCGTCGAGACGCGTCTCGCCCAGTACCCCTTCGACCAGGCGCACGCCGCTCGCCCCGGACCCCGCGGCCAGCTCCTCGTACACCTCCAGCGACCGCAGCGCCCACTCCCGCGCCTGTGCGAGCGGCTCGATCCGGTACGGCCACCACAGCGCCCCCGCGACCGCCGACGTCGTCGCCTCGACGCGGTCCCGCGTCCACACCCGTACCCGCCACCCCTGCTCGGCGAGGACCACCGCGGTCGTCAGCCCGACCACCCCGCCACCGACCACCACGATCTCGCCACCGCGCTCATCCACCATGCCCGGACCGTAGCGGAATGTGTCATGCCGTGCTCACATCACCCCCGGTGTGGGGATACTCACCGTATGTGTGCCGAGTACACGACCTTCGGCCTGGCACCCGCGATGCGGGCCGGCGGCGTCCTCACCGACGGTGGGTACCAGGTCCACCGGGACTTCGTGGACTTCATCGTCGACGGACGCCCGCTGCTGTTCCGGCTCTCCGACCTCGACGCGGTCTCCCCGCTCGCCTCCGACGTACCACCCGCGATCTTCACCGCGCAGGTCCGCAGCCTGCTCCTGGAAAGCCCGGCACCGCTGCCCGGCGGCCGGTACGTGGTCTACGGCTGTCCCGAGTGCGAGGACCTGGCCTGCGGCGCCGTCACCGCCGTCATCCAGGGGGACGGCGAGGACGTCGTCTGGCGGGACTTCGCCTGGCAGACCGGCGAACACGCCGACCTGGAGCTCAACGGCTACCACGGCATCGGCCCGTTCCGCTTCCGTGGCGCCGAGTACCGCGCGGCGCTGAGCGCCCTGCTGAACGGCTCCGCCGCGGACACCCGCCGCCGCGTCCTGCTGATCGGCGCCCGCGTCGCCGCCCTGGCCAGGCTCGCCGCGGCGCTGCGCACCATCGGCGTCGGCGCCGACATCGCCCACGACGCCGACAACGTGCCCGCCGACGAACTGCGCGGCTACGGCGCCGTGGCCTTCGCACCGGGGACCGGCGAGCGGGAACGCGCCGCCGTCCGCCGGGCCTTCACACACGCCGGCGTCCCGGTCGCCTGCGTCGACGGCCTGGCCCCGATCGTGCCGCTCCTCGTCGCCCAGATCGAACACGCCCTGGACCGCAGCCCGCTGGAGCAGCGCCGCCTCACCGGCCTGACCGCCACCGGCGGCGAGGCCGACGTCGAGGTCACCTCCGCCTGCCGGGTCACCCTCACCGCGTACCGCCTGGACCGGCTCTCCCGCACCCACACCCACGAGATCTTCGACGGCGTCCTGGAACCGGGCCGGCACCGCATCGCACTCGACGCCAAGGCGGTCAGGGGCCGGTCCTTCGTCGTGGCGCGCACGTCCGGAGGCGTCCTGGTGACGGCCGTCGCCGACGGAGGGGCCCATTAGGATCGGCACTCTGATGACTGCCACCCTCGTCGCCAAGAACCTCGCCGCCGGCCACGGCGACCGCTCCCTGTTCGCCGGGCTCGACCTCGTCGTCGCGCCCGGCGACGTGATCGGCCTGGTCGGAGCCAACGGCGCCGGCAAGTCCACCCTGCTCAGGATGCTCGCCGGACTCACCGCCCCCGAGCAGGGCGAGCTGCGCCTGTCCCCGCCGACCGCCACCGTCGGCCACCTGCCCCAGGAGCCGGACCGCCGCCCCGGCGAGACCGTACGGGCGTTCCTGGCCCGCCGCACCGGCGTCGCCGAGGCCCAGCGCGCCATGGAGGAGGCGACCCAGGCCCTGGTCGACGGGGCGCCCGGCGCCGACGACGCCTACGCCACGAGCCTGGAGCGCTGGCTCGGACTCGGCGGCGCCGACCTCGACGAACGCGCCGAGGAGGTCGCCGACTCCCTGGGCCTCGCGGTCGATCTCGACCAGCTGATGACGTCGCTGTCCGGCGGCCAGGCCGCCCGCGCCGGCCTCGCCTCCCTGCTCCTGTCCCGCTACGACGTCTTCCTCCTGGACGAGCCCACCAACGACCTCGACCTCGACGGCCTGGAGCGCCTCGAACGCTTCGTGAACGGGCTGCGGGCCGGGACGGTGGTCGTCAGCCACGACCGCGAGTTCCTCACCCGCACGGTCACCAAGGTCCTCGAACTCGACCTCGCCCAGCGGCAGATCAACCTCTACGGCGGTGGCTACGAGGCCTACCTGGAAGAGCGGGAGGTCGCGCGCAGGCACGCCCGCGACGAGTTCGAGGAGTACGCCGACAAGAAGTCGGCCCTCCAGGACCGCGCGCAGATGCAGCGCTCCTGGATGGACAAGGGCGTGAAGAACGCGCGCCGCAAGGCGGGCAACGACAACGACAAGATCGGCCGCAAGTTCCGCAGCGAGGCCAGCGAGAAGCAGGCCGCGAAGGCCCGCCAGACCCAGCGCATGATCGAGCGGCTGGACGTCGTCGAGGAACCCCGCAAGGAGTGGGAGCTGCGCATGGAGATCGCGTCGGCCCCGCGCTCGGGCGCCGTCGTCGCGACCCTGCGGGACGCCGAGGTGCGCCGCGGCGGCTTCGTCCTCGGCCCGGTGTCCCTCCAGATCGACTGGGCGGACCGGGTGGCGGTGACGGGCGCGAACGGCGCCGGCAAGTCCACCCTGCTCGCCGCCCTGCTCGGCCGCGTCCCGCTCGACGCCGGGCACGCGGCTCTCGGCTCGGGCGTCCTGCTCGGCGAGGTCGACCAGGCCCGCAAGCTGTTCCACGGCCAGGAGCCCCTGATGGACGCCTTCCGCGCGGCCGTCCCGGACACCGAACCGGCCGAGGTCCGCACCCTCCTGGCCAAGTTCGGCCTCAAGTCGCACCACGTCCTGCGCCCCGCGGCGACCCTCTCCCCGGGCGAGCGCACCCGAGCGGCCCTGGCGCTGCTCCAGGGCCGCGGCGTCAACCTCCTGGTCCTCGACGAGCCGACCAACCACCTCGACCTGCCCGCCATCGAACAGCTGGAGTCCGCGCTCGACTCCTACGAGGGCACCCTCCTGCTGGTCACCCACGACCGCCGCATGCTCGACGCGGTACACGTCACGCGCCGCCTGGAGGTGGCGGACGGAAAGGTGACCGAGCGCTAACGAACCGTCAGACGGGTGGCCAGCGAGGGGTACTCCACGACATACCCCTCTGCGTCGATCTCCAGGTCGCTGCGGAAGTCGCCGGAGGCATACCGGACCCGCCCGGGGCCGAGGTGCGTGTACGTCTGCAGCGACGGCCGCACCGCCAGCTCGGGCACCGACACCCAGGCCATCAGGAACTCCCGTTCACCGGGCGCCCGATGCAGCCCGTGCCGGAGCACCGGCATGGTGTTGGTGAGCGGGCACAGCCCCAAGTCGCAGTCGAGGGCGCCGTCGACACAGGGCAGTGGCTCGCCGTTTCCTGTCCACGTGCCATGACCGTCGTGCCGCAGGTCGAGCACGCGTTCCTGCGCCGCCGTCTCCACCCTGACGCTCAGTCGCCGGGTCACGAACCCTTCAGTGGTTTCGAGCTCGTAGGAGACCCAGTACGGCTCGGGGACGGTCCCGACGGCCCGCCCGCGCGCCCGCATCACACCGCCCCCGAGCTCGACCCAGGCGGTCTCGACCCCCCGGCTCGCGGACACGTCCCAGGTGATGACACGCGAAGCAGACATACCGGCCACTGTAGATCGTGAAAGGCGCGAAGCGCCTCTTCACCAGGGGCGCGGGGAACTGCGCGACCAGCCACAACGGCCCCGCAGCTCCCCACAGCCGAGCCGTCAGCGCTTGCCGTTCTTGGGGTCGACCAGGCCCGCCCGGCGCAACGCGTCGGCCATCGCCCCGTTGGCAGGCGGCGGCGCCTGACGCGAACCGCCACCGCCACCACGGCGCCCCGCGGCACCGCCCTGCCGCTGCTGCGGCGGACGCCCGCCCCGCTGCCGGCGCTCGCCGGAGCCGCCCTGCCCCTGCGGGGCCGCCTCGTCGTCCAGACGCAGCGTCAACGAGATCCGCTTGCGCGGGATGTCGACGTCGAGGACCTTCACCTTGACGATGTCCCCGGGCTTCACCACGTCCCGCGGGTCCTTGACGAACGTCTTCGACATCGCGGACACGTGCACCAGACCGTCCTGGTGGACCCCGACGTCCACGAACGCGCCGAACGCGGCGACGTTCGTCACGACGCCCTCCAGGATCATCCCGGACGACAGGTCGGAGATCTTCTCCACGCCCTCCTTGAAGGCGGCCGTCTTGAAGGCCGGACGCGGGTCGCGGCCGGGCTTCTCCAGCTCCTTGAGGATGTCGGTGACCGTCGGCAGACCGAACGTCTCGTCCACGAAGTCCTGCGGCTTCAGCGAGCGCAGCACCGCCGTGTTGCCGATGAGCCCCGCGACCTCCTGCCCGACGGTCTTCACCATGCGCCGGACCACCGGGTACGCCTCCGGGTGCACGCTGGACGCGTCCAGCGGGTCGTCACCGCCGCGGATCCGCAGGAAGCCCGCGCACTGCTCGTAGGCCTTCGGACCCAGCCGCGCCACCTTCTTCAGCTCACCGCGGGACTTGAACGGGCCGTTGGCGTCACGGTGCGCCACGATGTTCTCGGCGAGTCCGGAGGTGATGCCGGAGACCCGGGCGAGCAGCGGGGCCGACGCCGTGTTGACGTCCACGCCCACGCCGTTCACACAGTCCTCCACCACCGCGTCCAGCGAACGCGACAGCTTCACCTCGGACAGGTCGTGCTGGTACTGGCCGACACCGATCGACTTCGGGTCGATCTTCACCAGCTCGGCCAGCGGGTCCTGGAGCCGCCGCGCGATCGACACGGCGCCGCGCAGCGACACGTCCATGTCGGGCAGCTCCTGCGAGGCGAAGGCGGACGCCGAGTACACGGACGCGCCGGCCTCGGACACCATCACCTTCGTGAGCTTCAGCTCCGGGTGCTTGGTGATCAGTTCTCCGGCGAGCTTGTCGGTCTCGCGGGACGCCGTGCCGTTGCCGATGGCGATCAGCTCGACCGCGTGCTCCTTCGCGAGCCGGGCCAGCTTGGCGATGGCCTCGTCCCACCGGTTGGCCGGGACGTGCGGGTGGATGACGTCCGTGGCGACGACCTTGCCGGTCGCGTCGACGACGGCGACCTTCACACCCGTACGGAAACCGGGGTCGAGCCCGAGCGTCGCGCGCGTGCCCGCGGGAGCGGCGAGCAGCAGGTCGCGCAGGTTGGCCGCGAAGACCCGCACCGCCTCGTCCTCGGCGGCCGTGCGCAGCCGCAGCCGCAGATCGATGCCGAGATGGACGAGGATGCGGGTGCGCCAGGTCCAGCGCACCGTGTCCAGCAGCCACTTGTCGCCGGGGCGGCCCCGGTCGGCGATCCCGAACCGGTGCGCGACCATCCCCTCGTACGACGACGGACCGTCGGTCGGCTCCTCGGGCTCCAGGACGAGGTCGAGGACCTCCTCCTTCTCGCCGCGCAGCATCGCCAGGATGCGGTGCGAGGGGAGCTCCGTGAACGGCTCGGCGAAGTCGAAGTAGTCGGCGAACTTCGCGCCCGCCTCCTCCTTGCCCTCCCGGACCTTGGCCGACAGCCGCCCGCGCACCCACATGCGCTCGCGCAGCTCGCCGATCAGGTCGGCGTCCTCCGAGAACCGCTCGGTGAGGATCGCCCGGGCGCCGTCGAGGGCCGCCTGCGGATCGGCCACGCCCTTGTCGGCGTCGACGAACGCGGCGGCCGCGGCGAGGGGCTCGACGGTCGGATCGCCGAGCAGCCCCTCCGCCAGCGGCTCGAGACCGGCCTCGCGCGCGATCTGCGCCTTGGTGCGCCGCTTGGGCTTGTACGGGAGGTAGATGTCCTCCAGGCGCGCCTTGGTCTCCGCGCCCCGGATCCGCGCCTCCAGTTCCTCGGTGAGCTTGCCCTGTTCCCGCACCGAGTCCAGGATCGCCGTCCGACGCTCCTCCAGCTCCCGCAGATAGCGCAGCCGCTCCTCGACGGTGCGCAGCTGCGCATCGTCGAGCATCTCGGTCGCTTCCTTGCGGTAGCGGGCGATGAAGGGCACCGTAGAACCGCTGTCGAGCAGCTCCACGGCAGCCCTGACCTGCCGCTCCCGTACGCCGAGCTCCTCGGCGATCCTGCCTTCGATGGACCCTGCTGCGAGGGTCCCGGGTGTCGTCACGATCCCGTACCGCCTTCTCCACTGAGGTTGCGCGGCAATTGTGGCAGGTGACACCGACACTCGGGGTCAGGGCGGCACCGGGCAGGTCGGGACGGTTCCTGTCAGAACCCGCGGTCACACCCCGCGGCTCGGGCGCCGCCGCTCAGACCCTGCGGCTGCGGGTGGAGGACGAAGCGCCGCCGAAAAGCCGGGCCAGCGCCCGGAAGGGCAGCGTCACGACGGTGGCGATGGCGCCGCCGATCTGGCGCAGCACGTCTGCAATGGCACGGAACACGTAATTCCCCTTTCTCCTCTCCCGACCGCAGCGGCCGGGAGAGACCGGGTACCTCGCCAAAGCCTCACCATGCGTCACGGCCCCCCACACGTGCCCACACACGTGCCCGCGACCGTGGACAGCACCCGGTCAGCGCTTGCCGAGCAGATCCGCCGGATACGCCCCGGCCGTGAGCGCCGCCTGCGCGAACGCCGCCGGGCTGGCCCTCTGCACCATGACGGGCGGGCGGTGTTCGGGAACATGGTGATCCGGGAGTTCGCGGTCCGATCCGACGGGGGTGGTCGGTGGGATGGCCGCGACGGACGAGGTCGGCGGCGGCGCCCGGCGCGCCGGGGCTCTCGTCGAGGAACAAGCGCGAGGGCCGCACCGGGCGCGCTCGGTTCCGCGTCGGCCGAGCTTCGGGGCCACGAGGTGGGGCGGGTCCCGCGTGAGGCAGCGGCTGCTGGGGCGTGATACGGGGGCTTCGGCTCGGCGTGACAAAATGGGGGGTCGTTCGTCCGTCCTTTGATGCTGCGAGGTTCTCCGTGAGCAAGCACGTGGCCCGCGAGCCGCTGCGCCGTAATTCGCGGTCCAACCGGGCGCGCATCCTGGCCACGGCCCGTGAGGAGCTGGGGCGGAACCCCGATGTCACGCTGGAGGAGCTGGCGCGGGCCGCCGGGGTCGTCCGGCGCACCCTCTTCGGGCACTTCCCGGGGCGGGCGGCGCTGCTGGAGGCGCTCGCCGAGGAAGCCGCCGAGACGTTGCGGAACGCGGTGGAGGCCGGGCCGGAGCCGGGGGAGTCGGCCGAGCGGGCGTTGGCGTGGTTCGTACTGCGGATGTGGCCCGTGGGCGACCGCTACCGCATGCTGCTGGCGCTCACCCGGCGGGACCTCGGCTCCGAGCGCGTCACCGAGGTGCTGGCGCCGGCCCAGGAGGCCGCCATCGGGATCCTGGAGCGGGGGCAGCGGGACGGCGTCTTCCACTCCCATCTGCCGCCGGCCGTGCAGAGCGCAGGCCTGATGGCGTTGATCGTAGCTCTGGTGGAGTCCGTCAACACCGGCGCGCTGGAGGACGACGGGCACCGGATCGCCACGGCCACCCTCATCGCGGCCGGCGTGCCGGAGGATCGGGCGAGCGCGGTGGTCGAGGAGGTCGCGTCGGCGATGGCTACGGCTCTTCCGGCCCACGGCACCTGATTTCTCTCCGGCCGACCCGTTCGCCGAGGTGTCCCGGGCGTCGTCGCGGCGGAAGGTGACCGACTCGCCGGAGAAGTGGGCGGTGAGGCCCTGCTCCGTGGTGGTGACCGAGCGCAGTCGGAGGCCGTCGGGGATGTTCCGCGGCGCGATCGGCTCGGCGAAGACCTGGCCGAGCGACTTCTCACCCGCCTCGGGCAGGGCGACGCGGCCCGCGACCTTGAGGTCCTTGAAGGTGACGCGGTTGCCGGAGGCCGCCGGAGCCCTGGCATCGGCTCTCCTCCAAAGGGCTTCGGGGGGCAGGGAGTTGGGGGCGGACGTTTGTGTGAGTGCGAGTGGGGTACGGGCACGGGGTTTCAGACGGGACTCGGGAGCGACCCGGACTTCCGTACCTGATCGACCTTCGCGATGGCGGTGTCCGGGGCGACTCCGGCGGCGATGAGGGCGGCGGTGGCGGCGCCGGTGCCGTCGTCGGAGCACAGGCCGCGGTCGATGCAGTCGAGCAGGGCCAGCAGTTGGGCCTCGATGGCTCGGCCGAGCGGGTCGGGCGGGACGGTGGTCTGGAAGACGCCCTGTCGGCGGCCGTGGGCGAAGACCCTCGTGGCCATGTCGCGGGCGGGGGCCAGCAGTTCGTCGACGCGTGCGCGTGTGAGGTCCTGGCCGCGGGCCAGCCGGATGAGGGTGCGGTAGCGGTCGCCGACGGGCCACACCATGAGGACGAATCGCGCCAGGTCCGCGACGGCGTCGGAGGTCGGGGCCGGGGCACCCGCGACGGCGCGCCGGATCGCCTCCGCGGCCTCGGCGGCCAGGCCTTCGACGAGCGCGGCCCGGCAGGCGAAGTGGACGTACACGGTGCGCCGGGCCACACCGGCGGCGGTGGCGATGTCCTCCAGACGGCTGTCGGGGTCGCGGGTCAGTTCCCGCCGAGCCGCGTCGAGGATCCGGGCACGGGTGGCCGGCGCGTCCCGCCGCTGCGCCGAAGTCGCGGTCGAAGTCGGCGAGGGGGACGAAGTCGAAGTCGGAGCAGGAGGGGGCGGCGTCTCGTGGGGTCGGGCCGGAGGCCGTCTCGGAATCGTCGTCGGTGTTCGTGCTGGTCGGCGGGTCACGTCGGTACCTCGAGGGCGGGTGGGAGGAGGGAGTCATCGCGATAGTTGCACAGCGAGGGGCAATAAACTAGTCTGCACATCGATGGGCAATTAAGTGCTCCCGCCCGTCCGTCCCGTCCCTCTCAGGAGCTACTGATGCCCTTCCTTGCAAACACCCCCGTGGAGAAGATGACCGGGCCGTACGCGCGGCGCTGGTGGGCGCTGCTCGTGCTGTGCCTGAGCCTGCTGATCACGGTGATGGCGAACACGTCGCTGATCGTCGCCGCCCCCGACATGACCAGCGACCTGGGCCTGAGCAGCAGTGATCTGCAGTGGGTCGTCGACAGCTACACCGTTCCGTACGCGGCGCTGATGCTGGTGCTGGGCGCGATCGGCGACAAGTACAGCCGGCGCGGCGCGCTGGTGCTGGGTCTGCTGATCTTCGCCGGCGGTTCGGTGATGGGGAGCATGGTCGACGAGACCTCGCTGGTCATCGTGGCCCGCGCGATCATGGGTGTCGGTGCCGCGGTCGTGATGCCGGCCACGCTGTCCCTGGTGGTCGCGACCTTCCCCCGGAGCGAGCGGACCAAGGCCATCACCGCCTGGGCCGCGACCTCCGGGCTGGCGGTGGCCGTCGGACCGCTGGTCTCCGGCTGGCTGCTCGAGGACCACGCCTGGGGCTCGACCTTCCTGATCAACGTGCCGATCGCCGTCCTCGGCGTGTTCGGCGCGCTCGCCCTGGTACCGCCGTCCAAGGCGGAGGGCATGGGCCGGATCGACTACGTCGGTGGTCTGCTGTCGATCGTCACCGTCGGCTCCCTGATCTACGCCGCCATCGAGGGCCCGCACTCCGGCTGGGGCGTCGGCCCCGTCACCGCCGCCGTGGTCGCCGGTGTCGGTCTGGTCGCCTTCGTCGCCTGGGAGCTGCGGCGCCCGCACCCGATGCTGGACGTCCGGAAGTTCGCGCTGCGGCCCTTCAGCGGCTCGATGCTCGCGGTGCTGTTCTTCTTCTTCGGCATGTTCGCCGTGATCTACTACGCGACGCAGTTCCTGCAGTTCGTCCTCGGCTACGGCGCCCTGGACACGGGTGTACGGCTGCTGCCGCTGGCCGGTGCGGTGTTCGTCGGGTCCGCGCTGACCGGGATGCTCACCCCGAAGCTGGGGGTGAAGGCGATGGTCGTGACCGGCCTGGCCATCGGCACGGCGGGCATGTTCCTGCTCATCCAGATCGACAAGGGCTCGACGTACGGGGACTTCCTGGCGCCGATGATGATGCTGGGCCTCGCGCTCGGACTGGCCATCTCCCCGGCGACCGACACGATCATGGGCTCCTTCCCCGAGTCCGAGCTGGGCGTCGGCGGCGGTGTCAACGACACCGCGCTGGAGCTGGGCGGGGCGCTGGGCATCGCGGTGCTGGGCTCGCTGCTGGGCACGGCCTACCGGGACGAGCTGACCGACCTGGTGGGCGACCGGCTCCCGGCGGAGGCGATGGAGACCGCCAAGGACTCGGTCGGCGCCGGCCTGGCCGTCGCTGAGCGGGTCGCGCAGGATCCCTCCGCCGGGCCCCAGCAGGCCCAGGCCGCCGTGGACGCCGTCCACCAGGCCTTCGCCCACGGAGTCGCCCAGACCAGCCTCATCGGCGGGATCATCATGGCCGCCGGAACACTGATCGTCCTCGCGGTCCTGCCGGGCCGGCGCGGCTTCGCGAAGCAGAGCGCCGAGCCGGGGGCCGGGACGACGGCGAGCGAGACGGCGACTGTCCGGGAGCACGCCGGGTCCACCCGCTAGATCGCCGACGGGGCGTCCACTGGATCGCCGGGGACGCGTCCGCCGGGTCGCCGGGCACCGCCCCCGCCGGATCGCCCGCCAGGCGCGTCGGGCAGGAGCCCGGCGGCGCGGGACGCGCCGGGCGCGGGCGTGGTCCACGGTCCACGGCCAGCGGGTCTCCTGCCGGAACACCTCACCGTCCTCGGCGAACGCATCGTCATACCGGCGCCGGGCACTTCCTGCGCCTCGAACAGCCCAAGACGGTCGCCGGCCACATCGTGGGCTTCCTGAACGGCTGACCCCCTCCAACCAACCACCAGAACTCGAAGGGTTGACCGAAACCATGACTGACAAGGAAAGGCAGGAGGTCATGGCTGTGGCGACTCCTCCGTACGCGAGCGACGCACTGGCCGAGGGGACCGTCGACGCGGTGGTGATCGGCGGGGGCGCCGCGGGGCTGAACGGTGCACTGATCCTCGCCCGCTCCCGCCGCTCGGTCGTCGTGATCGACAGCGGCTCCCCGCGCAACGCGCCCGCAGAGGCCGTGCATGGCTTCATCGTTTTGGACGGCACCCCGCCGTCCGAGATCCTTCGACGGGGCCGGGAGCAGGTGCGCCAGTACGGCGGACGCGTCGTGCTCGGCGAGGTGGTCTCGGCCGAGTCCGCCGCCCCGTCGGCGGACGGGGACCTGCGCTTCACCGTCACCCTGGCCGACGGCCGCAGCATCACCGCTCGCCGCATCCTGGTGGCCACCGGCCTCACGGATGTGCTGCCGGAGGTGCCCGGGCTCGCCGAGCACTGGGGGGACAGTGTGGTGCACTGCCCGTACTGCCACGGCTGGGAGGTGCGCGATGAGCCCATCGGCGTCCTCGACACCGGACCGGTCTCCATCGAGCACGCGCATTTGTTCCGTCAGCTGACCGAGGACCTGACGTACTTCACCCACGGCACCGACCTGGACGAGGACAGCCGCGCCCGCTTCGCCGCCCGCGGCATCCGCGTCATCGACACCCCGGTCACCGAGGTCGTCAACGACGAGGACGGTGCCCTCGCCGGGGTGCGCTTGGCCGACGGCCAGGTCGTGGCCCGCCGCGTCCTCGCGATCGCCGCGCCGATGCAGGCCCGCACCCAGGGCCTGGAAGGTCTGGGCCTGCCGGTGCAGGACCTGCCGAAGGGCCGCGGTTTCGCCTCCGGCCTGGCCGGCACCACCGAGGTGCCGGGTGTGTGGGTGGCCGGCAACGTCACCGATCTGGTCGCCCAGGTCGGGGCGTCCGCAGCGGCCGGCGCACTGGCCGGCGCCGACATCAACAGGATGCTGGCCATCGCGGACACCGACGCGGCCCTCCAGGGGGGATCGCCGAGGTAGGCGCAAAAGGGGTCACAGGATGATCTTGAAGCCCTGCGATCTCGGCCCGTCACCGCTCGCCTCACCTTCACCGGTGAGGAGACCATTCTGTTTTCCCGTCTGGAAACTGATCAGTTTCCAGACGCCCTCGCCGGACTCCTTCGGGGCCGCCGCGCGACCTCCCGCTGGCTGGCCCTGGAGGAGCCGAAGCACCACGGCGCCGAGCCGACGGGGGAGCGGGTCGTCACCGACGGCAAGTACGTCACCGCCGCCGGCGTCTCCTCCGGCATCGACATGGGACTGACCCTGCTCGGCCGGATCGCCGGCGACGACCACGCGCGGATCGTCCAGCTCGCCACGGAGTACGACCCCCAGCCGCCCTACGGCGCAGGATCACCCGAGAAGGCCCCCGCGCACCTCGTCGAACTGGTCCGTTCGCACTCCGGCGTCATCCTGACGTAGGAACGCTCCAGCTGAACTGTGGCCGCCTGCGCTCCATGAACGCGGCGACGCCCTCCGCGGTGTCGCCGCTCTCGCGTGCCCGTGCGGCCCAGTGCGCGTCGCGGTCCGTGCGGCCGTTCGCGAACTCCTTGGCCGCGGCCTGTGTCAGCTGCGACCGGGACGCCAGGACCCGCGTGAACTCGGCGACCCGCTTGCCCAGTTCCCCCTCGGGCAGCACCTCGTCGGCCAGCCCGGTGCGCAGCGCCCGCTCCGCGTCGATCAGTTCCCCCGAGAACAGCAGGTACTTGGCGGTGGCCGGACCCACCAGGGACACCAGCCGCCTGGTCGAGGACGCCGGGTAGACGATGCCGAGCTTCGCGGGCGTCACGCCGAACAACGCGCCCTCCTCGGCGAACCGCAGATCACAGGCCGCCGCCAACTGCGCCCCGCCGCCCACACAGTGCCCGCGCACCGCCGCCAGCGTCGGCTTCGGGAACGCGGCGAGTGCCTCCTCAGCCGCCACGGCCAGCCGCTGCGCCTCCTCCGGTGACCCCCGCAGTGTCGAGATGTCGGCCCCGGCGCAGAACGTCCCGCCCTCGCCGGTGAGCACCAGCGCCCGCACGGCCGGATCACCCGCGAGCCGCTCCAGCAGCGGCGGCAGGGAACGCCACATCGCGGCCGTCATGGCGTTGCGCTTCTCGGGATGGCGGATGACGACCGTCGCGACCGCGTCGGTCACGCTGTACAGCAACTGCGGCTCCATGCGCCGGATGCTATCCGGATGCCAAACCCGTACAACCCGAATAGTTCGCCGAGACGGCACAACAGGGACAGGACCAGTCCCACAACTGACCGTGTCATACGCCAACGGTCATAAGTGCTCGATAGTTGCTGACTTCTGTTCAGCACTGGGGTAGGGAGCGCATCCTTACCAACACTCGGGATGTGGCGACAATCGAGCGCGAGGGTGGCGACCGGACGATGGACAACGACGGGCGTGGGTCCGGCCCACGCCCAGAGGGCGGCGCGGCGCCCCTCGGCCCCGGGCCCGCGGATCCGCTGCCGTACGAAGGGGTCTGGCGATTCACCGCACCGGCGGTCGACGCCTCGGTGCCGCAGGCGCGGCACGCCGTACGGGACCTGCTGATGCGTCAGGGGGTGCCCGTCTCGGACGATCTGGCCCAGGGGCTGCTGCTGATCGTCTCGGAACTGGTGACGAATGCCGTGAAGCACGCGGCGGTGCTCTCACCGACCATCGCCGTCGAACTGGCCGTCGGTGCCGAGTGGCTGCGCGTGGCCGTGGAGGACAACCACCCCTACCGGCCGACCGCACTGGAGACCGACCACGGCCGGACCGGCGGCCGCGGACTGCTGCTGGTGCGGGAGATCACCCGGGAGGCGGGCGGGGTGTGCGAGGTCGATCACACCGCGAGCGGCGGCAAGGTGATCTGGGCCACCCTGCCGCTCAAGCCCGTGCGCTTCCCCTAGGAATCCCGGTCCGCCAGGGTCGTCGTCACCAGCCGGCCGACGTGCCGGTCAGCTCCCTGATCGCCGGCCGGGCCGCGTCCAGGACGGTCATGAACCAGGACGAGAAGGTGTCCTTGGCGTGCCGCTCCGCCAGCTCGGGCGGGGTCACGAACGCCGTCGACGCCACCTCCTGAGGATCCGGCCGCAGCACGGCCTGCACCATCCCGACGAAGAGGTGGTTGTACTCCTGCTCCACCAGACCGGACTTTGGGTCCGGGTGGTTGTAGCGGACCGTGCCCGCCTCGGCCAGCAGGGACGGGGAGGCGCCGAGTTCCTCGAAGGTCCGCCGCGCCGCCGCCGCGAAGGGCGCCTCACCGGGGTAGGGGTGGCCGCAGCAGGTGTTCGACCACACACCGGGGGAGTGGTACTTGCCCAGCGCCCGCTGCTGGAGCAGCAGCCGGCCGTACTCGTCGAAGAGGAACACGGAGAACGCGCGGTGCAACTGCCCGGGCGGCTGGTGGGCGGCGAGCTTCTCCGCGGTGCCGATCGTCACGCCG
This sequence comes from Streptomyces sp. NPDC006235, assembly GCF_040613735.1. Classification (NCBI taxonomy): domain Bacteria; kingdom Bacillati; phylum Actinomycetota; class Actinomycetes; order Kitasatosporales; family Streptomycetaceae; genus Streptomyces; species Streptomyces sp. NPDC006235. The sequence goes on from NZ_JBEXSR010000002.1 coordinate 155,567, forward strand.
TCCTCGTCGACCAGTTCCAGCAAAATCGCGTCTGCGGTGCCGTTCGACGGGCTGTGCGTCGCGGTGGCAGGTGTGATCGGCATACCCATCCTTCACATCGGTCTTCGCGCCCCAAGTCTGCCGTACGAATCCGGCACTCCCGGCACTTCGCGACGCGCCCGCATGTCCCGCGCGGTGGCGCGGAGCGCGGCGGCGCCGCTCGGACCCCGGAAGAGGGACCCAGTAGGGGATCGTGCCCGGCGCGGTGGGCCGAAAATCGTCCCCGCCGGTGCGGTGAGAGCCAGGGCGCGGGCGCGCGCCGGAGGGCTGCGTACCCCGGCGCATTCCGAGACAATGCCCCCACCAGCCACATCAGCCTCAGAGGTCTCAGAGGCGGGCGCGTCAGTGACAGAGGTGCGCCTCGTGCTCCGCGTGCCCGCCCGGCTCCAGCTGGAAGGTGCAGTGCTCCACGTCGAAGTGGCCGCCGAGGCAGTCCTGGAGCTCGTGGAGCATCTTCTCGTGGCCGATCGCGCTCAGGACGTCCGAGCTGACGACCACGTGCGCCGACAGCACCGGCATGCCGGAGGTGATCGTCCAGGCGTGCAGGTCGTGGACGTCCTCCACCCCGTCGGTCGCCAGGATGTGGGCCCGCACCTGAGCCATGTCGACACCCTTGGGCGCCGCCTCCAGCAGGACGTTCAGGGTCTCGCGCAGCAGCTTCACCGTGCGCGGCACGATCATCAGCGCGATGACGAGCGAGGCGATCGGGTCGGCGGCCTGCCAGCCGGTGAACATGATCACCAGGGCGGAGACGATCACCGTGACCGAACCCAGGGCGTCCGCCGCCACCTCCAGGAAGGCGCCGCGGACGTTCAGGCTCTCCTTCTGGCCGCGCATCAGCAGCGCCAGCGACACCATGTTGGCGACCAGGCCGATGACACCGAACACGACAGCGAGGTGGCCCTCGGTGTCCGCCGGAGTGACGAAGCGCTGGACCGACTCGTACAGGACGTACCCGCCGACCCCGAGCAGCAGCAGACAGTTGGCCAGGGCGGCGAGTATCTCGGCGCGGGCGTAGCCGAAGGTCGCCTGGTCGCTGGGCGGGCGGTTCGAGAAGTGGATCGCGAGCAGCGCCATGCCCAGGCCCAGCGCGTCCGTCGCCATGTGCGCCGAGTCCGCGACCAGCGCGAGCGAGTCGGCGAGCAGCCCGCCGACGATCTGGACGACCACGACGCCGAGCGTGATCGCCAGCGCGACCCGCAGCCTGCCGCGGTACGCCGAGGTCGCCGTCGCGCCGGCCGGCGCGCCGTGAGCGTGCCCGTGATCGTGCCCAGCCCCCATGAAAGCAGCCCTCCGGTATTCATCCGATTGTCGCTCTGATCGCGATCGAGCACCCCAGTGAACTACGGGGAGGGGGTATGTGCAACGCGGCATTGAACACCGTTGTCATGTGCCCTGACCTGCGGAAACGATGTGCAGGTCAGGGCACCCTCAGGGGGCTCAGGAGCCGTGGTGCAGGAGCCAGCCGCGCCAGGCCGACTCGGCCATCTCGCGCACTCCGCGCCGCGCGGTCCAGCCGAGTTCCTCCGCCGCCCGGGCCGCCGAGGCGACCGCCCGCGGCGCGTCCCCGGGACGGCGGCCCTCGACGAGCGGTGGCCGGCGGTCACCGGTGACCTCGCCGATGACCGTGATGAGTTCGCGCACCGAGACGCCCTCGCCCCGGCCGATGTTGACCGTCAGATCGCCCGTGACGTCCCCGCCGGCGAGCCGCCGGGCCGCCGCGAGATGCGCCTCGGCCAGGTCGGCGACGTGAATGTAGTCACGGACGCAGGTGCCGTCCGGGGTCGGATAGTCGTCACCGAAGATCCTGGGCGCCTCGTCGCGCGTGAGCCGGTCGAAGACCATCGGCACGATGTTGAAGACGCCCGTGTCGGCCAGTTCCGGCGCGGCCGCTCCCGCCACGTTGAAATAGCGCAGACATACGGTGGAGATCCCGTGCGCCCGGCCCGCCGCCCGCACCAGCCACTCCCCGGCGAGCTTCGTCTCGCCGTACGGGTTCACCGGCGCGCAGGGCGTGTCCTCCGTGATGAGGTCCACACCCGGGTCGCCGTACACCGCCGCCGACGACGAGAACAGGAAGCGCTCGATCCCGGCCCCGGCGACCGCCTCCAGGAGGGTCACCAGACCGCCGACGTTCTCCCGGTAGTACCGCGTCGGCTGCGCGACGGACTCGGCGACCTGCTTGCGCGCCGCGAGATGCACCACACCCGTCACGCCGTGCTCGGAGAACACCCGTTTCAGCAGGTCACCATCGAGCGACGAGCCCTCGACGAGCGGTACGCCCGCCGGGAGCCGCGCGGGAACCCCGGCCGAGAGGTCGTCCAGCGCGAGGACGCGCTCCCCGGCCTCGTCCATGGCCCTGGCCACGTGGGCCCCGATGTAGCCGGCACCGCCGGTGATCAGCCAAGTCATGGTCGCCCACCCTATGCGGCCCTGACCGGACCCGGCCCGATGTCCTCGATGTCCGGTCTGGGAGGCGCGGTTTGTGGGGCGGGCCCCGGATCCACGATGATGATCGCGGCAAAGGCCTGTGCGAACCACGTCGATCGATCTGCCGAACAGGCGGTGAACGGGGCCCTCCCGGCATCCGATAGCCTCTGCCGACATGCCGCCCGGGAGCTTTCCGGCGCGGGCGCCCCCACCATGTACAGCACTGGCGCGGACGCGTCGGTACCCAGGGAGTGAATTCGGTTGTCGACCGCCATCCTCACCGGTCAGCCGGTCCCCGGATCGTCGATCGAGGGCGATCTGCGGTCCCTCGGCTTCGACGTGCGGGTCGCGGCCGACGCCGCCGAGGCCGAGACCCTCCTCGCCGGCGTGCCGGGCGAGCAGCGTGTGGCCGTGGTCGACGCCCGGTTCGTGGGGCATGTGCACGCGCTGCGCCTCGGCCTCACCGACCCCCGCTTCCCGCTCGCCGCGATCCCCGGCGCCGTCACGGCTCAGCCGGCCGGCCGCCAGGCCCTGACCCGGGCGATGGCCCGCGAGAACTCCGCGGGCGGCGGCACCACCCTGGTCGACAGCCTCGCCGACCGCATCGTCACCTCCCTGGACGCCGACGGCACCGAGGTGCACCGCCCCGAGCTGGGCAGCCTCGTCGCCGCCGTCCCCGCCGACCCGCAGGCCCGCAACGAGGCACGGCAGGCCGTGACGGACGTCGACGACGAGGCCGTACGCCTGAAGTCGGCCGTGAAGTCCCGCGACGGCTTCTTCACCACCTACTGCATCAGCCCGTACTCCCGTTACATCGCCCGCTGGTGCGCCCGCCGCGGACTGACCCCGAACCAGGTCACCACCGCCTCGCTGCTCACCGCCCTCATAGCGGCGGCCTGCGCGGCCACCGGCACCCGCGGCGGCTTCGTCGCGGCCGGCGTCCTGCTGATCGCGTCCTTCGTACTGGACTGCACCGACGGCCAGCTCGCCCGCTACTCCCTGCAGTACTCCACGCTCGGCGCCTGGCTCGACGCCACCTTCGACCGGGCCAAGGAGTACGCCTACTACGCCGGCCTCGCCCTCGGTGCCGCCCGAGGCGGCGACGACGTCTGGGCCCTCGCCCTCGGCGCCATGGTCCTGCAGACCTGCCGGCACGTCGTGGACTTCTCCTTCAACGAGGCCAACCACGACGCCACCGCCAACACCAGCCCCACCGCCGCCCTCTCCGACAAGCTCGACAGCGTCGGCTGGACGGTCTGGGTGCGCCGCATGATCGTCCTGCCCATCGGCGAGCGCTGGGCGATGATCGCCGTGCTCACGGCGGCCACGACTCCCCGCATCACCTTCTGGGCGCTGCTCATCGGCTGCGCCTTCGCGGCGACGTACACGACAGCGGGCCGGGTGCTGCGGTCCGTGACGCGGAAGGCGCAGCGGACCGACCGGGCGGCGCAGGCGCTGGCGGACCTGGCGGACTCGGGCCCCCTCGCCCGCGTCCTGAGCCGCATCGCGCGCGGGAAGGGCTTCGCCCGGGCCTACCTCGCCTTCGTCGGCGCGGCCGCCGTCGTCCTCGGCGCCGCGGCCGCACCGTACGGCAGCTGGACGCCGGTCCTGGGCGCCACCTTCTACGCGCTGATCTCGGTGCCCGCCTTGGCCCCCCCTCTCAAGGGGGCCCTCGACTGGCTGGTTCCGCCCTTCTTCCGGGCCGGTGAATACCTGACCGTGCTGGTGCTGGCGGCCAAAGCCGACGTCAACGGAGCCCTTCCTGCGGCTTTCGGGCTGGTGGCCGCGGTCGCCTACCATCACTACGACACGGTGTACCGCATCCGCGGCAACGCCGGAGCGCCCCCGGCCTGGCTGGTGCGTTCCATCGGGGGGCACGAAGGACGGACGCTGCTCGTCACCGTCCTCGCCGCGCTGCTCACCGCCTCGCAGTTCACGGTCGCGCTCACGGTCCTCGCCGTGGCCGTGGCCCTGGTGGTGCTCGTCGAGAGCATCCGCTTCTGGGTGTCCGCAGGGGCGCCCGCCGTACACGATGAAGGAGAACCCGCATGATCGGCCTCGTGCTGGCGGCCGGCGCCGGACGGCGTCTGCGCCCCTACACCGACAGCCTTCCCAAGGCTCTGGTGCCGGTGGGCCCCGCGGGCATAGAAGGCGAACCCACGGTTCTCGACCTGACCCTGGCCAACTTCGCCGAGGTCGGCCTCACCGAAGCCGCGATCATCGTCGGCTACCGCAAGGAGGCCGTGTACGCGCGCAAGGAGGCGCTGGAGGCGAAGTACGGCCTCGAGCTCACCCTCATCGACAACGACAAGGCCGAGGAGTGGAACAACGCCTACTCCCTGTGGTGCGGGCGTGACGCCCTCAAGGACGGGGTGATCCTCGCCAACGGCGACACCGTCCACCCGGTCTCCGTCGAGAAGACGCTGCTCGCCGCCCGCGGCGACGGCAAGAAGATCATCCTCGCTCTGGACACGGTCAAGGACCTGGCCGACGAGGAGATGAAGGTCGTCGTCGACCCCGCCAAGGGCATGACGAAGATCACCAAGCTGATGGACCCCGCCGAGGCCACCGGCGAGTACATCGGCGTCACCCTCATCGAGGGCGACGCGGCCGCCGAACTGGCCGACGCGCTGAAGACCGTGTGGGAGACCGACCCGCAGCAGTTCTACGAGCACGGCTACCAGGAGCTGGTGAACCGCGGCTTCCGTATCGACGTGGCGCCGATCGGCGACGTCAAGTGGGTGGAGATCGACAACCACGACGATCTCGCCCGTGGACGGGAGATCGCATGCCAGTACTGACCCGGCTCATCCCCTCGCCGCTGGTCGTGGACATCCGCCCGGGTGCCCTCGACGACCTGGCGTGCGTCCTCGCCGACGAGCGCATCTCGCACTCCGGCCGCCTCGCCGTCGCCGTCAGCGGCGGCTCCGGCGCCAGGCTGCGCGAGCGCATCTCGCCGAGCATGCCCGGCGCCACCTGGTACGAGGTCGGCGGCGGCACCCTCGACGACGCGGTCCGGCTGGCGAGCGACATAAAGGCCGGCCACTACGACGCGGTCGTCGGCCTCGGCGGCGGCAAGATCATCGACTGCGCGAAGTTCGCCGCGGCACGCGTCGGCCTGCCCCTGGTCGCCGTGCCCACGAACCTCGCGCACGACGGCCTGTGCTCGCCGGTCGCCACCCTCGACAACGACGCGGGCCGCGGCTCCTACGGCGTGCCGAACCCGATCGCGGTCGTCATCGACCTGGACGTCATCCGCGAGGCCCCGGTCCGCTTCGTCCGCGCCGGCATCGGCGACGCCGTCTCCAACATCTCGGCGATCGCCGACTGGGAGCTGGCGGGCCGCGTCAAGGGCGAGCGGATCGACGGACTCGCGGCGGCCATGGCCCGCCAGGCCGGCGAGGCCGTACTGCGGCACCCGGGCGGCATCGGGGACAACGACTTCCTCCAGGTGCTCGCCGAGGCGCTGGTCCTCAGCGGCATCGCCATGTCGGTGTCGGGCGACTCACGGCCGTCCTCCGGGGCCTGCCACGAGATCAACCACGCCTTCGACCTGCTCTACCCGAGGCGGGCCGCCGCCCACGGCGAGCAGTGCGGTCTCGGCGCGGCCTTCGCGATGTGGCTGCGCGGGGCGCACGAGCAGTCGGCTTACATGGCCGAGGTGCTGCGCCGGCACGGGCTGCCCGTGCTGCCGGACGAGATCGGCTTCACGACGGACGAGTTCGTCAAGGCCGTCGAGTTCGCCCCGGAGACCCGGCCCGGCCGCTACACCATCCTCGAACACCTCGACCTGAACACCGAACAGATCAAGGACACCTACACCGACTATGTCAAGGCCATCGGTAGCTGAACTACGCCCCGTCGTTCACCCCCCGGGGGTGAAGGACCGGCGCAGCGGTGAGCACTGGATGGGACGCCTCTACATGCGTGAGGTGTCCCTGCGGGTCGACCGTTACCTGGTCAACACCAGGGTCACGCCCAACCAGCTCACCTACCTGATGACCGTCTTCGGTGTGCTCGCGGCCCCGGCACTTCTCGTGCCGGGGATCCCGGGCGCCGTGCTCGGCGTGGTGTGCGTCCAGATGTACCTCCTGCTGGACTGCGTCGACGGCGAGATCGCCCGCTGGAAGAAGCAGTACTCCCTCAACGGCGTCTACCTGGACCGTGTCGGCGCCTACCTCACCGACGCCGCCGTGCTCACCGGCTTCGGCCTGCGAGCCGCCGACCTGTGGGGCAGCGGCCGGATCGACTGGCTGTGGGCCTTCCTCGGCACCCTGGCCGCCCTCGGCGCCATCCTGATCAAGGCCGAGACCGACCTCGTCGGCGTCGCCCGGCACCAGGCCGGGAAGCCGCCGGTCGAGGAGGCCGCCGCCGAGATCCGCTCCTCCGGCATGGCGCTGGCCCGCAAGGCCGCCGCCGCGCTCAAGTTCCACCGCCTCATCCTCGGTATCGAGGCGTCCCTGCTGATCCTCGTCCTGGCGATCGCCGACCAGGTCCGCGGCGACCTGTTCTTCTCCCGGCTCGGTGTGGCCGTGCTGGCCGGCATCGCGCTGGTGCAGACCCTGCTCCACCTGGTGTCGATCCTCGCTTCGAGCAGGCTGAAGTGAGCGGTATGAAGGTCGGCGCCGTCATCATCACCATGGGCAACCGCCCCGACGAGCTGCGCGCCCTGCTCGACTCGGTCGCCAAGCAGGACGGCGACCCGGTCGAGGTGGTCGTCGTCGGCAACGGCTCGCCCGTCCCGGACGTCCCCGAAGGCGTCCGCACGATCGAACTGCCGGAGAACCTCGGCATACCCGGCGGCCGCAACGTCGGCATCGAGGCCTTCGGCCCGGTCGGCCGAGACGTCGACATCCTGCTGTTCCTCGACGACGACGGCCTGCTGGCCGGCCACGACACCGCCGAGCTGTGCCGCAAGGCCTTCGAGGCCGACCCGAAGCTCGGCATCATCAGCTTCCGCATAGCCGACCCGGACACCGGCGTCACCCAGCGCCGCCACGTCCCCCGGCTGCGCGCCGCCGACCCGATGCGCTCCTCCCGGGTCACCACCTTCCTCGGCGGCGCCAACGCCGTGCGCACCCGGGTCTTCGCCGAGGTCGGCGGACTCCCGGACGCATTCTTCTACGCTCACGAGGAAACCGACCTGGCATGGCGGGCCCTCGACGCGGGCTGGATGATCGACTACCGGTCCGACATGGTGCTGTACCACCCGACGACCGCTCCCTCGCGACACGCGGTCTACCACCGCATGGTCGCCCGCAACCGCGTCTGGCTCGCCCGCCGCAACCTCCCCGCACCGCTCGTCCCCGTCTACCTCGGCGTGTGGCTGCTGCTCACCCTCGTACGCCGTCCCTCCGGCCCCGCCCTGCGGGCCTGGTTCGGCGGATTCCGCGAGGGCTGGACCACCCCGTGCGGGCCACGCCGTCCGATGAAGTGGCGTACGGTGTGGCGGCTGACCCGGCTGGGCCGGCCCCCCGTCATCTGACAAGCTCGTATCGGAGTATCCGGGAGCACCCGGGCCGTACCCTGGCCCCCGGCTCATGCAGGCCCGGACAGGCCGCGCATCTCGAAGACGAAAGTTTCCACTAGTGAGTGAGACAACGCACGACGCCACGGTCGCGGTCAGCGCGCCCGCGGCGCCCGACGAGGGACTCACGGCGAGGGAGCTCGCCGCCAAGTACGGGCTGAGCGTGAGCGGCGCCCGGCCGTCCCTCATCGAGTACGTCCGTCAGCTCTGGGACCGGCGGCACTTCATCCTCGCCTTCTCCCGCGCGAAGCTGACCGCCCAGTACAGCCAGGCCAAGCTCGGCCAGCTGTGGCAGGTGGCCACACCACTGCTGAACGCGGCCGTGTACTTCTTCATCTTCGGCCTGCTCCTGGAGGCAGACCGGGGCATGTCCCGCGAGGTCTACATCCCGTTCCTGGTCACGGGCGTGTTCGTGTTCACCTTCACGCAGAGCTCGGTGATGGCGGGCGTGCGCGCGATCTCCGGCAACCTCGGCCTGGTCCGCGCCCTGCACTTCCCGCGCGCCTCGCTGCCGATCTCCTTCGCGCTCCAGCAGCTCCAGCAGCTGCTGTTCTCGATGATCGTGCTGTTCGCCATCGCGGTCGGCTTCGGCCACTACCCGGACCTGTCCTGGCTGCTGATCGTGCCGGTGCTCGTCCTCCAGTTCTGCTTCAACACCGGCCTCGCGCTGATCATGGCCCGGGCGGGCGCCAAGACCCCGGACCTCGCGCAGCTCATGCCGTTCGTGATGCGGACGTGGATGTACGCGTCCGGGGTGATGTTCTCCATCCCGATCTTCCTCGCGGACAAGCCGGCCTGGATCTCCAACGTCCTCCAGTGGAACCCGGCCGCCATCTACATGGATCTGATGCGCTTCGCCCTCATCGACGACTACGACCAGAAGTACCTGCCCGACCACGTCTGGGCGGCCGCGGGCGGCTGGGCCGTGCTGTTCGCCCTGGGCGGCTTCGTGTACTTCTGGAAGGCGGAGGAGAGGTACGGCCGTGGCTGAGCAGAGGCAGGACGAACGCATCCCCACCGTCATCGCGGACGACCTGCACATCGTCTACCGCGTCAACGGCGCCAAGACCGGCAAGGGCAGTGCCACCGCCGCCCTCAGCCGCATCCTGAAGCGCGGCTCCGACGACACGGCGCGAGGCGTGCGCAAGGTGCACGCCGTACGCGGCGTCTCCTTCGTGGCGTACCGCGGCGAGGCCATCGGCCTGATCGGCTCCAACGGCTCCGGCAAGTCGACGCTGCTGCGCGCCATCGCCGGTCTGCTCCCCGCCGAGCAGGGCAAGGTCTACACCGACGGCCAGCCCTCGCTGCTCGGCGTCAACGCGGCCCTGATGAACGACCTCACCGGCGAGCGCAACGTCATATTGGGCGGGCTCGCCATGGGCATGTCCCGGGAGGAGATCAAGGAGCGCTACCAGGACATCGTCGACTTCTCCGGCATCAACGAGAAGGGCGACTTCATCACCCTGCCCATGCGCACCTACTCCTCCGGTATGGCGGCCCGTCTCCGCTTCTCCATCGCCGCGGCCAAGGACCACGACGTCCTGATGATCGACGAGGCCCTGGCCACCGGTGACCGCAAGTTCCAGAAGCGTTCCGAGGACCGCATCCGGGAGCTGCGCAAGGAAGCCGGCACGGTGTTTCTGGTCAGTCACAACAACAAGTCGATCCGCGACACCTGCAACCGCGTCCTGTGGCTGGAACGCGGCGAGCTGCGCATGGACGGCCCGACCGACGAGGTGCTCAAGGAGTACGAGAAGTTCACCGGCAAGTAGTCCGGCACGCCCAGGGCCTCGCCGGAACTGTTCCGGCGAGGCCCTGCGTCTGGCAAAAGAAGCGTCAACTCCGGGCTTACTCAGGAATCTTGGGGCCAATCGGTGTGTTCTCGTGATGCGCGGGACACCCTGGCGATCCTCGATGCGTTGTACAACGTAAGCTGTACCGGTCCCGAAACGCGGCAATCAGGGCGATAATGCGCGACATCGCTCGTCGCACCGCCGTGCGGACGGCTGGGCGGCGTGTCCGAAATAGTGTGTATTGGGTCGGCAGTGTAGAACGGGAGATGTGACGGCGATGGCTACGGAAACTCCCCAGCTCCACGCAGCACGTGCCGTCCTCGCGCCGGGCAGCCGGCGGTGACGGGAACCGGCACGGCGCGCGCCCTCGACCCGGAGCGCGGCACGCTCGACAAGGCCGCGGGCGAGAACTTCCCGGTGGCCCCGTTCTTCCTGCCCCGGGCCTGGCGCACCGACCTCATGGCCGTCTACGGCTTCGCCCGTCTCGTCGACGACATCGGCGACGGCGACCTGGCCCCCGGCGGCGCCGACGCCCGACTGCTCGGCGTGTCCCCGCAGGAGGCCGAGGACCGGCTGGTCCTGCTGGACGCCTTCGAGGCCGACCTGCGCAGGGTCTTCGACTCGACCCCGCGCCACCCCCTGCTGCGCCGCCTCCAGCCGACCGTCCGCCGGTGCTCCCTGACCCCCGAGCCGTTCCTCGGCCTGATCGCCGCCAACCGCCAGGACCAGCTGGTCGGCCGGTACGAGACCTACGACGACCTCCTCGCCTACTGCGAGCTCTCCGCCAACCCCGTCGGCCGTCTCGTCCTCGCCGTCACCGGCACCTCGACGCCCGAGCGGATCCGCCGCTCCGACATGATCTGCACGGCCCTCCAGATCGTCGAGCACCTCCAGGACGTGGCAGAGGACCTCGGCCGCGACCGTGTCTACCTGCCCGCCGCCGACATGAAGCGCTTTCACGTCGAAGAGGCGGACCTCGCCACGAAATCCGCCGGAGCGTCGGTCCGTGCGCTGATTGCGTACGAAGCGCAAAGGGCCCGGGATCTCCTGAATGAAGGCGCCCCCCTGGTGGGTAGCGTCCACGGCAGGTTGAAGCTGCTGCTCGCAGGGTTCGTGGCGGGAGGAAGGGCGGCCGTCCGCGCGATCGCCGCCGCCGATTACGACGTACTTCCCGGCCCGCCCAAGCCCGGCAAGGTCCGGTTGCTGCGTGAGGTGGGCGTGACTCTGCGAGGAGAGAGGTGATCCGGACCGTGGAGTCGGAACCACACGCGTCCCCACCGGTACTCGCCGCCTACAGTTACTGCGAGGCCGTCACCGGGCGGCAGGCCCGTAACTTCGCCTACGGCATCCGGCTGCTGCCGACGCCCCAGCGCCGTGCGATGTCGGCGCTGTACGCGTTCTCGCGGCGGGTCGACGACATCGGTGACGGTGCGCTCGCCGACGACGTCAAGGTGGCCCGCCTGGAGGAGACCCGGTCGCTGCTCACCCGGATCCGCGAGGGCGAGGTGGCGGAGGACGACACGGACCCGGTCGCCGTCGCCCTCACGCACGCCGCCGGGCACTTCCCGATCCCGCTCGGCGGCCTGGACGAGCTCATCGACGGCGTCCTGATGGACGTACGCGGCGAGACCTACGAGACCTGGGACGACCTGAAGGTGTACTGCCGCTGTGTGGCGGGGGCCATCGGGCGGCTCTCGCTCGGTGTGTTCGGCACCGAGCCGGGGGCACGCGGCGTCGAGCGCGCGCCCGAGTATGCCGACACGCTGGGGCTCGCGCTCCAGCTCACCAACATCCTCAGGGACGTCCGTGAGGACGCCGTCGGCGGGCGCACCTATCTGCCCGCCGACGACCTCGCCAAATTCGGCTGCTCGGCCGGGTTCTCCGGGCCACGGCCACCGGAGGGCTCCGACTTCGCGGGCCTCGTGCACTTCGAAGTGCGACGGGCCCGCGCTCTTTTCGCCGAGGGCTACCGGCTGCTCCCCATGCTCGACCGGCGCAGCGGCGCGTGCGTCGCCGCCATGGCCGGCATCTACCGCCGCCTCCTCGACCGCATCGAACGCGACCCCGAGGCCGTGCTGCGCGGCCGCGTCTCCCTGCCCGGGCGGGAGAAGGCCTACGTCGCCGTGCGCGGCCTGTCGGGCCTGGACGCCCGCCACGTGACCCGACGGACGGTCAGGAGGCGCGCGTGACGGACGGACCGATCCAGGGGGATGCCACCGGCGACCGGGCTCACGCCCGCCGCGCGGGCGCGGGCCTGCGCGGCCGGGCGACGCCGGAGACCGCGGTGCTGCACGCCCCGCACGCCTGCCGTGAGGTCCAGCCCGTGCCGTCCCTGGCGTCTCGACGGGGGCGAGTCGCGGTCGTCGGCGCCGGGCCGGGCGGTTGCGCCCGCGTGGCCCCGACGGCCGGGCGCGGCCACGACGCCCCTCTCGGCCAAACCGTCGCAGACAACCGGTGGGCAACCCTCCGGCGTGGGGTGGCGTCCCTGACGGAGACGGTCGGTCGTGCGTCGTTCGAGCGGTACGGCCGCCGCACAGGGGAGGGCGCACGATGACCCAAGGCACGGAATCCCGGGGACCGGTCGCCGACGGTCGGTACACCGTCGTGGTGGGCGGCGGGCTCGCCGGCATCACCGCCGCGCTCGCGCTCGCCGACGCCGGCGTGCGCGTCACCCTGCTGGAGGGCAGGCCGAGACTCGGCGGACTGGCCTTCTCCTTCCGGCGCGGCGAGCTGACCGTCGACAACGGACAGCATGTGTACCTGCGCTGCTGCACCGCCTACCGCTGGTTCCTCGACCGCATCGAGGGCGCGGCGCTGGCCCCGCTCCAGGACCGGCTCGACGTGCCCGTCCTGGACGCCGAGCGGCCCGCGGGGCGACGGCTCGGCAGGCTGCGGCGCGACGCGCTGCCCGTACCGCTGCACCTGGGCCGCAGTCTCGCCACCTATCCGCACCTGTCGCTCGCCGACCGCGCCAAGGTGGGCCGGGCCGCACTCGCGCTCAAGGGGCTCGACCTCGCCGACCCCGCCCTGGACACGCAGGACTTCGGAAGCTGGCTGGCCGCGCACGGCCAGTCGAAGCGCGCCGTCGAGGCCCTGTGGGACCTGGTCGGGGTCGCCACCCTCAACGCCGTCGCGGGCGACGCCTCCCTGGGGCTCGCCGCGATGGTGTTCAAGACCGGTCTGCTGTCCGACCCGGGCGCGGCCGACATCGGCTGGGCTCGCGTCCCGCTCGGCGACCTGCACGACCGGCTGGCCCGCAAGGCGCTCGACTCCGCCGGCGTCCGTACCGAGGTCCGTACACGCGTCACCTCCGTATCCGAGAATGTGAACGGAGGGTGGAGCGTCCAGGTTCCCGGCGAGACGCTCCAGGCCGACGCCGTCGTGCTCGCCGTACCCCAGCGCGAGGCGCACGACCTGCTGCCCGCGGGTGCCCTCGACGCGCCGGAGCGGCTCCTGGAGATCGGCACCGCGCCGATCCTCAACGTCCATGTGGTGTATGACCGCAAGGTGCTCACGCGGCCCTTCTTCGCCGCCCTCGGCACCCCGGTGCAGTGGGTGTTCGACCGTACCGAGGCGTCCGGACTGCGCCAGGGGCAGTACCTCGCGCTGTCGCAGTCGGTGGCCCAGGACGAGATCGACGAACCCGTGGCCGTGCTGCGCGAGCGGTACCTGCCCGAGCTGGAGCGGCTGCTGCCGCCGGCCCGCGGCGCCGAAGTGTTGGACTTCTTCGTCACCCGGGAGCGCACCGCGACGTTCGCTCCCACCCCTGGCGTCGGGCGCCTCAGGCCCGGCGCCCGCACCAAGGCATCCGGCCTGTACCTGGCCGGAGCGTGGACCGCCACCGGGTGGCCCGCGACCATGGAGAGTGCGGTCCGCAGTGGTGTGAGCGCGGCGGACGCCGTGCTGGGCGCCCTGGGCCGGCCCCGCCCGCGGCACCTCTTCGAGTTCGAGGAGGCGGCGTGATGCTCGCTCACAACAGCGCGGCAGACGGCCCCCGCACCCCCGGTACCGCAACAAGAGGAGAGACTGTGCCCACTGTGCCCCCGGCCTCGAAGACTGCCGAGGCGGTGGACGTGACCGCGCTGCTGGAGCGCGGCCGGACCCTGGCCACTCCGGTACTGCGGGCGGCCATCGACCGCCTGGCACCTCCCATGGACACTGTTGCCGCCTACCACTTCGGATGGATCGACGCCCAGGGCCGGCCCGCGGCGGGCGACGGCGGCAAGGCCGTACGCCCCGCCCTCGCGGTGCTGTCCGCCGAGGTCATGTCCGCCGCCCCCGAGACCGGCATCCCCGGCGCCGTCGCCGTGGAACTCGTCCACAACTTCTCCCTCCTCCACGACGACCTGATGGACGGCGACGAACAGCGCCGCCACCGCGACACGGTCTGGAAGGTGCACGGCCCCGCCCAGGCCATCCTGGTCGGCGACGCCCTGTTCGCCCTCGCCAACGAGGTGCTGCTCGAACTCGGCACCGTCGAGGCCGGCCGCGCCACCCGCCGCCTGACCACCGCCACCCGCGCCCTGATCGACGGTCAGGCCCAGGACATCTCCTACGAGCACCGCGACCGCGTCACCGTCGAGGAGTGCCTGGAGATGGAGGGCAACAAGACCGGCGCCCTGCTCGCCTGCGCCAGCTCCATCGGCGCGGTGCTCGGCGGCGCCGACGACCGCACCGCCGACACGCTGGAGAAGTACGGCTACCACCTGGGCCTCGCCTTCCAGGCCGTCGACGACCTCCTCGGCATCTGGGGCGACCCGGACTCCACCGGCAAGCAGACCTGGAGCGACCTGCGCCAGCGCAAGAAGTCGCTGCCGGTCGTGGCCGCGCTCGCGGCGGGCGGGTCCGCCTCCGAGCGGCTCGGCGAGATCCTCGCCGCGGACGCCAAGGCCAGCGACTTCGAGAACTTCTCCGAGGAGGAGTTCGCGGCCCGCGCCGCCCTCATCGAGGAGGCGGGCGGCCGCGAATGGACCGCCGACGAGGCACGCCGTCAGCACACCATCGCCATCGAAGCCCTCGACGCCGTCGACATGCCCGACCGGGTGCGGGAGCAGTTCACGGCCCTCGCGGACTTCGTCGTCGTACGAAAGAGATGATCACTATCGGTCGAATAGCCCTCGCGTAGTCGCCGGCCGGTGCCGCGAGACACCACGGAGCACCGGCCGACGGCGGACCCACAGCAGCTGCACACCTTGCACCACTGCACGAAGGGGAAGCCATGACAGCGACGACCGACGGAAGCACCGGGGCCCTGCCACCCCGCGCTGCCGCGGCCAGCGACACCGCCATCGACGACACCACCCCCGCGGCGGCCGGGGTACCGCAAGCCGCCGCCCGCGCCGCACAACGCGCCACCGACTTCCTGCTCTCCCTCCAGGACGCCCAGGGCTGGTGGAAGGGCGACCTCGAGACGAACGTCACGATGGACGCCGAGGATCTGATGCTCCGCCAGTTCCTCGGTATCCGCGACGAGAAGACCACACAGGCCGCCGCGCTGTTCATCCGCGGCGAGCAGCGCGAGGACGGCACCTGGGCCACCTTCTACGGCGGCCCCGGCGAACTCTCCGCCACCATCGAGGCCTACGTCGCCCTCCGCCTGGCCGGTGACGAGCCCGGCGCACCGCACATGGTGAAGGCCTCCGCCTGGATCCGCGAGCAGGGCGGCATCGCCGCCGCCCGGGTCTTCACCCGGATCTGGCTGGCCCTGTTCGGCTGGTGGAAGTGGGAGGACCTGCCCGAACTGCCCCCGGAGCTCATCTACTTCCCGAAGTGGGTGCCGCTCAACATCTACGACTTCGGCTGCTGGGCGCGGCAGACCATCGTCCCGCTGACGATCGTCTCCGCAAAGCGGCCGGTACGCCCCGCGCCCTTCCCGCTGGACGAGCTGCACACCGACCCGGACCGTCCGAACCCGGTCAAGCCGCTTGGCCCGGCGTTCAGTTGGGACGGGGCCTTCCAGCGGATGGACAAGGGCCTGCACGCCCTGCGGAAGGTCGCGCCGCGCCGGCTGCGCAGAGCCGCGATGAACAGCGCCGCCCGCTGGATCATCGAGCGGCAGGAGAACGACGGCTGCTGGGGCGGCATCCAGCCCCCGGCCGTGTACTCGATCATCGCCCTGCACCTGCTCGGCTACGACCTGGAGCACCCGGTGATGCGGGAGGGGCTGGCGTCCCTGGACCGGTTCGCCGTGTGGCGTGAGGACGGGGCCCGGATGATCGAGGCCTGCCAGTCGCCGGTGTGGGACACCTGCCTGGCCGCGATCGCGCTGGCGGACGCCGGGCTGCCCGCCGACCACCCGCAGTTGGTGAAGGCCGCGGACTGGATGCTGGGCGAGGAGATCGTCCGGCCCGGTGACTGGTCGGTGCAGCGGCCCGGACTGCCGCCCGGCGGCTGGGCGTTCGAGTTCCACAACGACAACTACCCCGACATCGACGACACCGCCGAGGTGATCCTCGCGCTGCGCCGGATCGCCCACCACGACCCGGTGCGGGTCGACAAGGCCGTCGGGCGCGGCGTGCGCTGGACGCTCGGCATGCAGTCGAAGAACGGCGCGTGGGCCGCCTTCGACGTCGACAACACCAGCCCGTTCCCGAACCGGCTGCCCTTCTGCGACTTCGGGGAGGTCATCGACCCGCCTTCTGCCGACGTCACCGCGCACGTCGTCGAGATGCTCGCGGTGGAGGGACTCGCCCACGATCCGCGCACCCGGCGTGGCATCGAGTGGCTGCTGGCCGAACAGGAGCCCGACGGCTCGTGGTTCGGGCGCTGGGGCGTCAACTACGTCTACGGCACCGGGTCCGTCGTACCCGCTCTGGTCGCCGCGGGCATCCCCGCCGCGCACCCGGCGATCCGCCGGGCCGTGACCTGGCTGGAGTCGGTCCAGAACGACGACGGCGGCTGGGGCGAGGACCTGCGCTCCTACAAGTACGTCAAGGAGTGGAGCGGCAGGGGCGCCTCGACCGCCTCCCAGACGGCCTGGGCCCTGATGGCCCTGCTCGCGGCGGGGGAGCGGGAGTCCAAGGCCGTCGAACGCGGCATCGAGTGGCTCGCCGCCACCCAGCGGGCGGACGGTTCCTGGGACGAGCCGTACTTCACGGGGACGGGCTTCCCGTGGGACTTCTCGATCAACTACCACCTCTACCGGCAGGTGTTCCCGCTCACCGCGCTCGGCCGGTACCTGCACGGCGAGCCCTTCGCCGGCCGGCACCAGAGCGGAGGGGCGGCCGAGGGCAGGGGGGCGGCCGAGGGCAGCGGGGCGGCCGGGAGACCGCTCGCCGTGGCCAGGGGGAGCGGGGAGACCGGGCAGCCGCTCGCCGACGCCGAGGGGAGCGGATGAGCACACAGCCCGCTCCGGCCCCGCTGCTGATCGCCTGCGCGCTCGGCATCGAGCAGTTCGCCCTGCGCGCGGGAGACCGTGGCGGCGCCGGCGGGCCGGTCACCGTGCTGCGGACCGGGATGGGGCCGGTGGCGGCCGAGCGGTCCGTCACCCGGATGCTCGCCGGCCCGGCCCTGCGCGACGCCGCCGTCCTGGCCACCGGCTTCTGCGCGGGGCTCGCGCCGGGCATGCACCCCGGTGACCTCGTCGTCGCCGAGGAGACCCGCGACCCGCGCGGTACGACCGCCTGCGTCGGGACCGACCTGCTGGTCAAGGAGCTGGGCCGCACGGTGCCCGGGCGGACCGTGCACACCGGGCCGCTCACCGGCTCCGACCACGTCGTCCGCGGTCACGAACGGTCGGATCTGCGCGCGACCGGCGCGATCGCGGCCGACATGGAGTCGGCGGCCACGCTCCTGAGCGCCGTGCGCGCGGGCGAGCGCCCGGTTGCGGCCGTCCGGGTGGTCGTGGACGCTCCAGAACATGAACTCGTCCGGATCGGCACGGTGCGCGGTGGAATATCAGCTTTCCGTGTTCTTCGTTCCGTCCTACCCGCTTTCTTCGAATGGCACCGTTTCTTGCTGCTCCCCAGGAGGTGAGCCAGATGGCCATGCCGCTCCGACAGTCCATCAAGGTCGCTACATACTTGGCTGAACAGAAGCTCCGCCGGCGGGACAAGTTCCCGCTCATCGTCGAGCTGGAGCCGCTGTACGCCTGCAACCTCAAGTGCGAGGGGTGCGGCAAGATCCAGCACCCGGCCGGGGTGCTCAAGCAGCGGATGCCGGTCGCCCAGGCCGTGGGGGCCGTGCTGGAGTCCGGTGCCCCCATGGTGTCCATCGCCGGCGGCGAGCCGCTGATGCATCCGCAGATCGACGAGATCGTGCGTCAGCTGGTGGCCAAGCGGAAGTACGTTTTCCTCTGCACCAACGCCCTGCTGCTGCGCAAGAAGATGGACAAGTTCAAGCCCTCCCCCTACTTCGCCTTCGCGGTGCACATCGACGGGCTGCGCGAGCGGCACGACGAGTCGGTGGCGAAGGAGGGCGTGTTCGACGAGGCGGTCGAGGCCATCAAGGAGGCCAAGCGGCAGGGCTTCCGGGTGACCACCAACTCGACTTTCTTCAACACCGACACCCCGCAGACCATCATCGAGGTGCTGAACTTCCTCAACGACGACCTCAAGGTCGACGAGATGATGATCTCGCCTGCCTACGCCTACGAGAAGGCCCCCGACCAGGAGCACTTCCTCGGCGTGGAGCAGACCCGCGAGCTGTTCAAGAAGGCCTTCGCGGGCGGCAACCGGCGCCGCTGGCGGCTCAACCACTCCCCGCTCTTCCTGGACTTCCTGGAGGGCAAGGTCGACTTCCCCTGCACGGCCTGGGCGATCCCGAACTACTCGCTCTTCGGCTGGCAGCGCCCCTGCTACCTGATGGCCGACGGCTACGTGCCGACCTACCGGGAGCTGGTCGAGGACACCGACTGGGACAAGTACGGCCGCGGCAAGGACCCGCGCTGCGCCAACTGCATGGCGCACTGCGGCTACGAGCCCACCGCCGTCCTCGCCACCATGGGATCGCTGAAGGAGTCCCTGCGCGCCATGCGCGAGACGGTCTCCGGAAACCGGGAGTGAGGCCATGACCGCCATCCCGCTGGGCGTTCCCGAGGTACCGGTCCGGCCGATCGCGGAGCGGCGCGTGACGCGCCGGATCCAGGTCGGTCCGGTGACGGTCGGGGGCGGGGCCCCGGTGTCGGTGCAGTCGATGACGACGACCCGTACGTCGGACATCGGCGCCACCTTGCAGCAGATCGCCGAACTCACCGCGTCCGGCTGCCAGATCGTCCGGGTCGCCTGCCCCACGCAGGACGATGCGGACGCGCTGGCGACCATCGCGCGCAAGTCGCAGATCCCGGTGATCGCGGACATCCACTTCCAGCCGAAGTACGTCTTCGCCGCGATCGAGGCGGGCTGCGCGGCGGTCCGCGTCAACCCCGGCAACATCAAGCAGTTCGATGACCGGGTCAAGGAGATCGCGCAGGCCGCCAAGGACCACGGCACCCCGATCCGGATCGGCGTCAACGCCGGCTCGCTGGACCGACGGCTGCTCCAGAAGTACGGCAAGGCGACCCCGGAGGCGCTCGTGGAGAGCGCGCTGTGGGAGGCGTCCCTGTTCGAGGAGCACGACTTCCGGGACATCAAGATCTCCGTCAAGCACAACGACCCGGTCGTGATGATCGAGGCGTACCGGCAGCTCGCCGAGAGTTGCGACTATCCGCTGCACCTCGGTGTGACGGAGGCGGGCCCGGCGTTCCAGGGCACGATCAAGTCGGCGGTGGCCTTCGGCGCGCTGCTGTCGCGGGGCATCGGCGACACCATCCGGGTGTCGCTGTCCGCGCCGCCGGCCGAGGAGGTCAAGGTCGGCATCCAGATCCTGGAGTCGCTCGGGCTGCGGCAGCGCCGGCTGGAGATCGTCTCCTGCCCGTCCTGCGGACGCGCCCAGGTGGATGTGTACAAGCTCGCCGACGAGGTCACGGCCGGACTCGAGGGCATGGAAGTGCCGTTGCGGGTCGCCGTCATGGGGTGTGTGGTCAACGGCCCCGGCGAGGCACGGGAGGCCGATCTGGGGGTGGCCTCCGGCAACGGCAAGGGGCAGATCTTCGTCAAGGGCGAGGTCATCAAGACCGTCCCCGAGTCGAAGATCGTCGAGACGCTGATCGAAGAGGCGATGAAGCTCGCCGAACAGATGGAGCAGGACGGCGTGGGGTCGGGGGAGCCGGCCGTCACCGTGAGCTGAAGAGCACGGAATTCGAAGGGGGCCCGATCGTGACGATTCTGGAGACCATCCGGGGACCACGCGACCTGAAGGCGCTGTCCGAGGCGGAACTCGGCGAACTGTCCGACGAGATCAGGGAGTTCCTGGTGCACGCGGTCGCCAGGACCGGGGGTCACCTGGGGCCGAACCTGGGGGTGGTGGAGCTCACCGTCGCCCTGCACCGGGTCTTCGAGTCGCCGGTCGACCGCATTCTGTGGGACACCGGCCACCAGAGCTACGTCCACAAGCTGCTGACCGGCCGCCAGGACTTCTCCAAGCTGCGCGGCAAGGGCGGCCTGTCCGGCTACCCCTCGCGCGAGGAGTCCGAGCACGACGTCATCGAGAACAGTCACGCCTCCACGGCGCTCGGCTGGGCCGACGGGCTCGCCAAGGCACGCCAGGTGCAGGGGGAGAAGGGCCATGTCGTCGCGGTGATCGGCGACGGCGCCCTGACCGGCGGCATGGCCTGGGAGGCGCTCAACAACATCGCGGCCGCCAAGAACCGCCCGCTGATCATCGTCGTCAACGACAACGAACGCTCCTACGCCCCGACCATCGGCGGCCTCGCCGACCACCTCGCGACGCTGCGCACGACCGACAGCTACGAGCGGGTCCTCGCCTGGGGCAAGGACGTGCTCCAGGGCACGCCCCTGGTCGGCACCACCCTCTACGAGGCCCTGCACGGCGCGAAGAAGGGCTTCAAGGACGCGTTCGCCCCGCAGGGCCTGTTCGAGGACCTGGGCCTGAAGTACGTGGGCCCGATCGACGGGCACGACATCGGGGCCGTGGAGTCCGCCCTGCGGCGCGCGAAACGCTTCCACGGTCCGGTCCTCGTCCACTGCCTCACGGAGAAGGGCCGCGGCTACGAACCCGCCCTCGCCCACGAGGAGGACCACTTCCACACCGTCGGCGTCATGGACCCGCTGACCTGCGTGCCGCTCTCCCCGGCGGGCGGCCCCTCGTGGACCTCCGTGTTCGGCGACGAGATCGTCAGGATCGGCGAGGAGCGGGACGACGTCGTCGCGATAACCGCCGCCATGCTCCATCCGGTCGGCCTGGGCGGGTTCGCCGAGCGGTTCCCGGACCGGGTGTGGGACGTCGGTATCGCCGAGCAGCACGCGGCCGTGTCCGCGGCGGGTCTGGCGACGGGCGGTCTGCACCCGGTCGTCGCCGTCTACGCCACCTTCCTCAACCGCGCCTTCGACCAGCTCCTGATGGATGTGGCCCTGCACCGGTGCGGGGTGACCTTCGTGCTGGACCGGGCCGGTGTCACTGGTGTCGACGGGCCGTCCCACAACGGCATGTGGGACATGTCGATCGTCCAGGTCGTCCCCGGCCTCAGGATCGCCGCGCCGCGGGACGCCGACCAGCTGCGCGCCCAGCTGCGCGAGGCCGTCGCGGTCGACGACGCGCCGACGCTGCTGCGCTTCCCGAAGGAGTCCGTCGGCCCGTCGATCCCGGCCGTGGACCGGGTGGGCGGACTGGACGTGCTGCACCGTGCTCCCGAGCCGGAGGTCCTGCTGGTGGCCGTGGGGGTGATGGCGCCCGTCTGCCTCCAGGCCGCCGAACTGCTCGAAGCCCGCGGCATCGGCTGCACCGTCGTCGACCCGCGCTGGGTCAAGCCCGTCGACCCGGCGCTGCCCTCTCTCGCCGCCGAACACCGCCTGGTCGCCGTCGTCGAGGACAACAGCCGGGCAGCCGGGGTCGGTTCGGCCGTGGCGCTGGCGCTGGGAGACGCCGAAGTCGACGTGCCCGTACGGCGCTTCGGGATCCCGGAGCAGTTCCTCGCGCACGCCAAGCGCGGCGAGGTGCTCGCCGACATCGGCCTGACACCCGTCGAGGTCGCCGGACGGATCAGCGCCAGCCTGACCGTGAAGAAAGAGCTGTCCAAGGAGCCACAGGAATGACCACCGCCGAATCCGCGTCGGAGTCGTCGCAGGCCGGGGAGTTCGACCTCGGGGCCCTGCTGGCCGAGCGCGGGGCCGAGCGCTACGAGCTGCACACCCGGTACCTCAACCACCAGCTCCCGCGCATGCTGCACACCATCGGCTTCGACAAGGTCTACGAGCGCGCCGAGGGCGCCTACTTCTACGACGCGGACGGCAACGACTACCTGGACATGCTCGCCGGGTTCGGGGTGATGGGCCTCGGCCGTCACCACCCCGTGGTGCGCAAGGCGCTGCACGACGTCCTGGACGCCGAGCTCGCCGACCTCACCCGCTTCGACTGCCAGCCGCTCCCGGGCCTGCTCGCCGAGAAGCTGCTCGCGCACAGCCCCCACCTGGACCGGGTGTTCTTCGGCAACAGCGGTACGGAGGCCGTCGAGGGAGCGCTGAAGTTCGCCCGGTACGCCACCGGCAGGCCCAGGATCCTGTACTGCGCGCACGCCTTCCACGGCCTGACCACCGGCTCCCTCTCCGTCAACGGGGAGTCTGGATTCCGCGACGGCTTCGCCCCGTTGCTGCCCGACACGGCCGTACCGCTCGGCGATCTCGACGCGCTGGAAAGGGAGTTGAGGAAGGGCGACGTCGCCGCCCTGATCGTCGAGCCGATCCAGGGCAAGGGCGTGCTGGAGTCCCCGCCCGGTTACCTCCTGGCCGCCCAGGAACTGCTGCACCGGCACAAGGCGCTGCTGATCGCCGACGAGGTGCAGACGGGCCTCGGCCGCACCGGCGACTTCTACGCCTACCAGCACGAGGAGGGCGTGGAACCCGACCTGGTGTGCGTGGCCAAGGCGCTCTCCGGCGGCTATGTGCCGGTGGGCGCGACGCTCGGCAAGGACTGGATCTTCAAGAAGGTCTACTCGTCGATGGACCGGGTGCTGGTCCACTCGGCGAGCTTCGGGTCCAACGCGCAGGCCATGGCGGCAGGCCTGGCGGTGCTGTCGGTGATGGAGAACGAGCAGATCGTCGCGGGGGTCCGGGCCACCGGGGAACTGTTCAGATCCCGGCTCGCGGCGCTGACGGACAAGTACGAGATGCTCGCCGACGTCCGCGGGCGGGGCCTGATGATCGGCATCGAGTTCGGCCGGCCCAAGTCGCTGAAGCTGCGCAGCCGCTGGGCCATGCTCCAGGCCGCGCGCAAGGGACTGTTCGCGCAGATGGTCGTCGTACCGCTGCTCCAGAAGCACCGCATCCTCACCCAGGTCTCCGGCGACCACATGGAAGTGATCAAGCTGATCCCGCCGCTGATCATCGGGGAGCGGGAGGTGGACCGGTTCGTCGACGCGTTCACGGCCGTGATGGACGACGCGCACGACGGGGGCCTGGTGTGGGACTTCGGCAAGACACTCGTCAAACAGGCGGTGGCGAACCGCTGACCTTTTGCCTCTGAGGCAAGAAATTTGCCGCTGGGGCAAGGGTGCGGCTGAATGGAGGCATGAGCTCCTCCGAGACCGAGCGGCCCTCCGGGGCCGCCCCGTCGCCCGACCAGGCAGCGGATGCGCTGCCCGCCGTCGCGCCGCAGCTGCGGTCGCTGCGGCGCCAGGCCTCACTGACCCTGGAGGCCGCGGCCCGCGCCGCCGGGCTGTCGCCCGCCCACCTCTCCCGCCTGGAGACCGGGCAGCGCCAGCCCTCCCTGCCGATGCTGCTCGCGCTCGCCCGCATCTACGGTACGACCGTCGCCGAGCTGCTCGGCGAGACGGCCGCCGCCCGGGACGCCGTGATACGCGCCGCCGACATGGAACCGACCGAGGCGGGCGGCTGGACGTACTGGCAGGCCGGCGCGCCCGGGCGCGGGATGCAGGCCCTGCGCGTGCACGTCCCGTACGGCTCCCAGGGCGACATCGTCCGCGTCCATCCCGGTGAGGAGTGGCTCCATGTGCTCCGGGGACGGCTGCGGCTGCGCCTCGGCGACACCACGCACCAGCTCGCGCCGGGCGACAGCGCTCACTTCGACTCGCTGACCCCGCACCGGATCGCCGCCCAGGATCCGGACGGTGTCGAACTGCTCTTCGTCCACACCCTCTTGCAGAGTCCCACGGCCGCGTTGTGCCTGGGCCCCACCCCGGGAGACAGGCCGTGAAGGACATGGAGGAGAAGTTTCCCCGCGCCCTGTGGGTGCGGCTGTTCATCTACCTCGTCGTGGGCCATGTCTTCGCGGCCTTCGTGTATCTGCTCTTCGAGGTGGGCGCCAAGTAGCCGCCGGGCCGGCGGCGGCTGTCAGTCCAGCAGCCGCTCGCGCAGCCGCTCCCGGGTCTGCGGGGTGAGCCCGAGCCCCTTCTCCAGGTAGGTGTCGACGCCGCCCCAGGTCTCCTGGATGGTGTCGAAGGCCGCCGTCAGGTACTCGGCGCGCGCGTCGAACAGGGGGCTGAGCAGCTCCATGACCTCGGGGGAGTAGGCCGAGGCGGCGGTGCTGCTGCGGTGCACCTTGTAGCGGCGGTGCTTGGCGTTGGACTTCAGGTAGTCGTCGACGATCGCCTCGCGCTCGACGCCCAGGGCGAGCAGCGTCACCGCGATGGACAGACCCGCGCGGTCCTTGCCCGCCGCGCAGTGCATCAGCGCGGGGACGCTGTCCTCCGCGAGCGCGTGCAGCACCCGGGAGTGCTCGGACGTGCGGCTCCGGATGATCGTGCGGTACGAGGCGATCATCCGGTCCGCGCCCTTGCCGTCCGCGAGGATCGCGCGCAGTTGGTCCAGGTCGCCGTCGCGCACCATCTTCCAGAACTCGGCGCCGTCGGCGGGGTCGCTCAGCGGCAGGTTCACATTGCGCACACCCGGCAGCTCGACGTCCGGCCCTTCGAGCTTCTGGTCGGCCGCGTTGCGGAAGTCGAAGATCGTGTGCAGGCTCAGGGTGGTCAGGAAGGCGGCGTCCTCCCCGGTCGCATGGGCCAGGTGTCCGCTGCGGAACAGCACTCCCTGCCGCACCCGCCGTCCGTCCACGGTCGGAAGTCCGCCCACATCACGGAAGTTGCGCACTCCAGCCAGCTCGGGCTCGGTCGACGGGACCTGCTGTGTCACGAGGGCTCCTCCCCTTCGGCGCCGCCGGCGCGGCTCGTCGACGGGCATCACTCGACGATACGACATGCCTGCCTGGGGCAATGAGTTGTCCACAGGCGTTGCCGGGAGCCCCCGCGGCCCTTGATGATGTCGGAGCCTGGTCGCCCCTGGTCGGGCTTGTTCGAATCTGTGAGGCCTTGATGCTGGACATCTCCGAAGACGGTCGTACATGGGTCCTCTCCGGGCCGGCCAGCAGCTACGCCGTCCATGTCACCGACCGGGACGAACTGCTGCACCTGCACTGGGGCCCCCGGATCGCCCTCGCCGACGCCGAGGCCCTCGCCGTCCGGCCGCTGCCGGACTACTGGCCCTTCGAGTCACCGCTCGACGGACGCGAGGAGTATCCGGTCGAGGGCGGCCCCCGTTTCACCCGGCCCGCCCTGTCCGTACGCACCGGCGAGCGGCGCGGCACCGAGTGGACCTACGAGGGCCATGACGCCGAGGACGGTGAGCTGCGGCTGCGCTTCCGCGACGGCGACCTGGCCATCACGCTGCACTACCGGATGCGCCCCGGGACGGACGTCGTCGAACGCCGGGTGACCCTCGACAACCACGGACCCGCCGTCGAGGTGCTGCGCGCCGACTCCGCCACCTGGACCCTGCCCGACCGCGACTCCTGGCGGCTGTCCCAGCTGCACGGCCGCTGGGGTGCCGAGTCCCGGCTGGAGCGCTCCGGCCTCACCCACGGCGAGAAGGTCATCGGCAGCCGCCGCGGCCACACCGGTCACCAGCACCTGCCATGGGTCGCGCTCGACACCGACGCGACCGAGGAGCACGGCGAGGTCTACGGATGCGCCCTGGGCTGGTCCGGGTCTTGGCGGATCGCCGTGGCACAGCTCCCGGACGCGCGCGTGCAGATCACCGGCGGGGCCGGGTACGACGAATCGGGCCTGCTGATGCTGGGCACGGGGGAGTCGTACACGACCCCCGTCTTCGCCGGGCTCTGGAGCGACGGCGGCCACGGCGGGGCCAGCCGCGCCTGGCACGCCTACCAGCGGACGTACGTGGTCCCGGACGCGGACCAGGACCGGCCGGTGCTGTTCAACTCCTGGGAGGCCACCGAGTTCGACATCTCCGAAGAACAGCAGCGGGCGCTCGCAGAGCGGGCCGCCGCCATGGGTGTCGAGCTGTTCGTGGTCGACGACGGCTGGTTCGGGACGCGCACCAGCGACCGGGCCGGGCTCGGCGACTGGACCCCCAACCCCGACCGCTTCCCGGGCGGACTGAAGCCGCTCGCCGAGCACGTGCACGGCCTCGGCATGCGGTTCGGGATCTGGGTCGAGCCGGAGATGGTCAACCCGGACAGCGAGCTGTACCGCGCGCACCCGGACTGGGTGCAGTACCAACCGGGACGAAAGCGGACAGAGTTCCGCAATCAGCTCGTACTGAACCTCGCCCGCGAGGACGTCCAGGAGTACCTCTGGGGGCAGCTCGACGGACTCCTCTCCAGCGCGCCGATCGACTACGTCAAGTGGGACTTCAACCGCTGCTTCACCGACGCCGGGTGGCCGGACGACCCCTACCCGCAGCGGCTGTGGGTCGACCACGTGCACGCCCTGTACGCCCTGCTGGACCGGTTGCGGGCCGCCCACCCCGGGGTGGCCTTCGAGTCCTGCTCGGGCGGCGGCGGCCGGATCGACCTCGGTGTGCTCGGCCGCACGGACCAGGTGTGGACCTCGGACAACACCGACCCGCTCGACCGGCTCGCCATCCAGCAAGGCTTCAGCCAGATCCACCCGGCCCGGGTCATGGCCGCCTGGGTCACCGACAGCCCGAACGCCATGCTCAACCACCGGGCCAGCTCCCTGCGGTTCCGGTTCGTCAGCGCCATGGCCGGGGTGCTCGGGGTCGGCGGCGACCTCACGAAGTGGACGGAGGAGGAACTCGCCGAAGCGCGGGAGTGGGTGGAGCTCTACAAAGAGATCCGGCCCGTGGTGCAGCGCGGCGACCTGTACCGGCTGCGCCCGCCGGAGGGGGGCCTGAGCGCCGTGCAGTACGTCCTCGGCGACGAGATCGTCGTCCTCGCCTGGCTCCAGGCGCAGCGCTACGGCGAGCCCGTTCCGGCGCTCCGGCTGCGGGGTCTCGACCCGGCAGCATCGTACGAATGCCTCGAAACGGGCGAAGTTCACCGGGGAGTCGTACTGCTCCATCACGGGCTGCGGGTCGGTCTGCGCGGGGATCTGGATGCGACTGTCGTCCGGCTTAGGCGTATGTAGTCTTTCTGTCCGAATAGGGAGCGCTTCAGCTGTTTAGGTATAACGTGCCCCGGCTGTAAAGGAGATGAGGCCGGGGTGCGTGAGCATCGTCATATTCGTGACGATGTGTTGTTGCCATGTGCACGTAATTCCGGCGTTGTTCAGGGGTATTGCGGGAAGCTGGAGATCGGTAATCCACGCTCCGTGACGGAAAAAATGTCGGCGCGTCAAGAAAAATGCCGTCACGGGCAACCGCGAGCTTGTCCCTTTGCGTCCTGGTCGCTTACGTTCCCCACCAATCCGGACGGACGCCTAATCCTGCCGCCGCCCGGAGCCCGCACACACTGACCCGACGTACGGCAGGAGCGGGGGACCCACAGGTAAGACGCCTGTTCCGGTTCCCGGAACGGCTTGGGGTTAAGCCGCGCCTCGGCGTGGCCGGGCATCTCCAGTCCGAACCCGACAGCTCACCTCGCAGGCGACGGAGAGGAATTCGCCATGCCCGCGAAGGGTAAGCATCGCCGCCCGAAGTCCCAGCGTTTCACCCGCTCCATCGCCGTCGCCGGAACCGGTGGGGCCGCTCTCGCCCTTCCGCTCATGGGGGCCGCCGGCGCCCACGCCGCCACCCCGCAGTCGGCTCCGGAAAAGGCCGTCCAGTCCGCGCCGGCAGCCGAGAAGAAAGCCACCGAAAAGGCCACGGGCGCCCGCTCGTACACCGTGCGGGCCGGTGACTATCTCGCGAAGATCGCCGACGAGCAGAACGTCGACGGCGGCTGGAAGAAGCTCTACTCGGACAACCGTGACGCCGTCGGCGACGACCCGTCGCTGATCCACCCGGGGCTGAAGCTGGCGATCGGCAAGAAGGCGGCGGCGAGCGAGTCCCCGGCCCCGTCGAAGCCCTCGGCTCCCAGGCCCTCGAAGTCCTCGGCGTCGAAGTCGTCCGCCGCCGAGTCGCCCGCGAAGCCGGCCGCCGCCAAGCCCGCCGCCGCGACGTCCAGCGGCTACACCCTCCCGGTGGAGGGCGCCACCGTCGGCACCCCGTACCACATGTCCGGCAGCATGTGGTCCAGCGGCTACCACACCGGTGTCGACTTCGTCGTCCCGACCGGCACCTCGCTCAAGGCCGTCAGCGCGGGCGCGGTCGTCTCCGCCGGCTGGGGCGGCGCGTACGGCAACCAGGTCGTCATCAGGCTGAACGACGGCAGCTACGCGCAGTATGCCCACCTGTCCTCGCTCTCCGTCTCGGCCGGCCAGACCGTGAGTGCCGGGCAGGAGATCGGCCTGTCCGGTGCCACCGGCAACGTGACCGGACCGCACCTGCACTTCGAGATCCGCACCACGCCGGACTACGGCTCGGACGTGGACCCGGTCGCCTTCCTGCGCTCGCACGGCGTCTCCGTCGGCTGACCGACCGCGTCACCACCTGCCTGACACGCGACCGAAGGCCGGACCCCGATCCCCGGGTCCGGCCTTCGGTGTGTGCGCGCACCTTCCGGTCGCCCCAAGGGATCGACAGCGAGCGGCAGTTGGGACACAGTGATCCCGTCCGGAGCGCAAGCGCTTTCTAGAGCCTTCCAGGCGGATCCCCCAAGGAGATGTGTCCCGTGCCGACCACTCGCAGAGCGTTCGCCACCCTGGCCGCCGGAGCCGCCGTGGCGGCCCTCGTCCCGGCGGGCGCCGCGCATGCCGCACCCCGGCACCGCCGCCTCATCGCCCGGGACGACTTCCGTCACGGTCTCGCCCAGTGGGCGACCGAACTCCAGGACGGTGGCACCGTGACCGCCTCTCGCGGCGTTCTGGAGATCGACGTGCCGAGCGGGGCGACCGTATGGTTCAGGCAGCGGCTCGACGGGCCGTATGTCCTCGAGTACACCGCCACGCCCGTCTCCGAGGGCGGGGCCAACGACCGCGTCTCGGACCTCAACAACTTCTGGAACGCGACCGACGTCCGCTCCCCGGGCGACCTCTTCGCCACGCCGCGCGGTGGGGCGCTGGAGGAGTACGACCACCTGACGACGTACTACGCCGGTTACGGTGCCAACTACAACACCACGACCCGGCTGCGGCGGTACGTCGGGGAGCCCGGTGTCCGGCCTTTGATCTACGACTACACCGAGCCGCTGCTGGTGCCGGGCGAGCCGAACCGGGTGCGGATCGTCTCCGACGGTTCGACGGTGCGGTGGTGGAACAACGGGAGGCTCGTCTTCGACTACCGCGATCCGAAGCCGTACACGAGTGGGCACTTCGGCTTCCGGACCGTGTGGAGCCACTTCCGGATCACGGGATTCCGGGTGTGGCGACTGACCCCCCAACATCGCTGACGGGTGTCCTATTCCGGAGTTGGTGAACACTTGGGGAGTGGCTTATCTCACCGCCCGTCAACCCTTTCCTACGGTCGCGTAAGTCACATTCGAAGGTGAATCATGTGCTGCTGTGGCAGACGATTCGAAGAGTGACAGCAGAGCAGTGATCGGGTCGTACGTGGCGGTGGGGGACAGCTTCACCGAGGGCGTCGGTGATCCCGGCCCCGACGGGGCGTTCGTCGGCTGGGCCGACCGGTTCGCCGTCCTGCTCGCCGACCGCCGGCCCGAAGGCGACTTCCAATACACCAACCTCGCCGTGCGCGGGAAACTCCTCGACCAGATCGTGGCGGACCAGGTTCCGCGGGCCGTCGAAATGGCACCGGACCTCGTCTCGTTCTGCGCCGGGGGCAACGACATCCTCCGGCCGGGTACCGACCCGGACGAGGTGGCCGAGCGCTTCGAGCGGGCCCTGGTGCGGCTCACCGCCGTGGCCGGCACGGTGATGGTGACGACCGGGTTCGACACGCGTGGGATGCCCGTGCTCAAGCACCTGCGCGGCAAGATCGCGACGTACAACGGGCATGTGCGGGCCATCGCCGACCGGTACGGCTGCCCGGTGCTCGACCTGTGGTCCCTGCGCAGTGTCCAGGACCGCAGGGCCTGGGACGCCGACCGGCTGCACCTGTCGCCGGAGGGGCACACGCGGGTGGCGCTCCGCGCGGGGCAGGTGCTCGGGCTGGAGGTTCCGGCCGACCCGGAGCAGCCGTGGCCGCCGTTGCCGGCTCGGGGGCCGCTCGAGGTCCGGCGGGACGACGTGCACTGGGCGCGGGAGTTTCTGGTGCCGTGGATCGGGCGACGGCTGCGTGGGGAGTCGTCAGGGGATCATGTGACGGCGAAGGGGGCGTTGTCGCCGGAGGACATCCGGATGCGGATCGCTGCGGTGGCGTAGCGCGGGTGGCTGTGGCTGCGCCCGCGGCTGGCTTGTGGGTCGGGGCCGCTTCGGGGGGTGTCCGTCCTCGGAACGGCGCGATGGGGTCGGACGCCGACCGACTGTCCGTTGACGCGCCAACCGCTGCGGGCGGACACCCCCCGACACGTCTCCTTCTCGCCGTGCGGGCGTGCGGGCGCACTCAGCTGCGGGCAGTCGTGCCTCCTCCAGTGCCTTAAGGGCCTGGGAGGTGCCCCCCAGGCGGCACGGGTGGGCGCAGCGGCACCCCGTTCCGCCGGGCTGCGCAACGCCCCGCCCCGCGCCGGCTCGGCTCGATGTGCTCGAACGAGTGATTGCGGCGAGGCGAAGCTTCGTGAAGGCGGCGTTCAGCGGCCGCGGCCCTGAACCATGTGCGTCACACTCATGGACAGGGACCGCGGAGGACTGCACGGACCGTCGTACGTTTCAGCGGGGGCTTGTCGCGCTCGGTGCCGCGGGAGGAGCCGGTCTCGCACTCGGTCCGGACACCGCGTCGGCCGCACCCGCGGACCCCGGCCCGCTCCGGAGCCGGTCGCTGAGGGAGTACGCCCTTCCTGAGGCCGGGCAGACCCATGAGCCCGTGAAGGTGTCCGGCGCCCCGCTGCTTCTGATCACCCAGTGCTACCCCAGCCGACTGCTCAAACTCGCACTGGACCCGCACACCGAACAGGTCACCGGGCTGGCGCAGTTCCCGCTGGGCGACGACACGGACCTGCCGCACGGCCTGGCCGCCTCCGCCCGCTACCCGGGCAGAATCTGGGCCACGCTGGAAGGCGGGAACCACTTGCTGCTGCTGGACCCCGTGCCGCACTCGTTGAAGGCGGCACCCCGGGTACTGCGCGATATCCCGATCCCCGATGGGGGGGAAGGGCCCCCACTACGTGGGGGAGTACGGCGACCTGTTGTGGGTCAGTCTCAAGGGCACCAACGAGGTGCTGGCCATCGACCACCGTCACCCCGAGCGCCACTGGTTCTTCGAAGCCCGGGCGCAGCCGGTCTTCGTCGGGCGTCACCCGGTGAGCGGCGAGTTCTGCGCGAGCCAGGACAAGGCCAGTTCCCCGCTGCGGATTCCGTTCCCGTCCGGTCGTACGACGCAGATCGCGATTCCGCCGGAGCGGGGTGCCACCCCCGTCGGGGTGATCGCCGGGCTGGACGCGCTGTGGGTGGCGCTGCTCGGTACGCAGGAGGGCGGTACGGGCACCTTCGGGCGGATCGACGAGCACGGCGGGATCACCTGGTACCGCCTGTCCTCCCCCATGGCACGTGCGGCCGGGCTGCTGCACCTCGCCTTCGACCCGCCCAAGTCCGGCCGAGGCCCTGGCCTGTGGCTCCTGGGCTCGTCCATCGTCAGCGACCGCGTCCTGGATCTGATCGTGCGTGTGGAGCTGGACCGCTCACACCGGCGGATCGTCTCCGAGGACGCGGTGGCGCTGCCCACCCAGCTGTCGAAAGCCCACCGTCTGCTGGTGACGCGCCGCAGCGTCTTCGCCACGGAGACGCACTCCTCGACCCTCGCCCAACTGGGTTCTGCCTGACGCGCGTTGCTCAGTCCGTCGACGCGACCCGCTCCGTCCGACCGCCGCCGAACACCTCCTTGACGAGCCTCTGCGTCGCCTTCTGGAACGGCCCGGCCAGGGACATCGCGGCATCGTCCACGTAATTCAGCGCGGCGGTCAGCGTCTTGCGGCCGTCGGGCGTGCTGTACATCAGCGCCGCGTGGCCGGTGATGCCGCCGTTGTGGGTGATGATCGTGCCGCCGCCCTCCGTGTCCTGCACGAACACCCCCAGGCCGTAGCCCGCCTTGGGATGCGGCGTGCACATCTCCGCCAGCAGCGGAGCCGGCAGGAGCTTGCCGCCCAGGAGCGCGGAGATGAACGTGTGGAGGTCCCGGGTGGTCGAGATCATGTCACCGCCGCCGGAGATCCAGGAGGGGTTCTGTCGGGTGACGTCCACCGTCTTCTGCCGGCCGCCCTCCTCCTCGTACCGGTAGTAGGCGTGGGCATGCGGCTCAGGGACCTCATGCTGGGTGTACGGCGCCACGGTGCGCGACAGCCCGAGCGGCTCGATGATCCGCCGCTGCATCTCCTCGGCCGGCGAGCGGCCGGTGACGTTCTCGACCAGCAGCCTGGCCAGCACGTAGTTGGTGTTGGAGTAGTTCCAGTCCGTTCCCGGCTCGAACCGCGCCGGCTTGGACAACGCCAGCTGTACCAGTTCCTGCGGCCGGTAGGTCTTGAATCGGTTGTCCACCCACTCCTTGCCCCTGACGGGGATGCCCGGCGCGAACGTCCCGTCGTCGTAGAACTCGCCGGTGAAGTTGAACACCCCGCTGGTGTGCTGGAGCAGCATCCGTACGGTGATCCGGCGGTCCAGCCCGAACTCGGGCAGGTAGTCATCCGCCGGGGTGTCCAGCCCGATCCTGCCTTCGGCCACCAGATGCAGGACCAGGGCCGCGGTGAAGGTCTTGGTGTTGCTGCCGATCCGGCAGTGCCCGTCGGCCGGCGGCTCGGCGCTCTCGCCCAGCTTGCGTAAGCCGGTGCTGCCGACCCACTCGCCCCGCTCGTCGTGCACGCGCAGCTGCACCCCGGTGAAACCGGAATCGACGATTTCCTGCATGGCCTTGTGCAGCTCCGGGCGATCGGACACCGTGCTCTCCTTCGTTCGTTGTTTCTGGTGACAGAAAAGCTACGTTGCGTTCATAGATGCTGCAACGCATGTGTTGCGTACGATCGTCGTTTGTGCAGGTAGTAGCTAGAAGATCGTTGCAATGGTTTTAGAATCAATGCAATGATCGTCGTTCTGGGCGTTGCAATGCGACGAAAGTGAACGCTATGCTCGGGGCCCCTTGGAGCACGAAGGAGTTCGCGATGCCGGGAGGCAGGCTCACCCTGCAGGAGCGTCAGCAGATCGCGCACGGGCTGGGTGATGGCCTCGCCTACGCGGAGATCGCCAGGAGTCTCGGTCGTCCGACCTCGACGATCACGCGTGAGGTGATGCGCAACGGCGGCCCGACCGCCTACCGTGCCGACCTGGCCCACCGCGCCACCGAACGCCGGACCCACCGGCGCAGGCAGGCGGCTCCCCGGGGGGCGCAGGCGCCCGCGCCGGACCACGGGCGGGACGCCGAGGCCGTGCGCGAGTACGAGGAGATGTTCACCACCCTCCTCATGCAGCAGGGTCTGCCCAAGATGATGTCCCGGGTGCTGACCTGCCTCTACACCACCGACGCGGGCAGCCTCACCGCGTCCGAGCTCGTCCGGCACCTTCAGGTCAGCCCGGCCTCCGTGTCCAAGGCGGTCGCGTTCCTGGAGAGTCAGGGGCTCATCCGCCGGGAGCGCGGCGAGGGCCGCCGCGAGCGCTACGCCGTCGACGACGACGTCTTCTACCAGTCGATGATCGCCGCCGCCCGGTCCAACGCCCAACTGGCCGCTGCCGCACGGCAGGGCGTCGGTGTCCTCGGTCCCGACACCCCGGCCGCCATCCGCCTGGAGAACATCGCCCGCTTCGTCGACTTCGTCGCCGAGAGCCTCATCCGTGCGGCGGAGCAGGCCCGCGAGGTGCTCCACAGCAAGCCCGAAACGACCTCGGGCGGCATCGGCCCTCGCGAATAGGCGGCTGTTTCGGGTCGCGTCCGGTCAGGGGCGGGTCAAAGCCGCCGGTTCCAGGCCCAGTTCGCGGGCCAGTGCTTCCTCGGCCCACTCCTGGGCCCGTGCCCGCGGCACCGCGCCCGGGTAGGAGGTCAGCTGGACGGCGAGGCCGTCGAGGAGGGCGGTGAGGCGCAGGGCCGTGCCGTGCGGGTCGGGGCAGTGGAACTCGCCGGCCGCCATGCCCTCCGTGATGACCTCGGCGAGAGCCGCCTTCCACTGCCGGTCGAGATCCTGGGTGACCTCCCGCAGCGCGGGCTCGCGCAGTGCCGCCGCCCAGCCCTCGATCCACAGCCGCCAGCCCTTGGCCTGGCCGGTCGGGGCGTACCACCGTACGGCCGACCGCAGCCGGCGCAGTGCCGACGTACGGCGGCCGAGCAGCCCGCGCAGATGCGCGAGGTCGGCCTCGGCCGCGTGCCGGAACGCGGCGGCGACCAACTTCTCCTTCGTCGAGAAGTGGTAGAGCACCAGCGCGTTGCTCACACCGAGCGCCGAGGCCACGTCGGCGATCCTGACCGCTGCCACACCCCGGGCCTCGATCTGCTCGACGGCGGCCCGCAGCAGCTCTCCGCGCCGTTCCGCCACGCTCAACCGGACTCTCGTCACGCCGTCACCCTACACACGCGCCCGCACCCTCTTGACCGGTGTATTCGGCCGGTGCGGCAAGGGGCCCGGGGCTGGTCCGCCGTATGTCAGCGGTAGCAGCCGAACCGTTCCGCCATGACCGGCAACCGGTCCGCCACGAGTGCGTGGGCGGCGGCCCGCGGCGTCGTGCCGTCGGCCCGTGCGCGGGCCAGCATCCGCTCCACCAGGGACCGCATCGAGCGGCGCGTGTGCGCGAACGCCTCCTCGGCGTCGGGGCCGATGTCCCCGAACAGCGTCCACCACCACCAGGCGTTCGTCCCGGAGTTGACCACGACGTCGGGCAGCACGGTCACCCCGCGCGCGGCGAGCAGCAGCTCCGCCTCCGGTCGTACGGGCATGTTGGCCGCCTCGACGACCCAGCGGGCGGTGATCCGCTCCTGGTTCCCGGTGTCGATCGCGTACGAGACGGCCGCGGGGACCAGGACGTCCGCGTCGGCCGACAGCCAGGCATCGCCCGGCAGTTCGCGGTCGCCGGGGCGCAGGGCGGAGCGGTCCACGCTGCCGTGCGCATCGCGCGCGGCGAGCAGTGCCTCGACGTCGAGTCCCGCCGGGTTGGCGATCGTGCCCTTGATGTCGGCGACGGCCACGACCGTGAGTCCCGCGCGCGTGAGGAAGCGCGCGGTGGCCCCGCCCATGGTGCCCAGCCCCTGGAGGGCGACCCGCGTCCCCCCGTGGGGCACCCCGGCGTGGTCCAGTGCCGTGAGGGCCGCCTCGGCGACACCGCAGCCGCCGGCCAGTTCGTCCAGGCCGATGCCGTCCACCTCGACCGCGAAGGCGTCCCGGAGCCGCCGCCGGGCCTCGGCCTCGTCGTCCAGCAGCGGGTAGACGGCCTGGATGGAGGAGACCAGTCCCGCCTCGGCCGCGGCCTTGTCCATCAGGTCCTGGGTGAGCCCGAGGTCCTCGCCGGTCGTCCAGAGGCTCTCGATGTACGGCCGCATGGCGCGCAGGTACCGCACCAGCAGCGGGTAGGCCTCCGGGTCGCGCGGGTCGCAGTCGATGCCGCCCTTGGCGCCGCCGAGCGGGACGTAGCGGGCGGCGGGGTCGTAGTGGAGCGCCTCCTTCATGGTCATGCCACGGGCCAGGCCGGTGACCTCGTCCAGGGTGCAGCCCGCGCGCATCCGCAGGCCGCCGCTGGCGACACCGCGCACCAGCCGGTCGACGACCAGGAAGCCCTGACGGCCGGTGATGTGGTCGGTCCAGGTGAGGGACAGCAGGGGGCTGGCCATGCGGGCTCCTTCGCCGTGATGTCGCCGTGATTTACTGAATCGGAGTTCAGTATCACCGTCGTGGGACCCCTGGGTCCCGGTGTGTGCGGAGGGGCCGACCATAATGGAAAGCCTGACCGACTCCACTTGGAGGTACCGTGGCCGGTTTCCGTTCCCCGAGCTCCGGGCTCCGTGCGCTCCGGCCCGGGGCGTTCGGTGCGGATCCGAGCGGTGAGCGCATGGCGCGCATCCGCAGATCGCCCCACTTCAAGGACGGGGTCTTCCAGAATCCCGGAGGTCCCGCGCGGACCCGGCCCTCGGGCTCCACCCTCGACTTCGCCAAGAACTTCTTCGACAAGGAGACCCGGCCCCGCCGTGCCCCGAAGGGCACCGTGCCGGTGCACGCCACCACCCTCGCCGACATCGCCCGGCCCCCGGCCACCGGGCTGCGCCTGACCTGGATGGGGCACTCCAGCGTGCTCGCCGAGATCGACGGCCGGCGTGTGCTGTTCGACCCCGTGTGGGGCGAGCGCTGCTCCCCGTTCCCGTTCGCCGGGCCGAAGCGGCTGCACCCGGTGCCCCTGCCGCTGGCCGCGCTCGGCCCGGTCGACGTCGTGGTCATCTCGCACGACCACTACGACCACCTGGACATGCCCACCATCAAGGCCCTGGCCGGCACGGACACGCTGTTCGCCGTGCCGCTCGGCGTCGGCGCGCACCTGGAGCACTGGGGCGTGTCCGCCGACCGGCTGCGCGAACTGGACTGGCACGAGTCGACGAAGATCGGCGGCCTCACCCTGACCGCCACTCCGGCCCGGCACTTCTGCGGCCGGGGCCTGCGCAACACCCAGCACACCCTGTGGGCCTCCTGGGTCGTCGCCGGCGAGGGGCACCGGATCTACCACAGCGGCGACACCGGCTACTTCGACGGCTTCAAGGAGATCGGCGCCGACCACGGGCCGTTCGACGCCACGATGATCCAGATCGGCGCGTACTCCGACTTCTGGCCCGAGAACCACACGGACCACACGCCGCTGCCCGGGGCCTGGCCGGACATTCACATGTCGCCCGCCCAGGGGGTGCAGGCCCATCTTGACCTGCAGGGAGGCAGTCCGGGAGGGGTGCTGCTGCCGATCCACTGGGGGACGTTCAACCTTGCGCTGCACGCGTGGGCGGAGCCGGGGGAGTGGACGAAGGACGCGGCCGAGGAGGCCGGCCAAGCGGTGGCGTTCCCGCGGCCGGGTGAGCCGTTCGAGCCGGCGGGGAAGCTGCCGGCGGAGGCGTGGTGGCGGGCGGTGTCGCAACCGATCGCATGCCCGTGGCGTCGTCCGCAGGTCGCTCAGGATTTGGGCGAGACGAGCAAGGAGGATCTCGACCTCGCCGGTGAGCGGTGACGTCGGTCGCAAAAAGCCCCGGCCGAGCAGATCGGCCGGGGCTGGTTTGCGGTCAGATATCCGCCAGTTCCCGTAGGGAATTCATCGCCGGGTTCCGGGCCAGTGCCGGATAGCGATGCTCGAGGTACTCCACACCGTCGGTGATGAATGACCGGACCCCGGACACGTACTCGTTGAACGAGCAGCTGGGATGCGGCGTCGGAACGCCGCGCGGCGTTGAGGTGAAATGCACCTGATCGCCGATGAGTTGCAACCGGATGACGTAGGTGTTTTCCGTGAAATCGATCTCCGCCGTCCCGGTGGACCGCAGACTTTGCAGCGAGTACCCCAGAGTGAACATGATGTCGATCAATGGGAGGCGAGCGGCCGACAGGAACGCGTGACCGTCCACGATGAAGTCGACCGGGTACTCGAAGAATGCATAGCGCAAATCCGTCGCGCTGAGAGCTGCCAGGTCGACTCGGCCTGCCTGCCAGGCCTGCTGGTAGCCGGACCCGATGTCGCTGCTGCTGTCGGGCGTGAACTTGATCTTCAAGGGAATTCTTCCGTCTTCTCTGGACAGGTCCGCGTCTGCCGGGGGCGGTCACGGAGACGCTGACCGCTCCGCATCCGCCCCCGGCTCAGGCGGTGATCTACATGGGGTGAGCGGTTCGCAGGGAACCGTCGTCGTTGAGAATCACCCTGATGCCCGTCGAGATCCCGCCGCCGTCATTTTCGGAGAGCCTTCCGACCGTCTTGCCGGGGCCGAAATTGTATTCGTACACCGTGCCGTCACGGCCGTTGGTGTTCTTGCTCGCCTTTCCATTCCCGACCGCTTCCTGAATGCGCTTCTTCAGCTTGTCGCCCTTGACGAATTTCCCCTCGAAAGCTCCCTTGTCGGGGCCGTATTCCTTTCCGCTCGTGCGGTGCCGGTCAAGGACGTGCTGCCAGCCATCGTAACCAGTGCTTTCCTGCTGCCACTTCACGATGGGACGGGCCTTGGCGGCCTTCGCGACATCCGCGACCCGCTCCAGGTCCTTCAGCTGCTCCGGCAGCTTGATGAAGTCACCGACGATCGGGATGAGGCCCATGATGCCCAGGCCCGCACCGACCTTGTCGCCTTCGTCGGCCGAGCGCTTGACGTCGTAGCCGTCGCAGCCGGCCCCCAGGACGGGAATCCAGCCGCAGCCGATGAGCAGCAGTTCCTTGACCAGCTCCGGGTTGCCCTGGTCACCGATCAGACCCGGGCAGGCCGGGTAGCCGGAGCCCGTTCCGTTGCAGCTGTTGCCGGTGTTGGTGTTGCTGTCGGACATGGGCGGTGCGCCACCGGTTGTGGTGCACTGGTTCATGCCCATCGCGTAGTAGCACGTCGTCGTGCCGGTGCTGGCGTAGGTGGCCGTGCCGCTTCCGCCGCCACCACCGCTCCCGCCGCCACCGCCACCGCCGCCGCCACCGCTTCCGCCGCCACCACCGCCGCCGGAGAGAACGTCGCCCACGACGCCCAGCACGGCTCCGACCGTGCCGCCGATCACGGCGCCGATGATGCCGAGCAGATCACCGAGGCCGCCGCCGCCCTTCTTGAGGCCGGTCGGGTCGCTGAACGTGACGGGGCTGTTGTCCGCGTAGGCGTAGCCGTTCATGGACTGGTGCTGGTCCAGGGAGAGCACCGGGTCGACACTGACGAACTGGCCGATCCCCGGGTCGTACTCACGCGCTCCGACATGGGTGAGGCCCGTGGCGGCGTCGGCCGGCTTGCCCAGGAAGCCCTTGTCGTCCGGCCATGTGGTCGCCTTGGAACCGCGCGAGGCACCGAACGGCGACGTGTAGCGCTTGACGACGGCGAACGTCGTGGCATCCATGGCCAGCGAGGACGTGCCGTGGTGGTCGGCGGCCAGGAAGCTCAGTTTGCTTCCCGTTGTTCCGCTCACAGCGGTCCGGCAGGCGACATTCTGGCCGTTGGCGGAGTAGTAACGCGTGCCGGACAGGGTCTTGGCCGTGCCCTTGGCCGTGAGGCGGACCTCGGTGGCGCCGAGGTACAGGACGGTGTCACCATCGCCCTTCGCACGCCGGATGAGGAGCTCACCGTCGGCGTCGTAGAGGTAGGTGGTCTCGGCCGGTCCCTCGGTCGTCCTGACCAGCTTGCCCTCGGCGTTCCAGTCGAGGGACTGCTGGGCGGCCGGTCCGGGCCGCTTCGTGGTGTTTCCGGTCTTGTCGTACTCGTAGTTCTGAGTGGTGCTCCCGGTCGTCGTCTTGGTGAGGGGGTGCGGCTGGTTGGTGGGCGTGTCGCCGTAGGAGTAGTCGGTCGTGGTGTCGCCCGCGGCCGTGTGCTTGGTCTCGGTCTTGCGCTGACCGGCCTCGTTGTAGGTGTACGACGTCCAGTAGGGCGCCGCACCGTCGATGTTCGCCTGGGTGCGCCCGGTAGCAGCGCAGTCGGGGGTCCTCGGCGTCCAGGCCTCGGTCAGACGGCTGTGGCCGTCATAGGCGAAGCACTGGTAGTCGGGCTTGGTTGTGCCGCCCTGGGTGGTGCCGTCGAAGATCGAGGTGACGTTGCCCGCGGCGTCCTGCTTGAACTTCAGCTCCTGCGGCATGTAGCCGTGCACGTCGTCGGTGACGTAGGAGCGCACGAGGCGCCGGGTTCCATTCTCGTAGTCGTAGTTGAGGTACGCCTTCTTCGCGGTGCTCGTGCCGTCCGTGCCGAGAGTGAGCTGGCGCAGATCGCCCTGCGGCGAGAACGTGGCACCTTGCAGGTATCCGCTCGTGCCCTTGGAGGTGAGCTGCTGGCCGGTCGCGTTGTAGGTGTAGGAGACCGTCTCGGCGGGCATACCGCCGACCGCGGGCTGCGTGGCCTGCGAGACCGTGCCGTCGAGGCGGTAGCCGGTGGAGAAGGAGAGCGTCTTCGGGACGCCCGCCTTCACCAGCTCGTCGTCCTCCGGAAGCGACAACTGGCTGCTCTCGACCTGGTACTGGGCCGAGTACTTCGTGACCGTCGCGGTGTACGCCTTGCCGGCGACGCCCCCGTCGTAACGGGTCGCCGTGTCCTGGTGCCCCTTGGCCAGGGTGTCGAAGGTCCACGCCGCCA
Organism: Streptomyces sp. NPDC006235; assembly: GCF_040613735.1. Classification (NCBI taxonomy): domain Bacteria; kingdom Bacillati; phylum Actinomycetota; class Actinomycetes; order Kitasatosporales; family Streptomycetaceae; genus Streptomyces; species Streptomyces sp. NPDC006235. The sequence continues at coordinate 195,943 of NZ_JBEXSR010000002.1, forward strand.
GTTTGTTGGCGTCGGTCTTGCTGGTTTTCCACAGGCCGGTCCTGCGGCCCAGGTCGTCGTACTCGGTGAGAAGGCTGCGCCCCTCCGAGTCCGTCGACTTGATCTGCCGGTCCAGCGCGTCGAACTCCGGCACTGTGGTTCCGGTGTCCGGGTCCGTCGACTTGCGGACACGGCCGAACAGGTCGTATTCGTACGACCACGTGGCCTTGTCGGGCCCGGTGATGGTCTTCTGCTGACCGCCCGGAGTGTAGGTGTAGGCGGTGGTGGTGTAGGCACCCTCAGGCTTGGGACTGCCGTACTCACGACGCTCCGTGGTCTGCCCGAGGGCGTTGGTCACCACCGCCGTGGCCTGGCCACCGGCCGGCGCGGTGCTGGTCACCGTGTCCCCGGTGTAGGTGTTCTCGACCGACCAACGCGTGACGTTGTGGGTCTTCATCACCTCCTTGACGGCCCGGCCGGCACCGTCGTACGTGGTGTCGGTCTGCCTGGGAGCCTGTCCGCCGTCGATCTGCCCCGCCGTGCCGGAGGGCGCGGACTGCTCGTCCCAGATGTCGGACTGCCGGGAGACCGCCAGACCCCGCGAGTCGTACAGCGTCTGGCTGATCAACCGCCCGCCGACCGGGGTGGGTGACTGCACCTGGCGCGAACGCAGCAGCGAGTCGAAGATCTCGTACGTGGTGTTGTAACCGGAGCCGTCGCCCTTGAGCGTGCTGGTCGCCACCCACGGCATCGCCGCATTGGTGACCTTGTACGCATAGGTGTGGTTCGGCGTCTTGTTCAGCGCCTTGGAACGGTTGGGCAGCCAGAGCTTGGTGAGCCGGCCCAGGCTGTCGAACTCGGACTCGGTGATCTTGCCGTTGGGGTCGGTGACCTTCACGGCCGAGCCGGTTCCGATGTCCACCTTGGTGGTGGTCTTGAACTTCTTGGCGTCCTCGGTCGAGGTCGCGGTGAGCGGCCCGCTCCCGGCAGGCGTGTAGGTCGCGCTGGTGGCCGGCAGGTTGTTGGTGTCCTTCACGACCAGGGCGCGGCCGAGCGCGTCGAAGGTCGTGCTGGTGACCTTCTGCCAGGCCGGGGTGGCTGCGGAGTACGACTTCGCGCGCCCCGTCCAGGACGCGTCGCCCCGGACCGGCTCCTGAGAGGCGCTCCAGCCGGTCGCGGCGGGATCGTCGTAGACGATCGCGGTGTCTTCGATGACGTCACCAGGACGCGTGCTGTCCGCGGGCAGGTCGAGCGCCGAGTCCGTCACCGAACAGGGCTTCGCGACCTTGCGGGTGCGCGAGACGAGGGCGTTGATGCCCGCGTCGGCGTTGCGCGCGTACCAGGTGCGCGTGCACGTCTCGTCGCCGGTGACCGCGTCGTCGCCCCTGTCCTCGACCGTCTCGGGCATGCCGTGGCCGTCGTACGAGGTGACGGTGGTGCGGACGCGGTCCCTCGCGGTGCCGCCGGACGTCACACGGGTGCGCTCGTGGGTGGCGGCCGTGCGTACGTAATACGCCTCGGTGTCGGCGTACGACTTGTGCTGCGTCGCGGTGCGCTCGGACCACGGGTCGGCGATCGAGCCGGAGACCTCCGCGGTGCCGTCGTAGGTGACGGTCTCGCGTACGAAGCCCGCGAACTGGTCCGAGTCGGTGATCTCGCCGGCCTTGATGCCGGTCACCTTGGCGGTTCGGCGCTTGTCCGGGTCCGGCGTCTTTCCGTCCGGGCCGAGGACGCGGTCACCGTTCATGCCGCGCAGGTAGATGGTGACCGTCTTGGACTGGGTGCCCTCGCTCGCGCCGGTGAGGTGTGTGACCTTCTCGAAGCCACGCCACAGCGACCAGGTGCGCTTCTTGGCCGGCGTCATCGGGTCGTCGTCGTAGTGCCAGGCGCCGCCTCCCGAGTACTGGTAGCTGTGCTGGACGGCCTCGGAGCCGCCGAACGGGTCCGTTGTCGAGACCGCGCTGACCGGGTACTTCTGGAACCAGTCGAGGATCGGCTCCTGCTCGCCGTTGGGCGACCACTTGACCGGGTAGCAGCGCTTGGTGTTCTCGTCGACCTTGGGCATGGTCTGGCCGTAGACGCAGTCGGCCTCCATGTAGGACACGATCGTCTGGGCGCCGGCCTCGGACGTGATGGTCTTCAGTCGGGGCTTCTCGAACGACAGGATGTCGTCGGAGGGGCCGTCGACCCGGTTCGGCTTGAACTCATGGGTGAACTTCACCGGGTCCATGGCGAGATCGGTGCCGCGCTTCCCGGTGTGCGTGATGGAGTCGAGCCACAGCGACTGGTCGGTGGAGTCACCGGTGTCGCCCGGGTCCAGGTAGAGCTGCTTGAACGACCAGCCGTCGATCGCCGCGTACCCTGGCGTCGCGGCCGCCGCGTCCCACGCGTAGGTGGTGACACCGGTCATCCGCTTGCGAGTGAAGAAGGAAGGGCCCACGTTCCCGGTGCACTTGTCGCCCTCCTTGCAGATGGCGTCGTAGGGCACGTCGGGCCAGTTGTCCCGCTTGTCCTCGGTCAGGGCGTCGCAGCCCGTGCCGCTCGCGAGACAGCGCTCCGCGTAGGAGAAGACCACCTTGTTCGAGGCCGCCGGAGTGGCGGAGAACAGGGCACCCTTGCGCTGGCCGTAGCGGATCTCCTCCAGATAGCCGCCCCGGGTGTACGCAGTGCCGGTGGTGTCGTCACCGAGCTCGTCGTAATAGTTGACCTCGTCCTCGTACCAGTACGTGGAGGAGTTGCCGTGTGTGTCCTCGACCAGGTCGAGGTTCCAGCGCCAGGCCTGCTTCTTGTCCCGGCCCGAGAAGCTCGAACCGTCGGAGTGGCCCGGCTCGCCCTCGTCGTCACCGAACACCGGCACGGTCCACACCGACTTGGTGCGGTCACCCGTGCCCGCGCCGGGCAGCTTGTTCAGGCCGAACGTGTAGACGGTGCCCTCACCGGTGGTGACGATCCAGTACTCGCCGTCGTCGTCGCCGTTGTCGGCGCCGGTACGCCGCTCGACGGTGGAGGCGTCGTCGTTCTTCAACCGCCACTTGCCGCGGGTGTCGTCCTTGACGAGCTCGGTGGCCTTGCCGTTGAGCACGATGGAGGCGTTCTCGTACTTCCAGCACAGGTCGTACTTGTCGTCCTGGCCGTCGTCGTCACACGAGCCGTACTGCCGCTCGATGTACGACGAGGTGATGTCGAAGCCCTCACCGAGCGCCGTGCCCTGGTTGTTCGTCGAGGCCGTACGGCCGTCCACGCTTCCCGAGTCGTAGGAGATCTGCAGCTCCGGCTGCGGCCCGGCCGCGGCCGGCGGGGTGCGCAGTGGGTAGGACCACGTGAACGTGCCGGACGAACCGCCGGCCTCCCAGGTCGAGGATGCCGAGAGCGGACTCGCCTTCAGATCGCCGGCGCCGGACTGGGATCCGGCCGCGAGCGCGAGAACCATCGTCGGACCGGTGCTCGCGGAGCGGACGGCGGGCGCGAAGGCCAGCGGTGCGCTCAGTTCGTCGGCGCCCCGCTTGTTCGTGGTCTCGAGCGGCACCCGGGCACGGCACTTGGCTTCCGTGGGGTCGCTCAACGCACATCCCGGCAGCCGCTGCATCTGCAGTCGGCCGGCCCAGTCGGCCCCGTAGGCCGAGGCGAACGCCGAGTAGTCGACGCCGAGTTCGGCCCGCCCACCGGTCTTCGGACCGGTGACGGTCAGGACGACGCCCTTGACGCCCAGGGCCCTGGCCGCCTTCTGGTCCAGGACGTCCACCCGGACCGAGCCGGTCGCGCCCTTCTTGCCGGCGGCCGGCTCCAGCGTCAACGGCAGAGAGCCCGGCTCCGCCCTCGCCACGCCCTTGTCGGGCAGGGTCAGCCGTGCGGTGCCCTTGCCGGGCCACGTCACCGACCGGTTCTGGTCGGTGCGCGCACGGCGGGCGGCGGCCGCGTCGGCGGCCTCACCCTCGGTCACCGTACGGGCGGCCTTGCGGTTGGCCTTCGCCGTCAGCGGCGACACGTCTGCCGAGCGCGCGTCCTTGAGAGTCGGACGACCCAACGGATCGTCCCTGTCCGCCGCGAACGCGACGGGTGACAGCAGGCCCGGCAGCATCGCCAGGCCCATGCCCAGCGCGAGGCCGGGCATCCAGCGGACGGTTCCGGCCGCTGTCGGCCGGCTGCTTCTCGGCAGCCGGTATTTCCCCAGGGGGTTCATGTGGGTGTTCTTTCTGCGCCCAGCCGGAAGCCGGGCGCGCTGCGCCCCCGCGTGGCGGGGGACGGGGCGGTGTGAGGGGCGGCCTCACCGGGCCCGGGCATCACCTCCCGGGCCCGGCACGGCAGAAGCGTCAGAGCGTGTTCGCGCCCAGTACCTGTGAGCTGATCTGGTCGGCGCTCATCGCGCCCGTCCAGACGCGCACTTCCTCCAGGGAACCGGGCAAGTGATGCCCGGTGCTGCCGCTCTTGCTGCCTCGGCCCGCGGTGATCGCGCCGGCGCCCTGCTGAGGTGCGGTGAACCCGGCGTCACCCTCCGTGGGCTGGTCGAACTCGCCCACGTACAGGTGGAGTTTGCCGTACTTGGTCGCTGTGGACCCGTCGTCGGCATCGGTCCACTCCCAGGCCTCCTGAGCGTCGAAGACGCCGGTGACCTGCACCCAGGTGTCGACCTCGGCGATGTCACCCCCGGGCACCTCGGCGCTCTGGGTGACCTTGCCGTCGGCGCCGAGCGCGGTGCGGGTGAACTTCCACTGGTAGACGTCGTCGGCGGGCTTGACGACCCACAGTGCCCACGAGGACTCTCCGCCGCTCGCCTGCTGCCCGGCCACCTGGGCCTGGTAGCCGACGGGCTTGGCCGCGAGCTTCACGGAGTCGAGCCGCACCCGTGCGGTGGCGGTGAAGGAGCCGGACTCGTCGGCGACCGGTCCGGTCGCCGAGGCGTAGCCGGCCGTGCCGTCCAGGACCAGGGCGTCGTTCTCCGTGTCGAGGACCGCGCCCGAGGCCGACAGCTTCATCGGACCGGCCGGATACGAGGTCAGCTCCTTGATCTCGGTGGCCGTGGACGCCGCGGCGTCCCAGTGCGCCACCAGCTCGTGCAGGGGAATGCCGTTCTCCGTCAGCTGTGCCTGCTCGGTGACCTCGTCCGCGGTCAGCGCCCGCTGCCACACGGACACCTCGTCGAGACGGCCGCGGAAGTTCTCCCCGTAGGTACCGCCCACCAGCGAGCGGCCGAACTGCAGGCCGCCGGTGGACACCCACGGCGTGTACGCGGTCGACAGCGAGGTGAGCACGACCGGCTTGCCCTGCGGGCGGCCGTTGACGAACAGTTGGATGGTGTCGTTGGTCTTGTCCGTGTCGCCTTGGGTGTCGAAGACACCCGCCAAGTGCGTCCACACCTTCACCGGCGGCTCACCGGTGTCGGAGAGCGACCGGAGATAGGTCTGGCCGTCCTTGACGTCAGCGGCGGTCCGGTTGAACACCCACTTCTTGTACGCGGCGGAGTAATAGAGGGTGAACGCCGAGGCGTTGGCCCCCGGGGCCGCGAGCACCACACGGTTCTGCGAGGCGTCCGTCAGATAGGCCCACGCCGAAAGGGTGAAGGAGTCCTTCGTGTTCACGGCCGGGGCGGCCGTGGCCGCGTACGCCTTCTGGTTCTCGGGGACCGTGCTGTCCATCCACAGCGAGTAGTCCGCGTCACCGCGCCGGGCCAGCGCCGACCAGCCCGCACCGGCGGTGTAGAGCGTCGCGTCGTGCCGTGTGCCCTCGGTCGCGGTGTCCTTGGCGAGAGTCACGCCCGAGTCCGGGGCGCCGTCGTCGAAGTGCCAGGTACCGGAGGGGCCGGAGGCGGGGGCGACCTTGAAGGTGAACTCGGCAGGGGCGCCCCACCGGCTGCGTACGTCCTTGGCCTCCACCGACAGCACCTGGGTGCCAGAGAGCGACGGCGTCACGTTCGGCACGGTGACTGTGGAGCCGGTGACCGTCCTGGTCTCCTTCGCGGAGGTGGTGAGCAGCCGCCAGCGGTAGCCGGCGATGTCCTTGTCCGCCGCGTTGGGCTTGAAGGTGAAGCTGCCGGGGACGCCCGGTCCGCCCTTGCCCTCGCACAGGTTGGTGGTGCACGCGGTGTACGGGCTGCCCGAGGTGATCACCGGGGCCTTGGGCGCCGTCGAGTCGATCTTGAAGTAGCACCACTTGGAATACGACGAGAAGAGATCACCTGACTTGCCGCCGTACGACCAGTGCGACTGCGTGCGCGCCTTGAGCCGGTACAGGCCGCCGTCCGCACGGTTGGTCGTGCGCATCTTCTCCAGGGTGCCGTCCGGGGCCCAGCCGGAGTCCGGCCGGTAGTCCGACCACACCTGGTGCCAGGCGGCGTCGTCACCGCGCTCGACGATGTACTCGGCCTGCAGCGAGCCCTCTTCGTCACCCGCGTTGTGCTCCACCTGGGTCTGCACCCGCGCCTGCACCATCGGGTCGATCCGGGTCACGATCAGCGGATCGGAGGAGGACGTCTTGCAGTAGGCGGTGGTGCCGTCCCCAGGGATGACGCCGACATCGGTGGGCACGCCCGGCTTGTAGGCGTAGTTGACCTTGAGCTCGGCGTTGTCGTCGAACCGCTTCCACGCCGAGGGGTCGCCCTCGTCCTTGGCCCGCAGCATGAAGGTGAGCCGGTGGATCTTGCCGTCGGCGAACTTACGCACCGTCGACGCGAGGTTCTCGTCCGACTCCTCCGGGTTGTCGTTGAACTCGACCCACGCATCAGGCTGGTCAGGCGTGCAGTTACCGCCGCGCCCCGCCGATACGTGCCGGTCGCCCATCTGGTCGAGCTGGGGCGGGCCCGGCCAGCGGGTCCCCTCGGTGATGTTGTCGGTGCGCTCCAGGTCCACCCACTTGGGGTCACAGGAGAACGACCAGGTCTCGTACGCGCGGAACGTGGCGTCGAGGACGTACTTGCCCGCCAGCTTCGACGGCGAGAACTCGAAGAGCATGCGGTTCGTGTAGTTGTTGCCGCAGTAGTACGGCCCGGACACGCTGCACCGGCCGACGCCGTAGTCGCCGTTGAACTGCCAGAACTTGTCGCCGTCGGAGGACAGCACGGTCCGCTCCGACCTCCCGAGACCGACCGAGGGGTCGATGTACACGGGGTAAACCGTTTCTTCACCGCGCAGCAAGCCGAGGTCCGGCTTGACGGACACCGTCCGGTCGTCGACGTGCACCGGCATGACGGCGCTGGTGTCGCCGGCGCCGGGCTGGGTGCCCTCCTCGGCCGGGGCGTCAGGGGCCGGCTCCGTCGCGGTGGCGGACAGCAACTGCGTGCCCGTGCCCCCGTCCTGGCCGGCGGAGTCCCACATCTGCCCGGCCGGCCCCCGAAAGACGGCGTTGCCGTCCTGGTCCAGGGCACGCAGGCCGCCGCCCGCGCCCTCCACGATGTGCAGATCGGTGGCCGTGGCGGTCAGCTTGATGTGCTCGAGCGCCGGATTGGCCGCGGCCTTGGCGGACTTGACCACGAGCACCTCGCGGTAGCCCTCGGCGGTGGCGGTCAGCTCCAGGTCCACCCCGTCAAAGACCTCGGGGTAGACGGCCTTCGCGCCGTCCAGCCTCGGTTCCGGCAACTCGCCCGACCAGCCGAGGCGTACGCTGCCCCGCTCGTCACCGAGCTTGATCAGACCCGCGCCGTCGCCGCCACCGGAGAACGACAGGTCCACTACGGCGGATCTGGGACCCACGGTTCCATCCGCACGCTTGACCAATGTGGCATCGGCCTCCTGCCACTGGCCCTGGGCCCCCTTGACGCGCTGCGGTACCGCGGACTGCGTCAGCGTGTACGTCCCGTCCGGGTTGGCCAGGGTGGTCGAGTACTCGGTTCGCTCGCCGGTGACTTCGACCTGCTCGCCTGTCTCCAGGGCCCTGGCTGTCGCGCTGGAGTGCGTGCTCGTGCCGCTCTCGACGGACTGCGTCGCCGTCTGCTCCGTGGCCGCGGCGGTCGTCAGCGTCGGCAAGGACACCACCAGGGTCAAGGCCGTGAACTCGGCTGCCAGGTATGAGATCCCCCGGGATCTGCGTCTTCTTCGACCTACCGACGCATTGTGTCTACGTATGCGCACTTCCCCCGCCCCAACTTCACGCGATCTTCAAAATGTCGAAGCAAGTAAAGAGAGCGCCTGACAGTAGGTCAAATTCGCCCGGACGGAGCAGGGTCATCCGCGCCCGGATCGCCCTGCCCTGCGGGGCGAGCCCTTCGAGTCCACGGCCGGGACCGTCCCTTCCGAGCTGTGGCGGCGCGGAGTGGCGCTCGCCCCGGCGGGTGGTTTTGCGGCCGGCGAAGCCCTCGCCGACGCCGCTATCAAGACCACGTCGAACGCGGCAGCCGTGGCCCAGGCCGATACGGTGAGTGACGGTGACGGCAGGGCGGCGAAGGGTACGGAGGACCTGGAAACGCTTCCGACGGGCTGAGCCGGAGCGAGCGGGGGATCGACGGCGAGGGCCGGGGAGTCACAGGCTCCCCAGCCCTCGCCGTGTCGGTGTGACCACTTCTGACCAGGTCGGATCGAACTGTTTCCGTTCGTGTTCGCAGAGGTGAGGGAGTTATCGGTCTGTCGTACGAGACCTCATACCAGAGCGGGACGCTCACCGTATGAGTTTGTCAACTGCCCACCGCACATGATGCGCTGACGACTACTGTCAGTGTCCGTCGGGAAACAGACGGATCAGGGAGTGGGGACCGGTACGTGCAGGCGCATGGCGGACGAGGGAGTCGACGCGAGGGGGATCCCCGCTGCCCGCGCAGGACCGACGCCGGGACGGGAGCCGCCGTAGTGGCCGCATCCGGGCCCGGGCAGCACACGGACTCCGGACCCGGCGGTGCCGGGCGGGAGCCGGACGGGCCCGAGCGGGCGGCCCGGGGCGTGCGGAAGCGGCCGCGTGAGCCCGGTCGCACCATCGCAAGCCCCCCTGGCACCCAGGACCGACGGACCAGTACGAGGACACCGATGTCTCACCTCCGCGCCCCGGCCGCACGCGCAGACCGCCGTGAGGGCGGGCGGCACGGGCGGCCGGCCGGCCGCACCGCACCCGCGCTGCCCGAGACCCATATACGGCCCCAGCTGCTGCGTCTCGCCGTGCTGCCGCCCGTCGCCGTCGCCCTCAGCGGCTGTGCCGCCGTCCTCTTCACCGTCCGGTCCACCGGGGCCCGGCCTGGGCCGACGCTGTGGGCCGTGCTCTCCGGCGCGGTCTCGGTGACCCTCGTCGGCATCGTCGTCGCCGCGGTGGCCGCCAACCGGGCCGCCCGGTCCGTGCACGACCGCATCGGCGTCCTGCGCCGCACCACCGCGCGGCGCGAGGCCGACCTGCGCGCCCTGGTCGAGGCGCTGCGCCGCGGCGACGTTCCGCCGCAGCCCGGCCCGCAGGGCAGCCCACGCGGCGGCCCCGCAGAGGGCGCCGACGACTTCGAACTGCTCTCCGCCGACCTGACCCGCGCGCACGACGGCGCCGTCACCGCCGTCGTCCAGGCGTCACAGCTCTCCAGCCAGGCGGGCAGCGAACAGAAGCTCGAGGTGTTCGTCAACCTCGCCCGGCGCCTGCAGTCGCTCGTGCACCGCGAGATCTCCATCCTCGACGAGCTGGAGAACGAGATGGAGGACCCCGACCTGCTCAAGGGGCTCTTCCACGTCGACCACCTCGCCACCCGCATCCGCCGCCACGCCGAGAACCTCGCCGTGCTCGGCGGGGCCGTCTCCCGCCGCCAGTGGAGCAACCCGGTCTCCATGACCGAGGTGCTGCGCTCCGCCATCGCCGAGGTCGAGCAGTACTCGCGGGTCAAGCTCGTGCCGCCGATCGACGGCACCCTGCGCGGACACGCCGTGGCCGACGTCATTCACCTGCTGGCCGAACTCGTCGAGAACGCCACGGTGTTCTCCGCCCCGCACACCCAGGTGCTGCTGCGCGCCAACCTCGTCACCTCCGGGCTCGCCGTCGAGGTCGAGGACCGTGGACTGGGCATGCCGCTGGAGGAGCAGACGCGGATGAACGCCCTGCTCGCCGACCCGGACCAGGTGAACGTCGCCCGGCTCCTCGCGGACGGCCGCATCGGGTTGTTCGTCGTCTCGCAGCTGGCGCGGCGGCACGGCATCACCGTCCGCCTCCAGAGCAACATCTACGGCGGAGTGCAGGCGGTGCTCGTCGTGCCGCAGGCGCTGCTGGGGGCCGAGGTGGGCGAGCCCGGGCGCACCGGGCAGGCCGAGGGCGGGGCGGGCGGTCAGGATCGTCCGGCCGTACCGCTGCGGCAGACCCGGCAGCATGGACAGGCCGGGCAACTCGGCCGGCTCGGGCAGTCCGCGGGCGGGGCTGGAGACTCAGGCGGGAGCGGGCCCGAGTCCGGAGCCGTGTCCAGGAGGGGGTCGTCCCGAGCCGAGGGGGCCGTGTCAGGAGTCTCGGCGGTCTACGGGTTCTCGTCCGGGTCGGGTGCCGCCTCCGAAGCGTTGCCGTCGGTGCCGCAGACCGCCGGCGCGTCCCGGGCGCACCAGCAGGAGGCCGAACGGGCCTCGGGCGGAAGCCCCCAGAGCGGCCGGCCTGCGCCCCTGCCCGTGCGCGGGACCCATCGGGGGCGGCCCAATCCGGCCGAGGCGAGGCCCGGGATCAGCCCCGACGACCGGCGCATGCTCGCCGAGAACGTGACATCGCCGCCCACCCCGCGCAACGGCACGGTGCGCGGCACCATGGGCAAGCCCCAACTGCCCCGCCGCCGTGCCCAGGAACACATCGCCCCCCAGTTGCGCGACGCTCCCACGCCGCGCCAGGAACCCGAGCTCCTCGTCGGCCACGATCCCGGCCTGATGGCCGCCTTCCAGCGCGGCATCAGCCTCGCCGAGGCCCAACAGCACATGGAGGCCGGGAACATGGAGTGGGGCGACACGGCCCCGTCGACGCACACGGCCCCGTCGACGCACACAGAGCCGACGCACACGGAGCCGGCACCCATGGGGTCGACACATATGGAGTCGGCCCACGTGACGCCGCTCCACAGGGAGCTCGCACACAACGAGCCCACACATAGGGAGCCCGCACACCGGGACCCGATCCCCATGGAGCCGGTGCACACCGAGTCCCTCCCCACCGTGGACGCGGCCCGCCTGACCGAGGCGCGCGGCGTGCGGGACGGTGTGACCGCGTCCCGCCCCGACCACACCACCACCACCCGGCAGGACGGGAGTGCACCCGCCGGATGACCACCCCCCTTTCCACCCACGTTTCCACCTCCACCCCCAGCGCTCCCGCAGACCTTCGTACCTCAAGGAGTCGATCCACCATGGCGAGCGATGCGCCGACCGCCCATGTATCCGATCTCGACTGGCTGATGAGCGGCCTCGTGCAGCGCGTACCGCACACGAGCGCCGCGGTGCTCCTGTCCTGCGACGGGCTCGTGAAGTCCGTGCACGGCCTCGACCCGGACAGTGCCGACCACATGGCCGCCCTGGCCTCCGGCCTGTACTCCCTCGGCCGCAGCGCCGGCGTCCGCTTCGGCGACGGCGGCGACGTCCGGCAGGTCGTGGTCGAACTCGCGTCGACCCTGCTGTTCGTCACCACCGCCGGCTCCGGCACCTGTCTTGCCGTGCTCGCCGGCCGCGAGGCCGACGCGGCCGTCCTCGGCTACGAGATGGCGATGCTGGTCAAGAGCGTCCGCCCGTACCTGGTCACCGCTCCACGCCAGCAGTCCGTCGAATCCCCGGCGATGAGGCCTTGAGCGTGGCGGCGGCCGGTGACGGGCCCTGGCTCGACGACGCGGCCGGGCGGCTGGTGCGCCCGTTCACGGTCAGCAACGGCCGCACCCGTCCCACCGTCGCGCTCGACCTCATGTCGCAGGTGATGGCCACCGGGGCGACCCCCCTGGGCTACCTCGGCCCCGAGCACGCGCAGGCACTCGAGCGGTGCAGTGTGCCCGTCGCCGTCGCGGAGGTCGCCGCCCATCTGAAGCTGCCGGTGGCCGTCACCAAGGTGCTGCTGGCGGACCTCGTCGACTGCGGGGCGCTGACCACCAAGCCCCCCGCGTTCCACCACAACCCGACGGACCGGGCCCTTCTGGAGGCAGTGCTCGATGGACTACGACGACAGCTCTGACTACGCCGACGCTTCCGGCCACGGCGGCGATCCGTTCCCCACCGCCCTCAAGATCCTGGTGGCGGGCGGGTTCGGCGTGGGCAAGACGACCTTCGTCGGCGCGGTCAGCGAGATCGCGCCGCTCAGCACGGAGGAACTGCTCACCACCGTCAGTGCCGCGACCGACAACCTCGACGGCATCGAGAACAAGGTCGAGACGACCGTGGCCATGGACTTCGGCCGCATCACGCTCGACCCGAAACACGTGCTGTACCTGTTCGGAACCCCCGGACAGGAGCGGTTCTGGTTCATGTGGGACGAGTTGTGCGAGGGCGCGCTCGGGGCGGTCATCCTCGCCGACACCCGCCGCCTGGAGGAGTGTTTCGCGGCCGTCGACTTCTTCGAACAACGCGGCCTCGGCTTCATCGTCGCCGTCAACGAGTTCGACGGCGCCTACCGCTACGACCCGGGGGAGGTGCGCGCTGCCCTCGACCTGTCCGACGAGATCCCCGTCGTGTGCTGTGACGCCCGGATCTCCAGCTCCGGGGTCCAGACCCTGCTGACCCTCGTGCGCCACCTCATCGCCCATGCGCCGGTTGCTCCCACGACCGGGTATGGCGCCCACATGTGATCCTCCAACACCTCAGGAGCCCGTATATGACGCATGCCCACAGTCCGGGAGGACGCCCATGAGCTACGACCCGCCGCGCCCGGCCGGTCGTCTGCTGCTCACACCCGAGGACAAGGAGGCCCCCGCCCGCGCCGGCCGACTGCGCCTGCTGGGTCTGGGGGAGCGCCCCGAACCCGCACTCGACGCCTTCGCGCACGGTCTCGCCGAGCTCACCGGGGCGCCGTACGCCATGGTCAACTTCCCGGACGAGCGGGGCCAGTTCTACGCGGGCCTGTCCGTGCCGGCCGTCGCGCCGGTGGTGCGCAGCGACGGCACCAGCCCCCGGGTGGGCCGTACTCTGCCCCGCGACCATGGCTTCTGCCCCCATGTGGTGGCGCGACGCAAGGCCCTGGTCCTGGAGGACGTCCACGACTATCCGCGGTTCGCAGGCAATCCGGTGGTCGACGAGTTCGGTATCCGCTCCTATCTGGGAGCACCGCTCATCGACGGTACGGGCCTGGTGCTGGGCACGGTCAGCGTCGCCGACGTCGGGCCCCGGCCGTGGGGAAAGCCGGGCCTGACGGCCATCAAGGAACACGCCGCGCAGCTCGTCGCACAGCTGGAGGGCCGGGACGGCATGCTGCCCTACTGACACGCCCGCGTTGCGCAGGTCACGCAGGGGGCGTGAAGGAAAGCTGAGGCGGCGCTTAAGAAAACCTCGATGGACCGGTGCGGCCGGCGTACGGCAGATTGCTGTGCGATCCCACTCCTCTCCCGGCCCAGGGGCTCCTTCGGCATGCCCGGAGCCGGGACTCACCCTCAGGAGCCGTAGCGGTGAAGGCGCTGGTCAAACAGAAGGCGGAACCCGGGCTGTGGCTGGCGGACGTCCCCGAGCCCGCCGTCGGGCCGGGTGACGTACTGATCAAGGTGCTGCGCACCGGCATCTGCGGCACCGACCTGCACATCAGGGCCTGGGACGGCTGGGCGCGGCAGGCGATCCGCACCCCGCTCGTGGTCGGGCACGAGTTCGTCGGCGAGGTCGTCGGGACCGGGCGGAACGTCATCGACATCGCCGTCGGCGACCGGGTGAGCGGCGAAGGCCACCTGGTGTGCGGCAAGTGCCGCAACTGTCAGGCCGGGCGTCGTCATCTGTGCCGGGCCACCATCGGGCTGGGCGTGGGCCGGGACGGGGCGTTCGCGGAGTACATCGTCCTGCCCGCCGCCAACGTCTGGGTGCACCGGGTGCCCGTCGACCTCGACGTGGCCGCGATCTTCGACCCGTTCGGCAACGCCGTGCACACCGCGCTGTCGTTCCCGCTCGTCGGCGAGGACGTGCTGATCACCGGCGCGGGCCCGATCGGTCTGATGGCCGCCGCCGTGGCCCGGCACGCCGGAGCCCGCAACGTCATGATCACCGACGTCAGCGAGGAGCGGCTGGACCTGGCCCGCAAGATCGGGGTCAGCCTCGCGCTCAATGTCGCGGACGCCACCATCGCCGACGGGCAGCGCACGCTCGGCCTGCGCGAGGGCTTCGACATCGGCCTGGAGATGTCCGGCCGCCCCGAGGCCATGCGGGACATGATCGCCAACATGACGCACGGCGGCCGGATCGCGATGCTCGGCCTGCCCGCGCAGGAGTTCCCCGTCGACTGGGCCCGGATCGTCACCTCGATGATCACGATCAAGGGCATCTACGGCCGCGAGATGTTCGAGACCTGGTACGCGATGTCCGTGCTGCTGGAAGGCGGCCTCGACCTCGCGCCCGTGATCACCGGCCGGTACGGCTTCCGCGACTTCGAGGCGGCGTTCGCCGACGCGGCGAGCGGCCGCGGCGGCAAGGTCATCCTCGACTGGACCGCGTAACCCCCCCTCACCGCCAAGCACTTCAGGAGCCCTCATGTTCGACTCCGTGCGCGACGACCTGCGCGCCACCCTCGACGAGATCCGCGCCGCCGGACTGCACAAGCCCGAGCGCGTGATCGGCAGCCCGCAGTCCGCCACCGTGAACGTCACCGCGGGCGGCCGGCCGGGCGAGGTCCTCAACTTCTGCGCCAACAACTACCTCGGCCTCGCCGACCACCCCGAGGTCGTCGCCGCCGCCCACGAGGCCTTGGACCGCTGGGGCTACGGCATGGCCTCCGTCCGCTTCATCTGCGGCACCCAGGAGGTGCACAAGGAACTGGAGGCGCGGCTGTCGGCGTTCCTCGGCCAGGAGGACACGATCCTGTACTCCTCCTGCTTCGACGCCAACGGCGGCGTGTTCGAGACGCTGCTCGGCCCCGAGGACGCGGTCATCTCCGACGCGCTCAACCATGCGTCGATCATCGACGGCATCCGGCTGTCCAAGGCCCGCCGCCTTCGCTACGCCAACCGCGACCTCGCCGAGCTGGAGGCCCGACTCAAGGAGGCCTCCGACGCGCGCCGCCGCCTGATCGTCACCGACGGCGTCTTCTCCATGGACGGCTACGTGGCCCCGCTGCGCGAGATCTGCGACCTCGCCGACCGCTACGACGCGATGGTCATGGTCGACGACTCGCACGCCGTCGGCTTCGTCGGCCCCGGCGGCCGCGGCACGCCCGAGCTGCACGGCGTCATGGACCGCGTCGACATCATCACCGGCACCCTCGGCAAGGCGCTCGGTGGTGCCTCCGGCGGCTATGTCGCCGCCCGTGCCGAGATCGTCGCCCTGCTGCGCCAGCGCTCCCGTCCGTACCTCTTCTCCAACACGCTCGCCCCGGTGATCGCGGCGGCCTCCCTCAAGGTCCTCGACCTGCTGGAGTCGGCGGACGATCTGCGCGTCCGGCTCGCGGAGAACACGGCCCTCTTCCGCGGCCGCATGACCGAGGCGGGCTTCGACGTCCTCCCCGGCGACCACCCCATCGCCCCGGTGATGATCGGGGACGCGGCGGTCGCCGGGCGCATGGCGGAGCTGCTGCTGGAGCGCGGCGTCTACGTGATCGGCTTCTCGTACCCGGTGGTGCCGCAGGGCCAGGCCCGGATCCGCGTCCAGCTGTCGGCCGCGCACTCCGCGGAGGACGTGAACCGGGCGGTGGACGCCTTCGTGGCGGCCCGGGCGGAGCTGGGGGCTGAGACCCTCACCGACCTGAGAGAATCGATCGCATGATCGAAGCGCGGCGGCTCCACATCCTCCGTGCGGTGGCCGACCACCGTACGGTGACGGCGGCTGCCGCCGCGCTGTACCTGACCCCGTCGGCTGTGTCCCAGCAGCTCGCCGCGCTGGAACAGGAGACCGGGCACCGGCTCGTCGAGCGCGGCGCCAAGGGCGTACGCCTCACCGCCGCCGGCGAGATCCTGCTCAGCCACGCCAACGCGGTCCTCGCCCAACTGGAGCGCGCCGAGGCCGAGTTGGCCGCCTACAGTTCGGGAGCGGCCGGGACCGTCACGGTCGCCTCCTTCGCGACCGGCATCGCGCTGGTCGTCGCGCCCGCGGTGGCCCGCCTCACCGAGTCGGCGCCCGGGATCCGCATCTGCGTCCAGGATGCCGAGGGCGACGCGAGCCTGCCGATGGTGCTGGACCGGCAGGTCGACGTCGCCGTCGCCGTCGAGTACCGGGGCGCCCCGCCCGCCGACGACCCGCGGCTGACCCACGTACCGCTGTACGCCGAGCCCTTCGACGCGGTCGTCCCGGTCACCCACCGCCTGGCCGACGCGGCGGAGGTTCCGCTCGCCGAACTGGCCAAGGACGCGTGGATCGGCCCGTACCCCGGTAACCCCTGCCACGATGTGGTGGTCCTGGCCTGCGAGAACGCCGGCTTCCAGCCCCGCATGGAGCACTCCTCGGACGACTTCCGCGCGGTCGTCGCCCTCGCCTCCGCCGACGCGGGCGTCGCCCTCGTGCCGCGCTCGGCGCTGCGCGGCATGGATCTCGCCGGGGTGGTCGTCCGCCCGGTCGACGGTACGGCGCCCACCCGGCGGGTCTTCGCCGCGGTGCGCCGGGGGGCCGAGGAGCATCCCCTGATCCGCCCGGTGCTGGACGCACTCGGCGCGGCGGCCCAGGTGTGAGGACTCCGTAACCGGGCCGTCTCATATCCGGGATACCGTCCCATATGTGAGAAGTGACGACACAGGCGCGATCGATACCCGGCTGGGCGCCCGCCTGGCCGAGCTGCGGACCGAACACGGCTACTCCCTGGGCGAGTTGGCGGACCGCAGCGGAGTGAGCCGCTCCACCCTCTCCCGGGCCGAGCGGGCGGAGATCAGCCCCACGGCCTCCCTCCTGAACCGCCTGTGTGCCGTCTACGGGCGGACCATGTCCCAGCTGCTCAGCGAGGTCGAGGCCGAACCGGCACCCGTGCTGCGGGCCGCCGATCAGCCGGTCTGGCAGGACCAGGCCTCCGGCTTCGTACGGCGGTCCGTGTCACCGCCGCATCCCGCCCTGCGCGGCGAACTCGTCGAGGTCCGCCTCGCACCCGGCGCCGACATCGCCTACGACCGTCCGCCCGTCACCGGCCTGGAGCAGCACATCTGGGTCCTGGAAGGGGCCCTCGACGTGACGGTGGAGAGCACCGAACACCACCTCGGCGCCGGTGACTGCCTGCGCATGCGCGTGTGGGGCCCGACCCGGTTCCGGTGTGCCGCTCCCGAGGGCGTCCGGTACCTGCTGGCGGTGGTGCGGCCGTGATCCGTCTGGACGAGGCTCAACTGCTCCGCTCCGCCGGGGCATTGGCGGACCTGTTGACCGACACCGTGAACGGCGGTGCCTCGGTCGGCTTCCTCGCGCCGCTCGACCGCGCGGAGGCGCTCGCCTGGTGGGAGGAACGGGCCGCCGACGTGGCAGCGGGACGGCTCGCCGTGTGGGCGGCGTACGACGGGGGCCGGGTGCTGGGCACGGTGAGCCTGGCCTTCCCCGCCAAGCCGAACAGCCGTCACCGCGCCGAGCTCGTCAAGCTCATGGTGCACCGCGACGCCCGCGGTCGTGGCCTCGGACGCGGGCTCCTGACCACGGCGGAGGGCGCCGCCGCGGAGGCCGGCGTCACGCTCCTGCACCTGGACACCGAGAGCGGCAGCCCCGCCGAGCGGCTGTACCGGTCGGCCGGCTGGACCGCGATCGGCGCGATCCCCGACTACGCGGCCAGCCCCGACGGGGAGCTGCGCCCGACGACGATCTACTACAAGCGCGTACCGGCAACCGCTCTCACCAGGTGATTGTCAGTGGCAGCCGCTACCGTGCCTGCCATGCCGGATGCCGAAGACGTACGACGTATCGCCCTGTCCCTGCCGGACACGACGGAGAAGATCGCCTGGAGCATGCCCACGTTCCGGGTCGCGGGAAAGATGTTCGCCACGCTGCCGGAGGACGAGACGTCCATCGCCGTGCGCTGCCCCAAGGAGGAGCGGGACGAACTGGTGCTCGCCGAGCCGGGGAAGTTCTGGATCGCCGACCACGAGGCCCAGTTCGCCTGGGTGCGGGTCCGGCTCGACGCGCTGGAGGGCGAGGGCGAACTGCGGGACATCCTGGCCGACTCCTGGCGCCAGGCGGCCCCGACCCGGCTCCTGGAGGCGCATCCCCGGCTGGGCCTCCCGGCGGTGGAGTGACCCCTCACCCCGACGGACCGCTGCTCATCTCGGCCCCCGGAAACGGATGCGCGATCACCGGCGCGAGTGCGGTATTGTTTCCCTGCACGTTCGGCCGGGGGAATCCCCAGGTCAGACGGGCAACGGGACGTGGCGCAGCTTGGTAGCGCACTTGACTGGGGGTCAAGGGGTCGCAGGTTCAAATCCTGTCGTCCCGACAGAGTCGATCAGCGGGTCTGCCGATATCGGCAGACCCGCTGATCGCGTTCCGGGCACTCGCCGGGCGGGCTCAGCCGCCGCCGTCGAGGTCGTCGCGGCGGCGCAGCACCGTCAGTTCGTGACCGCTGAGCTCCATCTCGTAGAGCTTCCCGCGCGCGTTCTCGAAGGGCCGGTGGAGGATCATCATCAGCCGGCCGTCGAAGGTGTGGAACAGCATGCCGTGGCCGCTGTCGTCGCGGACCAGCGGCCGGTGCTGCCGCCACGGGCCCTGGAGGTCCCCGGACCTCGACACGGCGTAGGTCTGCACGTAGCCGCCGCTGACCGTGCCGTCCGGACGGGCCGTGTGCTTCTCGAAGGTCGACCACAGCATCAGCAAGGACCCGTCAGGGGTGCGGTACAGCTGGGGGCCGTCGGTGATGTACGGCGGCAGCTGGTGCGGTACGCCCGCGGGGATCTGCTCGGCGGTCCAGGGCGCGTCCGACGCCTTGAAGAGGTACACCGGGTCGCCGGCCGCCTGGGACAGGTCGGGAGCCAGCCGGACCGCCTCCATCGTTCCGTCGATCGTCTGGAGCCACTCGTGCGCGTACACCATCCAGGGCTGCCCGGCCGGGTCGACGTACAGCGTGCCGTCGAGGGTCATGAGGTGCTCGGGCGGGACGGGGCGGGCCGGGTCGAGCACGGTGAACGGGCCGAGCAGTGAGTCGGAGACGGCCGTGATCGTGCCCCGCACATGGGTCGGGGTCGGGAACGGGACACCCCACTGGTTGGGCGGCGGGACCGGGAGCGGCCGGTTCTCGTCGTGCAGCGTGGTGAAGAAGTAGTACCTGCCGTCCCAGGCGTGCACCTCCGGGGCCCACGCGCCGTCCGTCGCCCAGACGCCCTCCTGCTCGGCGGTCAGGAACACCACGACGGGGCGCGTCCACTCGCGCAGGTCGTGGCTGCGGTAGACCATCGTGCCGGTGCCGTCCACGCCCGATACGGAGGGGTCGTTGGACGTGTAGAGGTGGTAGGTGCGCGTTGGTTCGTCGGCGACGACGAACGGGTCGTGCAGCGGCATGTCGGGAAGCCGCATCAGCTCACCCCTCGGTGCCGGCCCGCACTCGTCAGATCGCGCAGCCCGCATGGGCCAGCGCCTGCTTGAGCAGCACCCCGTGACCGCCCGGCATCTCGCTCTGCACCGCTTCCGAGACGGCCTCCTGCGGGCTGAACCACACCAGGTCGAGAGCGTCCTGCCGGGGCCGGCAGTCACCCGTCACCGGCACGATGTAGGCGAGGGAAACCGCGTGCTGGCGGGGATCGTGGTACGGCGTGATGCCCTGCGTCGGGAAGTACTCCGCGACCGTGAACGGCTGGAGCGACGCCGGGACGCGGGGCAGCGCGACCGGGCCGAGGTCCTTCTCCAGGTGGCGCAGCAGGGCGTCACGGACGCGTTCGTGGTGCAGCACGCGGCCGGAGACCAGCGTCCGGCTGACCGTCCCGTCGGGCCCCATGCGCAGTAGCACACCGACACTCGTGACTTCGCCGCTGTCGTCGACACGGACCGGGACGGCGTCGACGTACAGGATCGGCATGCGGGCACGTGTCATCTCCAGTTCGTCGGAGGACAGCCAGCCGGGCGTGGTTTCGGTCATGTCAGACATCGCTTGATCATACTTTCAGCCGTTCGGACTTCCTGGATAGCCGCTCGGGAGGAACTGTGACCGTCCCCACGCGGTTCAACCGTCTTCCGGGGAGTCGTCCGGGAACCGGTAGACGCGCAGGGCGTTGTCCCGGCCCGCCCACCGGGCGATCCGCAGCGCGTCCGGCAGGGACAGCTCGTCGGCGTCCAAGCGCTCCTGGAGCAGTTCCGCCAGGCCCTGCCGGAAGGCGAGCGCCCCGAGGTGGAAGAACTCCGGCACACCGTAGGCGTCGGAGCTGTACAGCAGTTTGCGGAACGGTGTGATCTCCAGGGCCTCCGCCAGCACCGCACCGGCCCTGGCCGGGCCGACGTGGTGGAGGGTGAGGCCGACGTCGAGATACACCTGCTCGAAGACCGCCGCGAGGTACGCAGCCTGCCGCTGGTACGGCCAGCAGTGCAGCAGCAGGACCGGGATCGTCCCGGCCGTCAGACGCAGCCAGTCCGTGAGGAGGGCCGGGTCGGCCCGGTGCAGCCGGATGTCGTTGTCGCCGAACCCGGTGTGCAACTGGAGCGGCAGGCCCAGGTCGACGGCGGTCCACAGCAGGTGCCGGACCAGGACCGGGTCGTCCAGGCGGCCGCCGCGGGCCGCCCAGTGCCGGGCGGCGCCGGTGACCTCCGCGTCCGAGGGCCGGGCCGGGTCCAGGTCGAAGCCGGTGCGGTAGGCCGCCACCGACTTCACGGCCACGGCGCCGGGCTGCCGTACGGCGTCCAGCGCCGCCGCGCGGAAGGCGTCCGCGTAGGCGTCCGGCTCGACCCCCGCGGCCCGCACCGACTCGGCGACGCCCTCCAGCCGCACGACCTCGTACGCCGACCCGCCCGCGGCCTCGGCGATCTCACCCGGGGTGGTCAGCCGGTCGGGGGCGTACCCGGTGTCGACGCAGAAGATGCCTGTGCCCGAGGCGCGCAGGAAGCGCCGCTGCACCTCACGCGGGCCGAGCTCCGAGCGCCGGGCCATGTACCGCTCGTTGGGGGCGTGCCGCGGCAGGTCCAGCAGGGGCGCGCAGTGGCGGCGCACGGCCACGCCCACGGGGCTGTCGAAGGGCGAGACGCCCGGCCACGCGTCGCCCTCGGTGAGGAGCGGCTCGAAGGCCTCCCGGTCGAGATCGGCGGCGACCGTGCCGTGGCAGTGGTGGTCGACCAGGCTCAGCGCGTCGAGCGCTTCGCGGACCGCGCCCACGTCAGTACTTCCAGCGGTACGCCGCCGCCACCTGGTCGTCGTCGAACCCGGCGACGGACGCCAGCTCTCCCCGCCGTACGGCGATCACCGCGTCGGCCAGGACCGGGCCGAGGGCCGCCCGCAGCACACCGTCCTCGCGGAACTCCTCGGCGGCCTGCTCCAGCGAGACCGGCAGCCGCCGTACGCCCCGGCCCGCCGCCTCCGCCTCGCCCAGCCGCGCCGGGTCCCCGGTGGTCTCCTCGGGCAGCGCGGCGGACGAGGTCATGCCGTCCAGCCCGGCGGCGATGAGGGAGCCGATCGCGAGGTAGGGGTTGGCGGCCAGGTCGACGGGTTTGATCTCCAGGTTGGCCGCCTGGTCGCGCAGGCCGGCGGTGCCGGTGACGACCCGCAGGGCGGTCTCCCGGGTCTCGCGGCCCCACGCGGTGAACACCCCGGCCCACTGCGAGGGCCTGAGCCGCAGATAGCTGGCGGGGCTCGGCGCGGTCACGGCCGTGAGCCCGGGCAGATGGGCGAGGAGGCCGGCTGTGAACGACTCCGCCCCGGCCGTCATGCCGTACCGGCCCTCGCCCCCGGAGTGCAGATTGACCCCGCCGCGCCAGGCCGAGAGATGGACGTGCCCGCCGTTGCCGACGCCCTGCCCCGTGACGGCCGGGGCGAAGGAGACCCGCAGCCCGTGCCGCTGGGCCACCGCGCGGATCGTCTGCCGCACCAGCACGCTGCGGTCGGCCGCCGCCACCGGGTCGACGGCACCCACCGAGATCTCGAACTGCCCGGCGGCGTACTCGGGATGGACCTGCTCCACGTCGAGCCCCTGGGCCGCGCACGCCGCCAGCAGGTCGGCGGTGTAGTCGCCGAGCTCGACCTGCCGCGTGGCCCCGTACGCCGGACCGGTCGTCGCGGGCACGAACGTGTCACCGGGTGCGTCCCCGCGGGCCAGGGTCCACTCGACCTCCACGGCCGCCTTGAACGTCAGGCCGTGCCGCTCGGCCGCCTCGGTGACGACCCGGCGCAGGAACGTACGCCCGCAGCCGGGATGCCGCTCCCCGTCCTGCGTGACCCGGTCGACCGGGGCCCAGGCCCAGCCGGGCTGCGCGGCCAGCACCACGAGCTGGTCGAGGTCCGGGTAGAGACGCAGGTCGCCGTCGGGGCAGCCGAGGACGTCGGTGGTGACGATGGAGTCGTTCGCCAGGAACGTGTCGAACACCGGGGACATGCCGACTCCCCAGGCGGCGGCGGAGGCGAGCCGGGCCGTCGGGATCGTCTTCACCCGGCCGATGCCCGCGGTGTCGACGTAGGACAGCACGACGCCGTGCACACTCCGCCCCGCCAGCTCGCCGCTCAGCGCGGTGGCCCGCTCGACATCGCCGGGACGGCCGCCGGGCACCGGATCGGCCAGGGTCGTCATGCGTCCTCCTCGGTGCGTCCTCCTCGACGGGACGGTCGCCGGGCGTCAGGCCTTGACGGCCACCGCGCCGTACTGCGGCACCAGCACGGCCGAGCCGGCGTCGGCACGCCACTGGCCGCACGAGACCAGGCCCGGTTCGAGCAGCTCCAGACCGTCGAAGAACGCGGCGATGTCCGTGCCGCTGCGGGCGGTGATCGGGGGAGTGGCGTTCTCGTTCCAGAACTTCATGGCCGGGATCTGTCCCGCGCCGCCGAGCTCGTCGTCGAACGTCGGGTGGGTGAGGACCAGGTAGCTGCCGGAGGGGACCGCGGCCATCACACGGCGCACGATGTCCCGGGCTTTCTCGGTGTCCAGGACGAAGTTGAGGATGCCCAGCATCATGACGGCGACGGGCCGGGTGAGGTCGAGGGTGTCCCCGGCCCGTTCGAGGATGGCGTCCGGGTCGTGCACATCGGCGTCGATGTAGGCGGTGACGCCGTCGGAGGTGCCGGTCAGCAGGGTGCGGGCGTGCACCAGCACGATCGGGTCGTTGTCGACGTAGACGATCCGGGAGTCGGGCGCGAGCCGCTGGGCGATCTCGTGGGTGTTGTCCGCCGTCGGCAGCCCCGTGCCGATGTCGAGGAACTGCCGCACTCCGCGCTCGCCGGCCAGGAACGACACGGCCCGGCCCAGGAAGTCCCGGTCCGCCCGGGCGATGTCCCGGATGATCGGGAACATGCCGGCCACCTGCTCGCCGACCTTCTGGTCGATCTCGTAGTTGTCCTTGCCGCCGATCCAGTAGTTCCACACACGCGCGTTGTGCGCCACACCGGTGTTCAGCCGCGCCGAGCCGCTCGGCGGGGTGTGGCTCTCACTCACGTCTCTTCCTCTCCTCGCACGAGCGACCGGTACCGGTCATCGCCGCCATTGTGCCGCTCCGGTGATCACCTGTCCCCGGAATCGGCAGAAGCCGGCCGGGGGCGCGTAGGCACGCGGCGGGGGAGAGCTGCGGACCGGGTTACTCGACCTCGCCGGGGTCCGGGGAGGGGGCCCTGCCGGCCAGCACGTCCTTCAGGCGCTGGGTGCCGAGCCGCACCGCCTGCCCGACGGAATCGCTCTCGCCCCCGTCCAGCCCGCCCGCCGTGACGGTGATCGCGTCGTCGCCGACGCGTACCGCGGCGACGTCCAGGGTCAGCGTGGCCTGCGTGCCGCCGGTGGTGCCCCGTACCGTCACACGCAGGCCCTCACGGGAGTCGCCCACGCCGGGCAGCGAGGTCTCGACGACCTGCACGGTGCGCTGTTCGCCGCCGTCGGTGACGGTGAACCGGTCGCACTTCTCCGGCAGGTCCGCCATCCAGTTCAAGGAGTCCTGCGGGTCAGCCCGTTCGTAGGAGGCGACCTGGTACAGCAGGCGCGAGTCGCCCTGCTGGAAGCCGCGCAGTTCGGATGCTCCGGACGGCCTGCCCAGCAGGTCGTCGTCGAAGAGGGAGTCGAGGAGCCGCTGACAGTCGGCGGCCTGGGCCTTGGCGGTGAGGAAGTCGGAGACGTCGACCCTGCCGATGAGCAGGCTGTCGTGCCAGTTCTCGGCCTCCGTGTCCTTGACCTGGGTCCAGTCGTCCTCGACGTCCGCCTCGGTGATCAGCGCGGTTCGCGCGCCGTCCGTGGTGAGGGTGGCGGTCGGAGAGGGGGTCTGCCGCTTCCCGGCGACCTGTGACGCGGCGACGTCCGGGACGCGCGAACCGTCCGTGCCGCCGTCGTCCGAGCAGGCGGCGGTGGCCAGCAGCGTGCCTGCCGCCAGGGCGGAGGAGAGACCACGGACGAGCCGGTTCGGACGACGGGTCATCGGGAGTGCCTCCTGGAAACGTGACGCGCGTGCCCTCAGCGCACCACCGGCACCGACGGCCCACCACCGGCACCGGACTGTTCGGGTGAGCGCCGTCAGCGGCGGACGCCTCACGCTCCGGCCCAGGCGTGCCCGTCCTGCCAGGCCCTGGCCGCGATCTCGACCCGGTTCCGGGCGGCCGGCTTGAACGGAACGCGTGCCGGCGCTGGGCGGCGGCCTGCGCGCCGGGCCGTGGGCGGGGGAGGGGTGGCGGGTGACGGCGACGTCCCGGTGGCGAGGAGTTGGGGGAAGCGGGGCGGCTGGCTCGCGTGTGTGCCGTCTGGCGTGGCGCACCCCACCGGCTGTTCAATGAGGCTGCACACCCCGCTCACTCCTGAGAGGAGCCGCCCGTGTCCCCCGCCGTCGTGCCGCCCGTCGGTGCGCGTATCCGGCAGGCGCGTCTGGAGCGCGGGACGAGCCTGCGCGCGCTCGCCCGGGAGGCCGGCGTGTCGGCGAGCCTCGTGTCGCAGATCGAGACCGGCAAGAGCCAGCCGTCCGTCAGCACGCTGTACGCGATCACGACGGCCCTGGGCATCTCCGTCGAGTCCCTCTTCGACGCCCGGGAGAGCGCCGGGCTCCCGCAGCACGGAGCGACCCCCCTCACGGCGGCGGCCCCCGGCACCGTCCTGCACGCCCTGGCCGCCTTCGGCGCCGACCCCGGGCGGCGGATCGGCCCGCTGGTGGGCGCCGGTGAGCGTGAGACGCTGGAGCTGGACTCGGGCGTCGTCTGGGAGCGCCTGGGCCGGGTGCCGGGCGTGGACGTCGACTTCCTGCTGGTGACCTACCGGCCCGGCGGCTCCTCCTCCGGCTCCGGCGGGCTGATGCGGCACTCCGGCACCGAGTACGGCTATCTGACCTCCGGCGAACTGATCCTCACCCTCGGTTTCGACGAGTACACCGTGCGCCCGGGCGACGCCGTCTCCTTCGAGTCGACGACCCCCCACCGCTACCGCAACGATGGAGAGGTACCGGCTGTCGGTGTCTGGTTCGTGTCCGGCGATGTTCAGTGACACTTGACACCCGCAGGACCCGGGCGTTCACTCCGAGGTGGGGGTGGTCGCCATGGCGATCCGCACATACGGCCCCAACGCGGTCGACTGGGAAGAGCGCATCGACCTGGACCGGCTGCGCGGACAGCGCCTGGCCCGGTTGCACGAGTCCCTGAACCGCTCCGAGCTCGGCGCGCTGCTCAGCTTCGACTTCGCCAACATCCGTTACATGACCGCCACGCACATCGGCACCTGGGCGATGGACAAGCTGATCCGCTTCGCCCTCCTGGTGCGCGACGGCGAACCCGTCGTCTGGGACTTCGGCTCCGCCGCCCGCCACCACCAGCTGTACAACCCGTGGCTCGACTACAGCGACGGCAAGGGCGGCCCGCCCACCGGTGCCCGCGCCGGCATCTCCACCCTGCGCGGCGCCTTCCACCCGGACGCGGGCATCGCCGAGGACGTCGCCGCCAAGATCGCCGCCGAGCTGCGAGACCACGGCGTGGCGAACGAACCGCTCGGCGTCGACGTCGCCGAGATGCCCGTCCTCGCCGCACTGCGCGCCGAGGGCATCGACGTCGTCGACGGGCAGCAGGTCTTCCTGGAGGCCCGCCGGATCAAGACCGGTGACGAGATCGCCCTGCTCACCCAGGCCTGCGCGATGGTCGACGCGGCCTACGAGGAGCTGTACGGGTACCTGCGCCCGGGCGTGCGCGAGAACGAGTGCGTCGGGGTCGTGGCCAAGGTCCTGTACGACCTCGGCAGCGAGTACGTCGAGGGCGTCAACGCCATCTCGGGCGAGCGCTGTTCACCGCACCCGCACGTCTACAGCGACCGTCTGATCCGGCCCGGCGACCCGGCCTTCTTCGACATCCTGCACAGCCACCTCGGCTACCGCACCTGCTACTACCGCACGTTCGCCGTGGGCAGCGCCTCCCGTGCACAGCGGGACGCCTATGTGCGCTGCCGGGAGTACATGGACCAGGCGATCGCGCTCGTCCGGCCCGGCGCGACCACCGCCGACATCGTGCGGGTGTGGCCGCGTGCGGAGGAGTTCGGCTTCGCCGACGAGACCGCCGCGTTCGCCCTCCAGTACGGGCACGGCGTCGGCCTGTCCATCTGGGAGAAGCCGATCTTCAGCCGCCTGGTCTCCCTCGATCGTCCCGAAGTCCTCGAAGAGGGCATGGTGTTCGCCCTGGAGACCTACTGGCCGGCCGCCGACGGCTGGTCCGCCGCCCGGATCGAGGAGGAGCTCGTCGTCACCGCCGACGGCTGCGAGGTCATCACCAAGTTCCCCGCCGAGGAACTGCTGGTGGCCGGGCGCAAGTACTGGACGGTCGGCGGCGAACTGAACACCCGCCGGGAGGCGCAGTCCCATCTCAACACCTCTCGCGACCCGTCTCGTGGCGACGGAGCGGACTGATGGACGCCGCCGGAATCCTCGCCTGCTACGAGCGGATGGCCGTCATCCGCCGTACGGAGAAGGCCGCCCACGACCTGTTCCTCCAGGGCCTGGTGAAGGGCACCACACATCTCGCCGCCGGGCAGGAGGCGATCGCCGTGGGCGCGAGCGCCGCCCTGCGCCCGGACGACTATGTGTTCGCCACCTACAGGGGCCACCACCATGCGCTCGCCCGGGGCGCCACGCCAGAGGAGTGCCTCGCCGAGCTGATGAGCCGGGCGACCGGGCTGTGCAAGGCCAAGGGCGGCTCCATGCACCTGACCAAGGCGGCCACCGGCATGCTCGGCTCGTACGCCATCGTCGGTGCCCATCTGCCGATGGCGGTCGGCGCGGCCTGGTCGGCCCGGCTGCGCGGCACGGATCAGCTCGCGGTCGCCTTCTTCGGGGACGGCGCGACCAACATCGGCGCCTTCCACGAGTCGCTCAACCTGGCCGCCGTGTGGAAGCTGCCGGTGCTGTTCGTGTGCGAGAACAACCAGTACATGGAGTACACGCCGATCGCCGACGTCACGGCGGTGGCCCGGCCCGCCGCCGACCGGGCGCCCGCCCACGGCATCCCGGGCGAGGTCGTCGACGGCAACGACGTCGAGGCCGTCGAGGAGGCGGTGACGCGGCTCGCGCGGCGGGCCCGGGCCGGGGACGGGCCCGCCGTCCTGGAGGCCGAGACCTACCGGCACTTCGGGCACAGCCGCTCCGACCCGGCGGCCTACCGCCCGGCCGAGGAGGTCGAACGCTGGCTGAAGCACGACCCGTTGGACCTCGCGCGGGGGCGGCTCGCCGAGCTGGGGGCCGGGGCGGAGACGGTGGCGGAGGCCGACGAGCGGGCCAGGGCCCTCGTCGAGCGGGCCGTCGAGGCGGCCAAGGCCGGGCCCCCGCCCGATCCGCGGGAGGCGCTGACCGACGTGTGGGCGGACGGAGGTGCCGCATGGCGGACGTGATCACCTACCGGGAAGCCGTCGCCGAGGGCATCGCGCGCGAGATGCGCCGGGACACCTCCGTCGTGTGCCTCGGGGAGGACATCGCCGCGGCCGGCGGTGTGTTCAAGACGACCGTGGGTCTGCGAGCGGAGTTCGGACCCGAGCGGGTGTGGGACACGCCCGTATCCGAGCAGGCCATCGTGGGTGCGGCGATGGGCGCCGCGATGACCGGGATGCGGCCCGTCGCGGAGATCATGTTCTCCGACTTCCTGGCCTGCTGCTGGGACTACCTCGCCAACGAGATCCCCAAGGTCCGCTACATGACCGGCGGCCAGGTGACGGTGCCCCTGGTCGTACGCACCGCCAACGGCGGCGGGCTCGGCTTCGGCGCCCAGCACTCCCAGGCCACCGAGAACTGGGCACTGACCGTCCCCGGCCTGAAGATCGCGGCACCGGCCACACCCGCCGACGTCATCGGCATGATGGCGGCGGCGATCCGCAGCGACGACCCCGTGGTCTTCTTCGAGCACAAGGCCCTCCTGGCCACCAAAGGGCCACCGCCACCGCCCGACCATGTCGTCGAGCTGGGCCGGGCCGCCGTCGTACGCGAGGGCGCCGACGTCACGCTCGTCGCGCTCGCCTCGACGGTGCCCCTGGCACTGAAGGCCGCCGACGTGCTGTCGGGGGAGGGGGTCGAAGCGGAGGTGATCGACCTGCGCTGCCTGGTCCCGCTGGACGCCGCGACCGTCCTCGCCTCGCTGAGCAGGACCTCGCGGCTCGTCACCGTCGAGGAGAACCCGTACCAGGGCGGCTGGGGCGGCACCGTCGTCTCGATCGTCGCCGACGAGGGCTTCGGCCTGCTGGACGCGCCCGTGCGGCGGGTGGCGGGGGAGTGCGTCCCGCTGCCGTTCGCCGACGCGCTGGAGGAACAGGTCATCCCCACCGCCGACAAGGTCGTCACGGCGGTCCGCGCACTCGCCGCCTATTGAGCCGCCCACCCACCCGCACACCGAAGACCCCATGGGAGGAAGCGCGATGACCACGAGAACACTTCTGCGCAATGGTCACGTGATCTCGATGGACCCCGCCATCGGGGATCTGTCCCAGGGGGACGTCCTCGTCGAGGACGGCAGGATCGCGGCCGTCCAGCCCGAGATCAGCGCCGACGCCGAAGTCCTGGACATGAGCGGCCACATCGTGATCCCCGGCTTCGTCGACACCCACCGCCACACCTGGGAGGCGCCGATCCGCGGCGTCGCACCCGACGCCACCCTCGACGACTACTTCGTCGACATCCTCGACACCTTCGCTCCGCTGTACACCCCGGAGGACGTCTACGCGGCCAACCTCGCGGGCGCGCTGGAATGCCTCAACGCCGGTATCACCACCCTCGTCGACTGGTCGCACATCAACAACACGCCGGACCACCCGGACGCCGCGATCCAGGGCCTCAAGGAGTCCGGCATCCGGGCGCAGTACGCGTACGGCAGCGCCAACACCTCCCTCGCCGACTACTGGTTCGAGAGCAAGATCGCGATACCGGCCGACGACGTCCGGCGGATCCGCACGACGCATTTCGCGTCCGACGACGGCCTGCTGACCATGGGCCTCGCCACCCGCGGACCCGGCTTCTGCGTCAACGACGTCGTCACCGCTGAATGGGCCCTCGCCCGCGAACTCGGCATCCCGATCACCGTGCACGTGGCCATGGGGCGGCTGGCCGGCCGCTTCGGCATGGTCAAGCAGCTCCACGGCATGGGCCTCCTCGGCCCGGACACCACCTACGTCCACTGCTGCTACCTCAGCGAGGAGGAGTGGCGGATGGTCGCCGACAGCGGCGGCACGGTGTCCGTCGCGCCGCAGGTGGAGCTCCAGATGGGCCACGGCTGGCCGCCCGTGATGCAGGCGATCGAACACGGGCTGCGGCCGTCGCTCAGCATCGACGTCGTCACCACCGTGCCCGGCGACATGTTCACCCAGATCCGCGCGGCCTTCGGCGCCGAACGCGCCCGCGTCAACGCCGACTGCTGGCAGGCCAACCTGCCCGTTCCCGGCAACATGCTGACAGCGCGTCAGATGCTGGAGATCGCCACCGTCAACGGCGCCCATGTCGCGGGCCTGGAGGACCGCACCGGCTCCCTGACCCCCGGCAAGCGCGCCGACATCGTCGCGGTCGACGCCACCGCGCTGAACGTCGCGCCCGTGCACGACGCGGCGGCCGCGGTGACCCTGTGCGCGGACGTGTCCAACGTGGACACCGTCCTCGTCGACGGTGTGATCCACAAGCGCGACGGCAAGCTGCTCGCCGACGCCGCGCGTGCCCTGCGGCTCGTCTCCGAGGCCCGTGACCGGCTCCTCACGGTGAAGGAGATGAAGGCGCCGAAGGGGGAGAAGGCCCCGGCATGACGCGTCATCTGGTCCGCCGCGCGACCGAGCTGCCGGAGCCGCCGTACGACGCCCTGGGCTACCGGCGGCGGACGCTGGTCGGCGAGGACGACGGCAGTGCGCACACCGGGTTCGGCCTGTGCGAACTGCGCCCGGACGGCCGTGTGCCCACCCAGGTGCACTCGTACGAGGAGAGCTTCCACGTCCTCGACGGGGCCGTGGTCCTCGACGTGCCCGAAGGCTCGTACCTGCTGGAAGAAGGTGACTACGGCCTGCTGCCGATCGGCGTCCCGCACGCCTGGCGCGGTGCCGGGGACACCGGCGGCCGCTGGGCGGACATGCTCGCGCCCGTGCCTCGGGCCCGCTACGGGTACGACACGCAGACCGTGCCGGACCTGCCCGTTCGCGACCCCGTCCGGGTCGACGTCCGCGACCCGCGCACCCGTTCCTTCGGTCACTTCGAGCCCGCCCAGATGGACCCCGGCAAGCAGTCCCAGGACCTGCTGGCCGTCACGGCGAGCATGCGCACGGCGCTGCTGGTCTACAGCGGCATCACGGTGAAGATGATGGTCGACAGCGACCTGGGCGCGGTCGGCTCGACGATGTTCATGGTGCAGTACGCCTCCGACGGCGTGATCGGCGCCCACGACCATCCCTTCGAGGAGACGTACCTGATCCTGGAGGGCGTCGCCGAGACCACCCTCGACGGCGAGCGGTACCGGCTGGAGCCAGGGGACCTCGCGTGGGCGGGCACCGGCTGCGTGCATGGGTTCGTCAATGCCGGGCAGGGGCCCCTGCGGTGGCTGGAGACACAGGCGCCGCAGCCACCGTCGCGGCACTCGTACCGGTTCACCAGGGACTGGGACTATCTGCGCCAGACGCTTCGGGAGGGCTCATGAGCACTGTCCTTGTCGTCGGCGGCACGTCGGGCATCGGCCTCGCGTTCGCCCGGGCCCGCGCCGAGCAGGGCGACGACGTGGTCCTGACCGGCCGCGACGCCCACCGCGCCGACCTGATCGCCAAGGAGTTCGGCGCCCGGGGCATCGCCCTCGACCTGGGGCGGCCGCTGGAGATCGCGGCGGCGCTGGCCGGCGTGGGACGCGTCGACCATCTGGTGGTGGCGGGCGTCTCCCGCGACGACAACAAGGTGAGCGAGTACGACATCGACGCCGCCCTGCGGCTGGTCACGCTCAAACTCGTCGGCTACACCGAGGTCGTGCACACGCTGCGGACCCGGCTGCACGACGACAGCGCCATCGTGCTCTTCGGCGGACAGGCCAAGGAACGCCCCTACCCGGGGGCGACGACCGTGGCGACGGTCAACGCGGGCGTGCGGGGCCTGATGAACTCCCTCGCGGTCGAGCTCGCTCCCGTCCGGGTCAACGCGGTGCACCCCGGCGTCGTCGGCGACAGCCCGTACTGGCAGGCCAAGCCGGAGAAGGTACTCGACGTGCTGCGCACCGAGACGCCCACCGGGCGGCTGGCCTCCCTGGCGGACGTGGTGGACGCGGTCGACTTCCTGCTGCGCAACCGGTCGGTCAACGCGGTGGAACTGCCGGTGGACGGAGGGTGGTTGCTCGGCTGACAGGGGGTTCGGTCACCCGGCCCGGCGCCTGGCGTCCTCGGCCACGTCCTTGTCCACCGCCGCCCGCACCAGCGCGGCGGCGAGGACGGCCGGGTCGGTCCGCCCGGCCAGTTCGGTGAGACGGCCCGGGTCCTTCGGCAGCTTCAACCGCTCGGCACCCTGGAGGGCCTTGGCGTCGAGGTAGGGGGCGGCCTCCGGCCACACGCCCTGCACCTCGCGCAGGAAGATGTCGGCTCCGGCCGGGCCGATCCCGGGGAACTCCTGGAGCAGGTGGCGCAGCTCGGACACCTTGCCGTCCGCCTCACGGCGCAGTCGCCGCAGATCGCCGCCCCACCGTTCGTTCAACAGCTCGGCGGCCTCACCTAGCTGGGTCGCCGTGCGCTCGTCGTAGCGTCGGTAGCCGCCCCGGCCGAGCGCGTCCACCCGCTCCTGCCAGTCGGCCTCGGCCATACGGCGCGGGTCGCGCAGGCCCGCCTCGTGCAGGGCACGGGCGGTGGCCAGCGCGATCGAGCCGCGGATGCGGGCGCTGAGCAGATGAGCCAGCACCAGCAGCCGGTACAGCGGCTGCGGGGTGTCCTTCAGAGGGATTCCCGCCTCGTCCGCGTACGTCCGGCCGTGCGCGTCGAGAAGCTCGCGCACGACGCGCTCCTGCCGGTCCACGACCCACTACCCCTTGAGGGGATCGTGGCCGACCGTCATCAGGCGGCGCCGGCGGCGCGTGTCCTCGGGCGTCACCTCGGGCAGCGGCTCGTCCTCCAGGTCCACCTGCGAGGTGACCCTGTCCACGACGTTCCGCATCACCCGCAGGTCGTCCTCGGTCAGGTCGGTGCGCCGCTTCTGCAGGATCGCCAGGACGTGCTGTCCGGTCTGCGTGCCCGCCTGGTCGGGCAGCGGCTCCGCGTCCTCGTCGGCGTCCCGCATCCGCAGCCAGGCCGCGAGCTCCTGCGAGGTCATGTTCACCACGCGGTGGAAGTCCTCCCACAGCGCGTCGAGTTCAAGGGCGTCGGTCATCACATGCCCCTTCCGTACGTACGTGCGCGCGCTGCGTACGTGCGCGCGCCGGTCAGCCCTCGCGGGGAAAGTTCTCGGCGTCGAACATCCAGCGCTGCTTCTCCAGCTCGGCGGTGATGCTGATCAGCAGGTCCTGTGTGACCAGGTCGGCCTTCTCGGTCGCGTCGATGCGCTCGCGCAGCCGGCCGATGGCGTCCTGGAGGGACTCCACCATCACCTGCACGGCGTCCGAGTCGCGCACCCAGCCCTCCTTGGGGGCGGGCAGCGTGAAGGCCTTGGCGATCGTCTCGGGACGGCCGTCCGGCGGGACGCCGAGCGCCGCGGACCGCTCCGCCACCGTGTCGGCGAAGTTCCGCGCGGACGAGACCACCTCGTCGAGCTGGAGGTGGATCGACCGGAACCGCGGTCCGACGATGTTCCAGTGCGCCTGCTTGCCGATCAGCGAGAGCCCGAGCAGATCCACCAGGGTGTCCTGGAGTGCCTCGCACGAGACCCGGCGGGCTTCGTCGGGCAGTGTGCTCCGCACAGCCGTCATAGGGCGCTTCTCCTTCTCGCGTCGTTCCTCGTGGTCCGGAGCAGTGCGTCGCGCTCCTCCTCGCAGGTCCCGCCCCACACACCCGCGGCCTGGCCGCTGCTCAGCGCGAAGCTCAAGCACTGGTCGGTCACCGGGCAGCGCGCACAGATCCGCTTCGCGGCGTCGACGTCCCGCAGGGCCGGACCCGCCGTGCCCACGGGGAAGAACAATTCGGGGTCCTCGTCCACACAGGCGGCGCTCCGCAACCACTCCATGAACGCGCGGGTGCCCAGGGCCCACGGGGGCAAACCCGATGCGGAAGCACGCAGGCCGGTTGTTCCGACCTGCGACAACGCCCGCCGGAAGCACTTCTCCCCCCGGAATCTTCACAGGGGGCGGATCGAGGGTCTATAGTCCGAAACTAGCAGTGCTAATTAAGCGGTGTGAGGAGTCCTCTCGTGCGTCCCGTCCACTTCGCGGCCGCCCGCCGCACCCCCATCGGCAAGCTGCGGGGATCCCTCTCCTCGGTACGGCCCGACGACCTCGCCGCGACCGTCGTCCGCGTCCTGGTCGGCGACGTGCCCGCCCTCGACCCGGCCCGGATCGACGACGTCTACTGGGGTGCCGCCAACCAGGCCGGCGAGGACAACCGCAACGTCGCCCGCATGGCCGCGCTGCTCGCCGGCCTCCCCGAATCCGTGCCCGGCGCCACCGTCAACCGCCTCTGCGCCTCCGGCCTGGAGGCCGTGACCACGGCGGCCCGCACCATCGCTGCCGGCGAGGCCGACATCGTCATCGCGGGCGGCTCCGAGTCGATGAGCCGCGCCCCCTTCGTCCTGCCCCGCCCCGACGAGGCCCTGCCGCACCGCATCGAGACCGCCGACACCCGCCTCGGCTGGCGCCTGGTCAACCCCGCGATGCGGGACCTGCACGGCCTGCTGTCCATGGGTGAGACCGCTGAGGAGGTCGCCGCGCGCTACGGCATCTCCCGCGAACGCCAGGACGACTTCGCCCTGCGCAGCCACCAGCGCGCCGCCCTCGCCCGCAAGAACGGCCACTTCGACGACGAACTCCTGCCCGTGGAACGCCCCGACGGGGTGGTCGTCGACACCGACGAGTGCGTCCGCGAGGACACCTCGTACGAGAAGCTGTCCCGGCTGAAGCCCGTCTTCCGGGACGGCGGCACCGTCACCGCGGGCAACGCCTCCCCGATGAACGACGGCGCCGCCGGCCTCCTCCTGGTCAGCGAGAACGCCCTGCGCGAGCTGGGCCTGGAGTCCCTGGGCCGCTACGTCGCCGGAGCCTCGGCAGGCGTCCACCCCGACGTCATGGGCATCGGCCCGGTCCCCGCCACCCGCAAGGTGCTGACCCGGGCAGGCTGGAACATCGGCGACCTGGAGGAGGCCGAGTTCAACGAGGCCTTCGCGGCCCAGGCCCTGGCCTGCGTGGACCAGCTCGGCATCGACCCCGACCTGGTCAACCCGAGCGGCGGAGCCATCGCCCTCGGCCACCCGCTGGGCTGCTCGGGCGCCCGCATCCTGACGACGCTGCTCCACCGGATGCGGCGAACCGGAGCGGGCCGGGGCCTGGCGACGATGTGTGTCGGGGTGGGGCAGGGGAGCGCGCTGCTGGTCGAGCGGGCGTAGCCGCCCCGGGGCCGGGTCAGCCGCCGAGCGCGGTCGGGCCGAGGCCCGCCGGCAGCCGGCGCACGGCCAGCGCCACGGCTTCCCGAGCCGTGCCGAACAGGCCCAGGTCCGGAGTGACGAAGCCCCGGCCCACTCCGAACATGCCGTCACTGCCCGCGGTCAGGCACGGCCCCATGACGGTCAGGCCGGGCCGGGTGGTGGTCGAGAAGCGCAGCGCCCAGTGGCTCGTGAACGGGTACAGGGCGCGCAGGCCGGGCTCGGCGTACGCCGCCTCGATCAGGGCCTGATACGCCTCCTGCCAGTCGTACTCCAGTTCACTCGCCTCCTGGAGCATGCCCCGCCACTCGGATTCCGTCAGACGCGCGGGATCGTTGCCGGGCACCTCGAACCGGCCGGTGAGGTGCACGAAGGGCGCCGCCCGGCGGATGTCTTCGAGGGCCGCCCCGTCGTGCCACGCCCGGGCCGCCCTGGCCACCTCCCCCAGGTCGTCCGTCCTGCCGTCGACGAGCGGTATGCCCTGGAACCGATCCTCGCCCCGGACCGACCACCGCCGTTCG
Source organism: Streptomyces sp. NPDC006235 (assembly GCF_040613735.1). Classification (NCBI taxonomy): domain Bacteria; kingdom Bacillati; phylum Actinomycetota; class Actinomycetes; order Kitasatosporales; family Streptomycetaceae; genus Streptomyces; species Streptomyces sp. NPDC006235. The sequence continues at coordinate 231,521 of NZ_JBEXSR010000002.1, forward strand.
TGCGACCACGCGCTGATCCGCAGCGGCTCGCGGTAAAGGAGGGTGCTGGCCACCGTCGCGTGGAGCAGCGGAGCGGAATCCGGAGAGGTGACGGGGACGGCGCCCAGGTGGCCTCCCGCCACCTCCCGGAGCGCTGTGGCGAGACTGCCGCAGGCCGCGGCATCGGGATACAGAACCGCGGGATCAGGAGGGGTGGACACGGCCGCCGATTATGCCCGACCGGCGAGACGGCTCTGCGAGGCCCGGTTCGTTGCACATAGCATCAGTGCTCGCATGAACACGATGACGCTCTGGTCCATCACCGGCTGGGAGTTCGCCGCGCTCGCCTTCGCGGCCCTGCTCGTCGGCTTCTCGAAGACCGCCGTGAGCGGGGCCAACACGGTCAGCCTCGCCATCTTCGCCGCGGTGCTGCCCGCCCGTGCCTCCACAGGGGTGCTGCTGCCGATCCTGATCGCCGGGGACCTGCTCGCCGTCGCCACCTACCGGCGGCACGCCCACTGGCCCACGCTGTGGCGGCTGTTCCCGGCGGTCGCCGCGGGCGTCGTCGTCGGCACGGTGTTCCTGATGTGGGCGGACGACGCGATCGTACGGACCTCCATCGGCGCGATCCTGCTGCTGATGGCCGGGGTGACGGTCTGGCGCAGGCGTACGGCGGACGCGGAACAGGAGCCGGAGTCGGTCACGACCCCGGCGGGCCGTATCAAAGCCCGCTCCTACGGCGTCCTCGGCGGCTTCACCACCATGGTCGCCAACGCGGGCGGCCCGGTGATGTCGATGTACCTGCTGTCCGCGGGCTTCCGCAAACTCGGCTTCCTCGGCACGTCGGCTTTCTTCTTCCTGATCGTCAACGTCTCCAAGCTGCCCTTCAGCGCCGGTCTCGGCCTGATCGACGGCCGCTCCCTGCTCCTCGACCTGGCGCTCGTCTTGTTCGTCGTGCCCGGCGCGTTCTTCGGCAAGTGGGCGGTCAACAAGATCAACCAGCGGTTGTTCGAACAGCTGGTCATCGCCGCGACGGTCGTGGGCGGACTGCAGCTACTGCTGCGCTGAACCCCGGAGGAGCGCGGGAAGGTCCGCGAAGGAGTCGATCACGTGGTCGGGCGTGCCGTGGGCGGCCCGGAGGGCCTCCGGCTGGAACTTGCCGGTCCGGACGAGGACCCCGGTGATCCCGGCCCGCTGCGCCCCGAGCACGTCGGACTCGACATCGTCGCCCACCATCACGGCCTCGCCCGCACCCGCGCCCAGCCGCGCGAGCGCCGCCTCGAAGAACGCCCGGGCCGGTTTGCCGGTGATCTCGGCCTCCACCCGGGCGGCCTGCTCCAGCCCGGCCAGGAACGCCCCCGAGTCCAGGCGCAGCCTCTCGGCCGTACGCCAGTACAGGTTGCGGTGCATCGCCACCAGCCGGGCCCCGCGCTGCAGCTGCCCGAAGGCCCGGTCCAGCGCCGCGTAGCCGAACTCCGGACCGGCCCCGCCGATCAGCACGACATCCGGCACGGTGGAGGAGTCCGCCGCGTCGACGACGGTCACACCGTCGAGGTCCTCAGTGATGTCGCCGCTGTTCAGCAGGGCGCACCGGGCGCCCGGGCAGTGATCGGCGAGGTAGGAGGCGGTGGCGGCGGGCGCGGTCAGGATGTCCTCGGCGGACACCGGGAACCCGGCCTCCACGAGCGTCCCGGCGATCGACGCCCGCGTCCGGGACGTGGTGTTGGTGACCAGCAGCACGGCGAGCCCGGCTTCCCGGATCTCCCGCAACGCCTCCGCGGCCCCTGGCAGGGGACGCCACGAGACGGTCAGCACCCCGTCGATGTCGACGAGCACGGCACGCACGGACTCCATGCCTGGACGATAGCCATGGTGAGCCGTGTCCGCCGGTCGGTACCCGCCGCGTCGAGCCGGGTGTCGGACTCCCGGACGCTCCGCCGTGTGGTGCCCATGTTCAGGTCCGTGCTGCCGGTGATCTTGGCGACGGCGCCACCGGCCCCGGTGATACGCGTCCCAGTCGTGTCAGTCGCGGGGGTGCCGGCGCAGCAGATACGTGTCCATGATCCAGCCCTTGCGCTCGCGGGCCTCGGTACGCAGCCGCTCGATCCGAGGCCCGGCCTCGGCGATCGGACCGGAGACGAGGATCTCGTCCGGGGTGCCGAGGTAGGCGCCCCAGTAGATCTCGATGTCTTCGTCCGCGTACTGCCGGAAGGCCTGGTGCGCGTCGAGCATCACCACCACGTCGTCCACGCCCTCCGGAAAGCCCGCCGCGAGCCGCCGGCCGGTGGTGATCTGCACGGGCCGGGCGACCCGGTTGAGCCCCGTCCGGTGCCGGGCGGCGAGCGCCGAGACGCTGGATATGCCCGGCACGACGTCGTACTCGAACGCCACCGCGCCCCGCTCCAGCACCTCCTCCAGGATCCCCAGCGTGCTGTCGTACAGCGCCGGGTCGCCCCGCACCAGGAACGCGCCCGTCTCCTGCGCGCCGAGCTCCTCGCCGATCAGCCGCTCGTAGACCGCGGCGCGGGCGCTGCGCCACTCCTCGACGGCGGGGGAGTAGGCCGCGCCGCCGGCGGTACGGTCCCGCTCCGGGTCACGGGTCTCGACGACCCGGTACGTCGCCGCGTCCGGTAGGTGCGCGTCGAGCATGTCCCACCGCAGCCGGGTGAGGTCGGCCTTCACCTCGCCCTTGTCCAGGACGAAGAACACGTCCGTGCTCCGCAGCGCCCTGACCGCCTGGAGGGTGAGCTGCTCTGGGTCGCCCGCGCCGATACCGATGACATGAATCTTCCGCACACCGACGAGTCTCCCGCAGCCCACTGACAACGCCGGGCACGCCCCACTCCGCGGGGCTGCCCCGCCCAGCACCCGGGGGCCCCGCGCATCCCGGGCGGCGCCCGTGCCCGGCTCAGATGTCCTGGATCGGGGCTTGCGCGCTCTGGCCGGACCGGCCGGCCGCCGGGGGCACGGTGGCTGGTTGGTCCGGCGGGGCCGTGCCGTGTGTCATACGGGGGCGCTCGTGCTCAATGGCCCGGGTGGCGCGATGCGCCTGCCCCCAGGGCCCGGATCGGGTCGGGCGCGTGCCCGTGGTCGTAGCCGGGGTGGCTGTGCCAGGGGTGTGGCGGGTGTGGATCGGGTCCGGGTGCCCGTGCCGGCACCGGGGTTCCCGGGCGGGGTGTCCTGGGGCATGGCCCCGAGTCTGTGGCCCCAGCCGGGACCCCGGCACCGGGGCGCCGGGGCCCGGGCGCCGGGGCCCGGGTCGGCCTTCCGCGCTCGCTTCCACACCCGGCGTGTTCCTGCTCCGTGTCCCCCTGGTCAGCGCCCCGCGTCCGCACCCCGCAACCGGGGCGCCCGGGCCCCCGCGTCCACCGGGCTGCCCTCCCGCTCCACCTCCTCGGCCAGCTCCCGTGCCCAGGCGGCGACGCTGCCGATGTCGATCCCGTGCGGCGTCGCTTCCCCGGAGGCGGACGCCCACTTCTCGGCCGCGCCCGCACCGCGCCGCAGCAGGCGCGCCCCGCCCGTGAGGTTGCCGCGGGCGGTGTGCGTCAGGCCGACCGCGAGCTGGGCGAGGCCGCGCCACAGTTCCCGTTCCGTGTCGGGACCCGACTTCCAGGCGTCCTCGAAGACCTCGTGCGCGTGGAACGGTTTCCCCTCGTCCAGCAGTCGCTGCGCCTCGGCGACGGTCTCCTCCGGCGCGCGTACGACGCCCTCGGGCTGCCGCGGCACGCCCGGCGCGTCGTACGGAAGGGGCCGGCCGAGGCCGTCCCGAGGCCGGGCGTTGCGCGCCCGCCCCTCGCTGTCGCGGTCCCGGGCGCCGCCGGGCCGGCCCGTGGCCATGTCCCCCGTGTGTCCCGTGTTCTCGGAGTTTCCCCTGCTGTCTGTGCTGCCCATACGGCGATTGTCCCGCTCAGGGGGCCGACTTTCGGCGCGGCCGGGGGTGTGGGGTAAAGTGCTGTTCGCGCGATCACGCGGTTCACCGCGGTGGGCGCGCATCGGGACGTGGCGCAGCTTGGTAGCGCACTTGACTGGGGGTCAAGGGGTCGCAGGTTCAAATCCTGTCGTCCCGACTTGTGAAGTAGCAGGTCGGAGGTCATTTCCGGTTGATCGGAAGTGGCCTCTTCGTCGTTCCTGGGGACCGGATGGGGCCCGAGCGCTGTGGGGTGGTCGGGTAACGCACCCTGAGTCGGTCAAGCTGCGCTGATCGGGGCGATCGCCCGACGTTCTGGACTGACCGACGTTTCCCTTACCACCGCGTCCGCCAACGCCCCCTTCCATGGGAGCAGGTTCGCCGAGGTGGACTCCCCTCGTGAGCCACTGGGTGATTTGGTGCGATATGTGCTTTGTCTTGCTTTATGGGGCCCCTAGTGTTCGCGGAGAGGGAATCGCTGCGGGGTCCGAGTCCTGTGCCACCGTCCGGAAACGAGGTGTGGAGCGCGTGCACGCGAGGTGCGGCTGCCGGCCCTTTTCGGGTCACATGGGACGTCCCAGAAGGACGCGATGGCTGCGGGCGTTCGCAGTACTGCCGTTGCTGGCTTCGGTGCTCGCCGCTTGTGGCAGCGACGAGGGCTCCGGCAGACCCACCCTGAACTGGTACAACTTCCCCGACGACTCGGGTGCGCTCCAGAAGGCGGCCGACCGGTGCAGCCAGGCGTCGGGCGGCCGCTACCGGATCAGTTACAACAAGCTCCCGCGTGCGGCGGACGGCCAGCGCCAGCAGCTTGTCCGCAGACTCGCCGCCGAGGACGACTCGCTCGACATCCTGGGCCTGGACGTCACCTGGGCGGCGGAGTTCGCCGAGGCGCGCTGGATCCGGGAATGGACGGGGACGGCGAAACGGCAGGCAGTCGAGGGCACCCTGCGCGTACCGCTGCAGACCGCGACCTGGAAAGGCAAGTTGTACGCCGTCCCGTACAACACCAACACCCAGCTCCTGTGGTATCGCAAGGACCTGGTGCCCACCCCGCCCAGGACCTGGGCCGAAATGCTGGACATGGCCGGTACCCTCGCGCGGCAGGGCAAGCCGCACTTCGTGGAGATCCAGGGCGCCCAGTACGAGGGCCTGACCGTCTGGTTCAACACGCTGATCAACAGTGCGGGCGGCTCCATCCTCAACGCGAGCGCGACCGAGCCTGCTCTCGGTCCTCCTGCCTCGCGAGCCGCCGGGATCATGCGTGATCTGGCAAAGTCCCCGGCCGCGGACCCCTCCCTGTCGAACCAGATGGAGGACCAGAACCGTCTCGCCATGGAGTCGGGGGTAGCGGCGTTCGAGCTCAACTACCCGTTCGTCTATCCGTCGATGAAGGCGAACAACGCCGAGTTGTTCAAGAACTTCCGTTGGGCGCCGTACCCTCGGGTCGACGCGAACCGCCCGGCACGGCCCACGATCGGCGGCATCGATCTGGCGGTGAGCGCCTACTCGCGCCACCCCGACCTGGCCTTCGAGGCGGCGCTGTGCTTGCGTAACCGGGAGAACCAGCTCACAGCCGCGCTCGAGGGCGGTCTGCCGCCCACGTTGCGCGGCCTGTACGACGAGCCGGCGTTCATGAAGGCATACCCGTTCTCGCGGGAGGTGCTGGCCTCCCTGCAGGCGGCGAGCGTGCGGCCCCTCACTCCGGCCTACCAGAACATCTCGATCGCGATCTCCCACACGCTGTCCCCGCCGTCGGGGATCAAACCGGTGAGCTCGATCGAGACCATCAGGGATCAGATCGACGATGCCCTGCGATCCGAGGGTGTGATCCCGTGAGCATGCAAGCGGAACCGGCCGGAGCACCGGTACCCCCCGAAGCAGAGCAGACACGGCAGGACAAGGCGGCGCTCTCGGTGGGCGCCCGGCAGGAGCGGCGCCTCGGCTGGCTGCTGTGCGCACCCGCCGTCGTCGTCATGCTCGCCGTGACCGCGTACCCCATCGGATACGCCGTCTACCTGTCCCTCCAGCGGTACGACCTGCGCTTTCCGGGGCAGGCGAAGTTCGTGGGCCTGAGCAACTACGGGGCCGTGCTGACCTCCCAGTTCTGGTGGGACGCGTTCTGGGTGACGCTGTTCGTCACCGCCGTGTCCGTGGCCATCGAACTGGTCCTCGGCATGTGCCTCGCCCTGGTCATGCACCGCACGATCTTCGCGCGCGGCGTCGTCCGCACGTCGGTCCTCATCCCGTACGGCATCGTCACCGTGGTCGCCGCCTTCTCGTGGCAGTACGCCTGGACCCCGGACCTCGGCTACCTCGCCGAGCTGTTGCCCGCGGGCGAGGCCCCGCTGACCGAGCAGTGGCCGGCCCTGTGGCTGATCGTCCTCGCGGAGGTGTGGAAGACGACCCCGTTCATGGCCCTGCTGCTGCTCGCCGGCCTCGCCCTGGTCCCCGAGGAGACCCTGAGGGCGGCCATGGTGGACGGCGCCACCCCGTGGCAGCGCTTCACCAAGGTCATGCTGCCGCTGATGAAGCCGGCCGTCCTGGTGGCGCTGCTCTTCCGCACACTGGACGCGTTCCGGATCTTCGACAACATCTACGTCCTGACCGCGGGGGCCCAGGGAACCGGCTCCGTGTCGATTCTCGGGTACGACAACCTGTTCACGGCGCTGAACCTGGGCATCGGGTCGGCGATCTCGGTCCTGATCTTCATCTGCGTCGGGATCATCGCCTTCACCTTCGTCAAGCTGTTCGGCGCAGCCGCACCCGGCGCGGAGGTGAAGCGCTGATGGCCGCCGTAGGCAAGACGCATGCCGCCCGATGGACCGTCGTGAACGTCGTGGTGGTCCTGTACGCCCTGTTCCCGGTGTGGTGGATCGCCGCGCTGTCGTTCAAGGACCCCAGCACCCTCACGGACGGCGACTACATCCCGAGGGACTGGACGTGGGAGAACTACCGGGGCATCTTCGCGACCTCCGAGTTCACCCGGGCGCTGATCAACTCCATCGGCATCGCCCTCATCGCCACGGTGATCGCGGTGGCGCTGGGCACCATGGCCGCGTACGCGGTGGCCAGGCTGCGCTTCCCCGGCAAGCGGGTGCTCATCGGCATGTCACTGCTGATCGCCATGTTCCCGCCGATCTCCCTGGTGTCACCCCTGTTCAACATCGAGCGGATCATCGGGATCTTCGACACGTGGGTCGGACTGATCATCCCGTACATGACCTTCTCGCTGCCGCTCGCGATCTACACCCTGTCGGCTTTCTTCCGGGAGATCCCCTGGGATCTGGAGAAGGCGGCCAAAGTCGACGGGGCGACGCCAGCGCAGGCCTTCCGGATGGTCATCGTGCCGCTGGCCGCCCCAGGCGTGTTCACCACGGCCATTCTCGTGTTCATCTTCTGCTGGAACGACTTCCTGTTCGCGATCTCGCTGACCTCCACCGAGTCGGCGCGTACGGTGCCGGCCGCGATCGCGTTCTTCACCGGGAGTTCGCAGTTCCAGCAGCCCACCGGGTCGATCGCCGCAGCCGCTGTGGTGATCACCATCCCGATCATCGTTTTCGTCCTGTTCTTCCAGCGGCGGATCGTCGCCGGACTGACCTCCGGGGCAGTCAAGGGGTGAACGGGCCGACCCGGAAGGCACGAAGGCAAGGAGGCACCATCCATGGCCGAGATCATCCTTGAGGGAGTCACCAAGCGCTTTCCCGACGGGGCCCTCGCCGTGAAGGACGTGGACCTCGAGATCGCCGACGGCGAGTTCGTGATCCTGGTCGGTCCGTCGGGATGCGGCAAGTCCACCACCCTGAACATGATCGCCGGGCTGGAGGACATCACCGAGGGCACCCTGCGTATCGGAGACCGAGTCGTCAACGACCTGGCTCCGAAGGAACGCGACGTCGCCATGGTGTTCCAGAGCTATGCCCTGTACCCGCACATGAGCGTCGGGGAGAACATGGGCTTCCCGCTGCGTCTGGCCAAGGTGGACAAGGCCACCATCGACGCCAAGGTGGCCGAAGCCGCCCGGATCCTCGACCTGACCGAGCACCTGGACCGCAAGCCCGCCAACCTCTCGGGCGGCCAGCGCCAGCGGGTGGCCATGGGCCGGGCGATCGTCCGTGATCCCAAGGCCTTCTTGATGGACGAGCCGCTGTCCAACCTGGACGCCAAACTACGGGTACAGATGCGCACCCAGATCTCCCGGCTGCAGCGCCGCCTCGGCACGACCACCGTGTACGTCACCCACGACCAGACCGAGGCGATGACGCTCGGCGACCGGGTCGTGGTCATGAGGCAGGGCCTGGTCCAGCAGATCGGCACACCCGCGGAGCTGTACGACCTCCCCCGCAACATCTTTGTCGCGGGTTTCATCGGCTCCCCGGCGATGAACTTCCTGAACGCCACCCTGGAGGGCGGTGTCCTGCGCTCGCCCGTGGGTGACCTTCCCCTCGACGACCGTACGAGACAGGCACTGGAACGGCAGAACGCCCCCCGCGAGGTCATCCTCGGGCTGCGGCCGGAGGCATTCGAGGACGTGGCCCTGGCGCACGACCGTGACCGAACGGGCCCGGTCTTCACCACCACCGTGGAGGTCCTGGAGTCGCTGGGGTCCGATGTGTACGTCTACTTCACCGCGGAGGGCGGTCCCGCGACGAGCGCCGAGTTGGAGGAGCTGGCCACGGACTCGGGCATGCGTGACACCGGCGCCGACGCCAGTCACATCGTCGCCCGCCTGGACGCGGCCACGCGTGCCCGCGAGGGTGAACCGGTGGAGCTGCAGGTCGACATGGCCAAGGCCCACGTGTTCCACCCGGGGACCGGAGCCAACCTGACGCATCCGGTGAGGGCGGCCTGACGACGCACGCGTCGTGCGGCCTCTTTCGCCGCACGCCCTTGACCTCAAGTGCGCTCCAAGCTGAAGACTCTCCTTCGTTGCCCCGAGATCCGGGGCGGCGACGGAGGGAGCAACAGCCATGCGCTACCGCACGATCGGCACGGACCCGCGCACCCGCCGCGAGGTGAGCGTGCTCGCACTCGGCGCGATGCTGTTCGGTTCGGTGACGGACGAGAAGACGTCCTTCGCCGTCCTCGACCGGTACGTCGAAGCCGGCGGGAACTTCATCGACACGTCCGACAACTACGCCTTCTGGGCCGACGGCGGCCAGGGCGGCCAGAGCGAGGAACTCCTCGGCCGCTGGCGGCGCAGCCGCGGCGTCGGCGACGAGATCGTCATCGCGACCAAGCTCGGCGCCCGCCCCCTGGCGCCCGGCACCAGCTACGTCGACAACGCCGAAGGCCTGTCGGCGAAGGTGATCCGCGAGTCCGCCGAACGCAGCCGCGAGCGGCTCGGCACGGCGAAGCTGGACCTGCTGTACGCCCACATCGAGGACCACAAGGTCCCCCTCCAGGAGACCGTCGAGGGCTTCGCCGAGCTGGTCGCCGAGGGCACCGTAGGACTGCTCGGCGTCAGCAACCACGCGACCTGGCGGGTCGAGCGGGCCCGTGCCCTCGCCGCCGCGGCCGGACTGCCCGGCTACGAAGTGCTCCAGTACGCGCACAGCCACCTGCGCCCCCGCACCGACGTACCCGAGGAACTCTTCCCGGACGGCAGCCTCGGCCACGCCGGCCCCGACCTGCTGAGCTACCTGCGGGCCGAGCCCGGACTGACGCTGGTCGCCTACTCGCCCCTGCTGAAGGGCGCCTACACCCACCCCGACCGGCTGCCCGCGGACTTCGACCACCCCGGCACCCCGGCCAGGCTGGCGGCGCTGCGGGAGGTGGCCCGGGAGACCGGCGCGACCGTCAACCAGGTCGTGCTGGCCTGGCAGATCGGCGGCGACCTGCCGATCGTCCCGCTGGCCGGCGTCTCCTCGGTGGCCCAGCTGGAAGAGAACCTCGCCGCGATGGACCTGGAACTGACCGCCGAGCAGCGGGCCAGGCTGGACGCGGCGCACTGAGCTCGTGGGACCGTGGAGGGAACCGGACATCCGGACCTCCGGAAGGAGCACCGGCCATGACCACCCACCCGGCCCACCCCGCCGCCCGGTCGATCAGGACCACCCCCGAAGGCCTCATGTGGGAGCCCAGCGAGCGCTGGGTGCGCGGCCGCAAGGGCGACATCACCGTCGTCGACAGCCGGCACCCGGTCCTCGTCTGGGAACCCCACCTGCCAGTGCCGCAGTACGCCTTCCCGCACGACGACGTCCGCACCGACCTCCTCCGCCCGGCGCAGAACCCGCCCACCGGCAAGCACACCGGCTCCCGGATCTTCTACGACCTCGACGCCGACGGCGAGGTGCGCGCGAACGCGGCCTGGACGTTCCCCGCCGACGACCTGGCCGGCCACATCGCCTTCGAGTGGTTCCTGCGCACCGACACGGGCCTCGACCACTGGTACGAGGAGGAGGAAGAGATCTTCATCCACCCCCGTGACCCGCACAAACGCGTCGACGCGCTGCCGAGCAGCCGCCATGTCCGGGTCGAGATCGAGGGCCGGGTCGTCGCGGACACCCACGCCCCCGTCCTGCTCTTCGAGACCTCCCTGCCGACCCGCTACTACTTTCCCCGCGAGGACGTCCGCCTGGACCTGTTCGACGCCACCGACCACAGCACCGGTTGCCCCTACAAGGGCACCGCCGCGTACTGGACCTGGCGCGGCGAGGGCGATGTGCCGCCCAACATCGCCTGGAGCTACCCCGAGCCACTCCCGGCCGTGGCGCCGATCCAGGGACGCGTCGCCTTCTTCAACGAGGCCGTCGACATCACGCTGGACGGCGAGCGCCTGGAGCGCCCGGACACGCCGTTCAGCGGGATGCTGCGGAAGGCGAGCCGCTCCCGGAACCGCCCGTGAAGCTGTCGAGCAGGGCGTCGAGCCCGGCAGCGAGCCCCTCGGGCCCGCCCCGCTCGGCGAGCGCCTCCGCGGTCTCCCGCAGCGTCGGCAACTCCTTGGCGGACAGCCGGTGCAGCCCCAGCCGGAAGGCCGGATCGGTCTCGTCCGGGTTGTCGACCATGGGGCGCAGCTCCACGGACACATAGCCGAGCAGCCAGGCGGTGAAGACCCGGAACACAGCGGAGACGGTGGCCTCGTCGAACCCGGCCTGCCGCAGCAGCGCGAGCACCCGCTCGTGATCCCGCAGCACCGCGGCGGGCCGCCGGGCCAGGGGGACCGCCAGCAGACGCGTGGCCAGCAGAGGCACCGCCCGGGGGTGGGCGAGGCACACGTCGTAGGTCGCGCGGGCGATGCGGTGCAGCCCGGCCCGCCAGTGGGCATCCTCCCCGGCGTCGGCGGCCAGCCGCTCCTCCAGCTCCAGATAAAGGGCCTCGACCAGCCCGTCGAGGAGGGCGTCCTTGCTCGCCGCGTAGCGGTACAGCGCCATGGCCTCGACCCCCAGCTCGCCCCCCAGACGCCGCATGCTGAGCGCCGAGAGGCTCTCGCGATCCACCAGCTCCAGTGCACTGGCCAGCACCTGCTCCCGGCTCAGCCGGCCGTAGCGGCCACGGTCGCTGGCGCGCCGGGCCGGTTCCGGCGTCCCGGCCTTGCGCCGGACTCGGGCCCGTTCCTCGGCCATGACAGCCTCCTCGTCTCGGGACGCGGAGTCCCGGGGCGACCGGCATCCGCCGGCGCGATGGGTCACATACATCCTAGGCGGAGGGATCGCCCCTGCCCGAGGCCGCGTCGCGTCGGAGCAGGGGGGAGTCAACGGAGCCTGTCGACCGCGCCGACGGCCCTGACCGCGGCGCGGTGGATCCGCGGATTGGCGCTGATCGCCGCGTGGGCGGTGCGGTCCGACGCCATGCGCAGCCGGCACAGCATCGCGGCGGGGGTGTGCCGGCCGACGTATCCCTCGGTGACGCTCAGGTCCGCCGTCTTCAGCGCGTCCTTGTAGCGGGAGGTGCCCTTGCCCATGTCGATGTGGACGATCCCGCGCTCCGCGGCGGCCTCGGCGAGCTTGAGGTGCAGCAGAATGCCGGGTGAGTACTTGGCGAACCGGGTGTCATAGGCCGGGAACCAGGTGGCGTACACCTCTTGCGAGCGCAGCCCGTAGAGCATGGCGACGGGTGCCTCACCCGCGCGGAGCACGGACAGCGTGCCCGAGCAGGACTCGGACGGCAGATCGAACAGTTCCCGGAGAATCGCAAGGAACCATGTCCGGGAAAGAATGTCCCGGCGTCCCTTGGACTGCTGCTGGTCGGACTTCCAGCGGATCAGGGTGTCCAGCAGCACGGGGTCGGGCGTGTGAAAGTCCAGCCGGAGCGGGCCCACGTCACGGGTCAGCCTGCGCTCCTGGCTTCGCGCGGTGCGCACTACCTTGTGCCGCAGCCTTTCGAGGTAGGCGTGATGGCCGCCGTCCAGTTCCATGACAGGGGACGAGGCCCGGGCACGAGGTGTACCCGCGGTCTCGAAGGGCGTCTGCCCGGCGGTCAGATGGTCGTACTCCCAGAGGGCGAGACCGCACGCCCTGAGCAGCTCCGCCGGGTCCCAGTCGAGGCCCGGCCGGTGGATCAGGCCCTGGCAGTCGCAGAAGCCGGAGCCGATCGGCTTGCCGGATCCCAGGGCGTGCCGTTCGAAGGGGAAGAACCCGGCGATGCGGCCTCCTTCGGACAGCCGCGCCACCCGGGCGGTGGCACGCCGGTGGCCCACAGCCCGGGCGAACTCGGATGCGAGGAAGGGATTGGCCAACGCCAGGGTCGCGCGTTGCATGGCGCCCCACGCGCCGAGGTCGGCGGCGGTCAGTTCGTCGGGGCGCAGAACCGTGACGTCCATCGGGATCACCTCAGTCGTAGCGGGAGATCACAGCGGAGTAGTCCTCGAGTGACGAACCCGGAGTGCCGTCGTAGAGGTTGTTGTCGAACGCCCACATCAACCCCCGCAGCCCGCAGGTCTCCATCTGGCGGGCCGCGGCGGACATGACGCCGGGATAGTAGGGGCTCACCTGGTTCCCGGCGCTCTCTCCGTTGAGCAGGGCGAAGCCGTAGTGCCGCGCGACACGGGTGACCCAGCGCACCGACGACCACTGGTCGTGCAGGCGGTCGGGCGGGGCCAGGACGTTCACTCGGCGGTCGTCGGGGGAGCAGCCGTTGTTCCGGGGCTCTCCTGAGCCGTCCACGAGTGAGGTCGCCACGATCTGTACGTTGTGGCGTTCGCGGATCTGGCCCAGAGTCCGGAAGTAACCGACCCCGAGGGCGATCAGCCGGTTGCCGACCGACGCGTCCAGGTGCCGCTGGACGGCACGCCGGTAATCGAGCGGGTAGTAGCCGCTGCCTGCCACCAGGACCTTCAGGAACCCGTCGTAGCGCAGTGATTTGTAGTACTCGATCTGCCAGTTCACCGCACCGGTCAGGGCCCTCAGGTACCAGTCGTACCACGCGCGGACCTGAGCCTCGGTGAACACCCGTCCGCGGTAGTCGCGTTGTCCCGGCCGCCAGCCGGGTGCCGGGTTCGCGGGAGTGCCGGGCGGCCGGTCCGCATGGGAAGCGCTCTGGGCGTTGGCGTCGAAGGCCCAGTAGGCGTGGGCATGCGAGTCCGAGGGGTAGCCGAACTCGCCGGTGTCGCTGACGCCGACGCGGATGGCCCAGAAGTTCCCCAGTCCGATGTCCCGGGCCACCTGGTCCACGTAGCGCTGTGCCTGCTCGCGCACGGTCTGGCTGAAGACCATGTTGGGCGCCTCGGTGAGGCGGTTGCCGTCCTGGTCCACATAGGCGGCCTCCGGATACTCCTCGAAGAGCCAACGCGGCGCGTGATGCAGTCCCAGGCTCACCTCGACGAGGAGCCCCGCCCGCTGGAGCCGTTCCAGCGAGCGCCTGACGCTGTCCCGGTACTCGGAGGAGAAGTGGCCTTCCCGGGGCTCGTACTGATCCCAGAAGATTTGCAGATGGGCGACCTCGATGCCCTTGCTCCGCTCCAGAGGGGCCTTCTCGGGCATGGTCTGCAGAGTGCCGAAGACGTAGGACCGGCCGTCGTCGCGCTCCAGGGCCGGGGAGCAGGCGGCGACGAGGAGAGCGGCCGTGACGACACCGACGCGCCGGCGGCAGGGCGCGGCACGGCTCACCGTGCCTCGGGTCTGCCGCCATACCGGTTTCATGCCAGGGACTCCTGGTACAGACGCTCGTACTCAGTGCGGAAGCGGTCGGGTCCGAACCGCTCCTCCACCGTGGCACGACCACGCCGTGCGAGCATCTCCCAGAGTCGTGGTTGTTCCAGCAGCCGCGTCAGCAGCTCACCCGTGCGCACCCCGTCTCCGACCGGGGCCCGGGGCCCCGCGAAACCCAGCTCGCCGAACTGCGGAAGGTCGCTGAGGATCACCGGTCGTCCGGTGGCGAGCGCCTCCAGCACGATGAAGGGGACGTCCGCCTTCCCGCCGAGCGCGCGTGGGGGGAAGAGCAGGACGTCCGACGCCGCCAGCAGCCCCGGCATGTCGGGTACATGGCCGAGGACGTCCACCTCGGGCAGCCCCTCCCGGGCCGCCAGCACCCGCAGCTCCCTCTTGAGCGTCTGCTCGTCCTGCCCCGGCCGGCGTCGCATCGCCAGCACCAGACGGAATCGGGCCCCCGAGCGGTGTGCCTGCGCCGCGGCGGCGATCGCCTCACGCGCGCCGCCCTCTTGATCGTGGTGGCCGGCGAACAGCACCACGCGACCCCCTGGGTTGCGCGGGCGCCACGACCACCGGTCCAGCGGAATCGTCGGCGGGATGACCCGTACGTCGCCGAAGCCCGCCGCGCGCAGTTGCCCGGCCGTCGCCTCCGAGAGGGCAACGGTGACTCCCAGCGGCCGCGCCCGCTCCAGCAGCCCGGTGTCCATCACCCCGGGCACCGTGTGGATGACCGGGCCGCCGCCGAGCAGGCCCCTCCGCAGCCGGGAGAACAGCGGGTACGTTCCGCCGATCGTCAGGATCGCGTGCACCAGGTCCGTGCGGCGCGCCAGGAAACCCCCGGCGAGGGCGGCTTGCAGCCGCTCCGGAACGCGCGGCACACCGTCCCGGGACACGATGGGCACCCGTCGTCCGGGCGCCGTCCCGGGCGTCCCCCGCTGTGGCCACCGGCTGAACCGCAGGAAGTCCCGGTCCGGCATGCAGTCGGCGATCGACGCCGCCAGCTGGGTGTCGGCTCCCGCCCCGCCCTCCCACGGACCGCTGGTGAAGAGCAGCACCCGGCACCGCGCCGAGCGCCTAGCCACCGGCCCCGCCCGCCCCGGCCGTGTGCGCTGTCGGGGGCACCGGCAGCCGGTACACCGCCACCGTTCCGTACGTCCGGCCGCGGAAGGAGAAGAGCAGGTCACCCTGCCGGGTGAGGTCCCGGACCTGGCGCTGAGTGAACGGGGAGTACCCATGAGCGACCAGCCGCCACGTGGTGACGACGTAGGACGCCCGCGCCCCCGCCCGCTCCTGCGGCGTATGCCAGCGGCCGACGCGGTAGCGGTCCTCCAGGACCAGGTCAGTGGAGCCGCTCGTCGAGATCACCCGGCTGCCCGGGGGCACATGGTCCAGCATGTACTGGCGCAGCTGCGCGTAGCCGTCGTCGGGCCGGGACCTGGTCTGCGCGTAGGTGAATCCGGACGCGGCCAGGGCGCCCGCGACCACAAGGACCGCGGTGGTACGCGCGACACCGGAACGCAGCGGCCGGCGCTCGGCCCGCCCCTCCCACAGCCGCACGCCCGCTATCGCCATGACCACGATCGTGGGAAGGATCAGCATGTACAGGGCCTGCTCCTCCAGCGTCCCCTTGACAACGGCGTAGCCGAGAGCGATGCCCGCCGACAGGTACCAGACGCCGAGCAGACGCTGCCCACGGTTGCCGCGACGAAGGACCAGGAGCACGGCCGGCGGGCCCAGGGCCAGCAGTGCGTAGGTGCCGCCGAAATTGCTCACCTCCTCGGCGACGCGCTGGGAGAGGGACGGCGCACCCGCCGCGTTGAAGCCGGTCTCCTGGACCTGGCCCAGCAACCGTCTGATGCCGTGGGTCTTCACCGCCCACAGCTCGTCGAAGTGGCCCGCCGCCGCCACGACACCGACGTAGATCGCGTACGGAACGGTGGCGGACACGGCGGCAAGCAGGGGCAGGGACCGCCGCGACCGCCAGGTGAACAGCACGGCGGCGAGCAGCGGCAGCACCGTGATGAGGGCCGCCACGTCCTTCGTCAGGATGGCCAGGCCGAACAGGAGGCCCCCGGCGACCGCCCGGCCGCGCGCTCTGGGCGGTCGGTCCCCCTGCGTCAACGGCAACAGCACGAGATAGCCGAGCAGTACCCAGAGCATCATCGAGGTCTCGATGAGGACGCGGTCGTTGAGCCGCAGGACGAACGGGTCGAACGCGAAGAGCAGGCCAACCGCCACGGCGGCGGGGACGGACCGGGTGACGCGGGTGATCAGGAACACCAGCACCGCCACGGTGATCATGGCGAGCACGGCGTTGAGCAGCCGCATCTGTTGCACCCCGGCGATGACGTCCCCATGGGCGCCGAACAGCCGCTCCCAGCCGCCCTCCATGTAGAAGTAGCCGGGCGGGTGAAGGAAGAACAACCCACCCTTGTACCGGGGGAATCCTCCGGACTCCACCGAGTGACCGATGCGCCAGTAGTAGACCTCGTCGCCGAACACGTCCGGTGTCTGGCCGAACCCGACCAGTCGGACGACGCCGGTGAGCGCCGCCGCGAGGCCCGCCACCACCCACAGGGGGATCGCCCGGCTTCGCAGCCATGCCACCGACACCGGCAGGGCCCTGCTCACCACAGCCATGACGCACCTCCCGTTTCCTCGCCGTCCGCCGGTGCGCCACCGGCGAGCAGATAGACCTCCGGCACCTCGGGTATGCGGGTGTCGGGGAAGAGCGCGGCCGCCTGCGAGCGGTAGCCGCGCACCAGTGCCGCCTTGGCGGCGAGCCCTCGTGACCACTCCACCCCGGCGAGTTCGTTCCGTATGACGAAGCCAGGGTCGAGGCGATGCTGCTGGTTGTAGGGGAAATCGCTGTAGTAGGCCACCCGGTGACCGCTGAGCTCGGCCGCGGTCCGCACCAGTACGTGGTCCACGTGCCGGCCCACACCCGAGGGCGCCAGCAGGATCGTCTGCGGTGCCGACGCCAGCCTCTCCAGCACGGCCCGCGCACAGGTCAGGGTGTCGGCGTCGTACCGGGAGATCCGGCCCGTGGCCAGATGCAGCCGGTACGTCGGATAGACGTGCGACGGCTCGGGCAGCACACGGCGCATCCAGTCGCGGTGCCGGTCGGACGCTGTGGGCTTGCGGCGGAACAGGCCGTCGGTCAGCCCGAGATGGACCCAGTCGACACCGAGCCGCCCCAGCACGTCCTCGTCCTCGGCACGCCGGTCCCGGTACAGGCGCTCGGCGTCGGTCTGACCCGTCAGCCGGAGGTAACGCCGTCCGGAGAGCGTGTACGGCGGGATGCCGGCCTCCGTGAAGAACGTCGCCACCCGCACGGCCGTACGGCCGACGGCGTGCGCCATCAGCGCTCCGCAGGACAGGACCGCGTCGTCGAGATGCGGGGAGAGCACGACGAACGGGGTGCCCGCGTCGATCGCGGCGGTCAGCGGATCGGCTGCCATGACCCGGCCTCCTTCCGCTCCGCTGCCGGCACCGCACTCGCCGGGGCACTCCCGGCGAATACGGGCCGGTCCAGCAGCTCCTGGACGAGGCCCAGGTACTGGCCCGTCGTCCGCTCCCACGAGAACCACCGCGCGGCCTGGTGCGCCAGGTGCCCCAGCCGCCGACGGGACTCCTCGTCCGCCGCGAGGGACCGCAACCGCTGCCCCAGGGCCGGCACGTCGAAGGCGGGGACGGCGACGTTCCCGCCACCGTCCATCCAGCGCAGCGTGGGAAGGTCGAAGTGCAGTACCGGCTTGCCGTACGCCATGGCCTCCAGCGCCACCAGGCCGAAGGACTCGCTGCGGGAGGGCAGCACCAGGAAGGCGCAGTTTTCCAGGAACTTCTGCTTCTCGGCTCCCGTCACCTCGCCCACCCAGCGGGCGTCGGCACCGGTCGCGGCGATCAGCGCGGCGAGCGAGGCCTCCTCGCCACGGGCGCCCGCACCGGCCAGCAGCAGCGGCATCGACGGCGCGCCGGCGTGGGCGGCCAGCAGGAGGTCCAGCCCCTTCTCCCAGACGTCCACCCGGCCCAGGAAGGCGATGTAGTCGCCCTCCCCGATCCGCCGGGGGTCGAGGGGCGGCTGGTCGACGCCGTTGTGGATGACGTGCGTGACGGCCTGGGGGGCGTGACGCCGCACGGTCGCGGCGTCGGCCTCGTTCAGGACGACGACGTCCTCGTAGAACCGCAGTCCGTAGCGCTCGACCTGGGCGAACGGCAGGTGGTAGCGGCGTGACATCGCCGCTCCGCTGAGCGATTGGGCCACTCCCACCACCCGGCCGCGGGAGAACGAAGGCAGGAAACCCGTGGAGAAGGGCGGTGTGAAGCTCTCCAGCCACAAATCGTGCGGCAGCCTGCGGGCCGTGAGCGGCAGCACCGCGTGGTAGAGGAGTTGCCCGAGGCGCGGTCCGGCCCAGCCGAGCGGCAGCCGGTGGTACCGAACGCCGTCGCGGGTCTCGACGCCGCCACGCGCGGCCACCGTGACGACGGTGACCCGGTGGTCCTCGGCGAGGCGGCGGGCGACCTTGTCCACGAGGAGCGCGCCGCCGCCGTGGTAGTCCGGATTGTGCAGGTCGTCGAAGGTCGAGATCACCACGTGCTTCCCGCCGTCGGCCCGCACTGGGGGCGGTCCGGCCGGAGCCTGCCACCGCGTCGGCACGCATCCCATCGCCTCGGCGGCGACGGTGGCGGGCGGCGCGTCGGCGTCCACCCGGCGGACGGACGGCAACCGGGTGGCCCACTGCCGGTAGCGGTCCCGGAACTTCGCCAGCGGTTCGATCGCGTACTCGCCGTCGCGCTCAGCGAGTACCTCGGCTTCCGCGTCCAGGAGCAGGGTGATCTCGTATGTCCTCGCCAGTCGTGCGAAGGCGGCCGCCAGGCGCGAGCCCGGCGCCGGGTCGAATTTGACGAGCCCGTCGAGCGGGCCGCGGTCGGTCACCACGGCGGCCGGTCCGCCCCGAGAGGTCAGGCGCGCTCGAACCCTGGCTTCCGCGAGAGCCGCGGTGAGTTCGGCCACGTCCACCCAGCCGTGCAGCCGGCCGGCCCACGTACCGATGCCCGAAGCGATCGACCTGGGCTTCCCGGGGGACGCGGTGAACCGGGACCGGATGCTCTGGGGCAGGCGCCGGCAGACGACACAGCCGTAGCAGTACTGGGTCGCCACCGCGTACCCGTGACCGCGCAGATTCGTCGCCATCCGCCCGACCAGCGACGACTTCCCGGCGCCGTCCGGCCCGGACACACAGACCAGCAGGGGGCGATTTCTCATGACAGGAGCATCCTTCGCCTCTTGGCGACCACGAGCGGCACCCGCAGGGCGGCCTCTCGTACCGCAACACGGGTACGTCCATGGCGCAGGAGATGCAGCGCGTGCTCCGCGCCCACCCGCAGTGACGCGCCCACCGGGAGCGGCACCGGCAGTCTGACCGGCGTGCCCTCGTCCAGCCGGCGCATCGCCCCGACCGCCACGGCGAGGGCGCGGTCGCCCCCGGCGAGCCATCCCTCGCGCGCCGCCTCCCGGCGCGCCTCGGCCACCACGTCCGGGGCGAGCAGGCCCCGCAACGCGAACAGTTCCGACAGGTCGAGGGACAGGTTCTGGAACAGGCCGTGCGCCAGCCAGATCCGCAGCTCGTCCGACGGGCGGGGCACCAGCCAGGCTCCCCCGTCGGGCTCGGCCCGCTCGAAGAGCCGACGGGTGGACAGCACCGGCACGCCGAACCACGACACGGCGGTGTGCAGATGGGCCGCCGGGCCGCTGCGCGGTTCCAGCAGCACCTTCGTCGAACGCTCCAGCCAGTACGTCGAACGCTCGACGTACCAGCCCTCCAGGGCGTCGCACGCCGCCTCCCAGCGCCCGTCGGGCACCACGAGGTCGAAGTTGCCGTAGACGTAGTCGCCGGCCAGGTCCGCCTTGATGAGCACGGTGGGGATGCCGGCGGCGCGCAGGCGGCCGGTCACCTCCACCAGGTTCTCCCGGAACGACTCGTTGGCGGTGTCCACCTCGGCCACGACGTCCGCCAGCTGCCGCGGGTACGCGCGGGCGAGGCGGCCCTCCACCTGGTTGTCGCGGGCGAGTGACAGCGCGTGGCGCAGTGCGGCGTCCTCGGCCGGCCGGGCGTTGCCGCGCCATACGGCGTCGACGAGCAGGCTGCCGGGTTGCTCTTCCGCATGGGGGGCGATGGCTTTCGGATGGTCGGCTTTCGTGTACGCCATGGCTGTCCCCGGTCGGTCGGTGGTGCTCTCTGAGAGGCCGGCGGACGGATCCGCCGACGAGTGCCCGGCGGTGACCTCGGTCTGGTCCTCCGCGGGGTCCGGCGCCCCCGGCCGGCGCAGGAACCGCTCCACGGCCCGTACGCCGACGGCTGTCGCGGCGATCAGCCACACCAGCGGGAACGGGCGCAGCACCACCAGCACCGCCGTGAGCAGCAGCGGCTCCAGCAGGGGCGTGCGCCTGAGGAAGGCCGTCCCCTGGCGGTGGACGAGCCGGCCCAGCAGCAGGGCGAGCGCGGCGGCGGCGCCGAGCGCCCCGCCGACGGCGATGCCCCGGACACCGTCGAGGTGCCAGCCCGCCACAAGCGCGAGCGTGTAACCCGCCAGGCCGACGATCTGCCAGCGTGCGCAGGCGTAGTCGTCCACGGCCTGGGAGAAGGTGACCGCCAGGTTGATCGCTCCGACGGCGAAACCCGTGAGCGCGGTGAAGGCCATGAGGGCGCTCATCATGCTGTATTCGGCCGGGAAGACGGTGCCCAGGAGGGCGCCCGGCACGGTGGCGAGCGACGCCGTGAGCGGCAGGGACGCGAGGACGTACATCCGTACGGCGCTGGCGCTGAGCTGGCTGCCGGCCCGCCGTCGGGACAGGGCGGGGAAGAACGCCATGGACACCGCGCCGGCCACGAACAGGGGAACCCGGGAGAGCGTGACGCTCGCCTGATAACTCGCCGCCTCCGACGGGTCGGTGGGCAGCATCGTCACCAGCACCACGTCGACCGCAGCCATGAGCGCGACCAGTCCCTGGAGCCGGGCGATGCCGAACGCCCGCCGCCACAGGTCCCGGTTGGCCGACGCACTGCGCCAGGGCCGCCCGCTGCCGTGCGGCAGGGACGGCCACCACAGCAGGAGCGGCAGCGCGCCGATCCCGAAGGCCGCCAGCGCGCCGCTGTCACTCAGTCCGAGGGCCACGACCAGGAACACGCCGGCCGCCATCTTCACCAGCACCTCGGCCACGTGCAGCAGCGACAGCGTCCGCATCCGCTCCTCGCCCTGGAGCCAGCCCGCGGTCACCGTCGTCACGTAGATCAGGAGCGTGCTCAGCGCCAGCGCCAGCGTGGTGGCGGATCCGGCGAACCGGGTGGACACGGCGGCGACGACGCTGCCCATGACGAGTCCGCCGCAGGTGCTCGTGATGACGGCGAAGCGGCCCGCGTCGCCCCGCTCCGCGTTCGACCGGGCCCGGGCCAGCGCCTGCGCCAGCACCCACGGCACCGTCACCGTCGCCACGGTGGCCGCGCTCAGCAGCAGCCACTGACCGGCGACGAACCGCGCGTAGGAGCCGACGTCCAGCAGCCTGGTCAGGAGCAGGGCGTACCCGTAGTTCACGGCGCCCACGGCGACGGCCGCCGCGGTGAACCAGCGGGCGCCGTGCACCGCCTTGATAACGTCCGGGCGGTTCGCCGGCCGGTGCATCGTGGTCGTGTGGGGGCCGCTCATGCGGGTTCCCGCCGTTCCCGGGCGCCGGGCCCGGCGGTGGTCGGCGCATCCGTGTCGTCCGGATCGGGCTTGCCCTCCTCCGGGTTCACGAGTTCCTCGCGCCGGTGCGCCAGGCGGAACGCGGCCTCGGGCACGCCGAGCCGTCGCAGGGCATGGAACGCGCGCACCTCGTCGCAGCCGTGCAGCAGCAACTGGAAGGTGTCGCCCCGACGGCTCCACCGGTCGGTCTCCCGTAGGAGGGTCTTCACGGCGCGCTCGACCTGGTCGCTGTTCGGAGCCCGGAACCGGGTGAGGACCGTCAGGTCGCTGGCCCGGCGGCGTGACCTGCGGTGCAGGTGCACGCGCCGGGACTCCTCGAGGACCACCTGGGCGAGCCGCTCGGCGCTGTCGTCCCAGGAGAACCGCGCGCTCCAGGCGCGGCAGCGCCGGGCCGCCCGGTCGCGGGCACCGGCGTCGGCCAGCTCGGTGAGGGCCGTGGCGAGCGCGTCGGAGAGCGGCACGCCGTCGGGGACCAGCCAGCCGTTGTGGCCGTCGCGGATGGCATCTCGCAAGCCGGGGACGTCGAAGGCGAGTGCGGGTGTGCCCATGGAGTTGGCCTCGATGACGGTCAGGCCCCAGCCCTCGGCGACCGACGGCACCACGGTGAGCCACGCGCCGCCGAGCAGTGCGTGTTTGCGTTCCTCGCTGACATGACCGTGGAACGTGACGGTCGAGTCGAGACCGAGCGCGGAGCACAGTGCGCGCAGGTTCGGCAGTTCGCTGCCTTCCCCGGCCAGGTCCACGCGCAGGTCCGGCCACCGTTCCCGGAGGGCGGGGAGCGCCCCGAGCAGGAGGTCCACGCGCTTTTGCGGTGTCATCCGTGTGACGAGGGCGACGGTCGGCGTCGCGGCGCGGAGGACCGACCCCGGATACGGGCGCGGGCTGCCGTTGGGCACGAGGTAGACGGGGTTCTTGCGGAAATGGAGCTCGGTGCGCACGCCCTCGCGTGTCGAGGGCGAGACGACGACGATGGCGTTCCGGCGGTAGACCAGGCGGCTGATCTGCTTTTCCAGCAACCGCCCGATGGTGTTCATGGGCCACCGGAAGAAGAGGTCGAACTGCTTTTGGTGGATGTGGTGGATGACGCAGACACCCGCGGTCCAGCGCGGTGTGAACAACGGGGAGAAGAACGGTATGCCGTTCTGGAAGTCGACCACGGCGTCGTAGGTGTGCCGGTTCCTCAGCAGATGAAGGGCCGCGGTGAGATAGACGCCGAAGGTGCCCCCGCGGCGCAGCACGCGCACGCCGTCGGCCCACTCGCCGGCCGGAGCGCCGGGGAAACGCGCCGCGAAGAGAGTCACGCGCGCGTCAGAACCGGCCAGCCGCCGCGCGATCTCGAAGCAGTAGGCCTCCGCCCCACCGGCCTGCGGATGGGCGGGGTCTCGCCAGTTGAGGAACAGGACATTGGTGCGGGCAAGGTGCTCGAGTGCATTCATGAAGGGTCACCGCGTGAGAGAGATGCGCAGCACGTCCGCCATGGAGCGAATGCCGTCGCGTCGGGCTGAGAACGTCGATCCGGGCATGTCCGACCAGGCGACCGGTACCTCCACGACCGTGCCGCCGACCCGCACCATCCGGGCGAGCAGCTCCACGTCGAAGGCGAACCCGTCCACGCGGCAGGTCGGCGCCACGTCCCGGGCGAGCCGCCCGTCGAAGAACTTGAAACCGCACTGGGTGTCGGCGATGTCCGGCAGCGAGAGACGGGTCAGGCGGCGGAACAGCCAGCCGCCGCACTGGCGCATCGTCGACTCCTCGGCCTCGAAGCAGGAGCCGTCGACGTGCCGGGAGGCGATCACGGCCGCGTAGCCGTCCCGCAGCAGGGGCAGCACCTTGTCGAGTGTCTCGATCGGCGTCGCGTTGTCGGCGTCGAGGAACCCGACGAAGCGGGCCGTAGAGGTGACGATGCCCCGCCGGACGGCGGCCCCCTTGCCGTGTTCGCTGCAGCCGATCACCTGGACAGGGGTCGCGGGGCTGTCGAAGCGCTCCGGTATGTCGATCGTGCAGTCAACGCTGTCGTTGTCGACCACGACGACGGAGGACGACCAGGTCTGGTCCCGGAGGTAGTCCACCGTCGACTCGATGGTGCGGGGCAGGCGGCGTTCCTCGTTGACGGCAGGAATGACGATCTCCAGCTCGACCGGGGGACGCCTGAGACACGGTGGGATCTCCTGGCATATGTGCACGGGAGTTACCTCCGTCGCGATCCGGGATCCAGACGCCGTATGTTTACGACGTATACGAGCATCTTGTGCCGATTTGGCCGGGTGCGTCAAGCGGAGGGCGATAAGAGTTGACTGGCACTGTTCATCGGGGAGACGCTGTACGTATACGTTGTAAACACGAGAGAGCCGTCGCGCGGTGACGGAGGACGGTGATCATGAGCGTACCGATCGAGGACTTTGCCCTACTCAGCGATCTGCAGACGGCGACCATGGTCGGCCGTAACGGCTCCGTCGACTGGTTGTGTCTGCCCCGCTTCGACTCACCGGCCTGCCTGGCTTCGCTGCTGGGCGACGGCGACAACGGCTGCTGGCGCGTCGCCCCGGCGCGCCTCGCGACGTCCGCCGGAACCGATCCCGGCCGCTGCGCGGACCGCGCCTACCGGCCGGACACCCTCGTCCTGGACTCCCGGTGGGAAACCCCGGACGGAACCGTGCGCGTCACCGACTTCATGCCACCGCGAGCCCAACTGCCCTGTCTGGTCCGCGTGATCGAGGGGCTGTCCGGAGCCGTGCGGATGCGCAGCGAACTGCGGCTGCGCTTCCATCAGGGCCGGGTCGTGCCATGGGTGCGGGACGCCGGGAACGGCACCGTCGCGGTCGCCGGGCCGGACGCCGTCTGGCTCGACGCCGACGGACCGGTGAGCACGCTCGGCGACACGGACGCCACGGTGTGGGAGTTCACCGTCCCTGCCGGGCGGCGGCTGGCACTGAGGCTGGCCTGGTCGCCGTCACACCTGCCCGGCCCGCCGCCGCCGCTGTCCGTCCCCGCCGAGACGGCGCTGAAGGAGACCGTCGACTTCTGGCGCCGCTGGGCCGGGCAGTGCCGCTACCAGGGACCATGGCGGGGCGCCGTGGTGCGCTCCCTGATCACACTCAAGGCCCTCACCTACGCACCGACGGGCGGCGTCGTCGCTGCCCCCACCACCTCACTGCCCGGCCGCATCGGCGGTGACCGGAACTGGGACCACCGCTACTGCTGGCTGCGCGACTCCACCCTCACCCTGTCCTGCCTGCTGCGCAGCGGGTACCGGGACGAGGCCACGGCCTGGCTGGACTGGCTGGTGCGTGCCATCGCCGGTGACCCCGCCCAGTTGCAGGCCGTGTACGGCGTCGGCGGCCAGCGCCTGCTGCCGGAGACCGAGGCGCCCTGGCTGGCCGGTTACGAGGGCTCACAACCAGTGCGGTTCGGGAACTCCGCTGTCGGCCAGTTCCAGCTGGACGTGTACGGCGATGTGCTGGACACGCTCTGCCTGTCCCTGCGGGCGGGTATCCCCATGCCGGCGCACGTCTGGGACCTGGTCGAGGCGCTCATGGGCTGTCTGCTCCGGCACTGGCGGGAACCCGATCAGGGACTCTGGCAGGTGCGCGGGCCGCGGCGCCAGTTCGTCCACTCCAAGGTCATGGTGTGGGTGGCCGCCGACCGGGCCGTGCGCATGGGGGCACTCCTCGGCCGCAACGGTTCCTCCGCCGAATGGCGGGCCATGCGCGACGATGTGCACCGGCAGGTGCTGCGGGAGGGCTGGGACCCCGGACAGCAATCGTTCGTGCAGGCCTACGGTTCGCCGGCCCTGGACGCCTCCAGCCTCCTGATGCCCAGGCTGGGCTTCCTGCCTGCGTCCGACCCCAGGGTGCGAGGCACCGTTCGGGCGATGCGCGGACTGGACCGCGGTGGCTTCCTGCTGCGCTACGCGCAGGGCGGGGACGGGCTGGACGGCCTGCCCGGCAGCGAGGGTGCGTTCGTGGCATGCTCCCTGTGGTACGCCGCCACCCTCGCGGCCACCGGCCACACCGCGCGCGCCCGGGAGGTCTTCGAGCGCGTCCTCGCGATCCGCAATGACGTCGGACTACTCGCGGAGCAGTGGGATCCGGAAACCGGACGGCAACTGGGCAACGCCCCGCAGGCGTTCAGTCATCTCGCGCTGGCGGAGACGGCGTTCGCTCTGTCCGCGGCGCAGTCGCGCGACGCGCGCGGGCCGGGAGGAGTGGCGCCGCGCCGGACCAGCGTTCTGCGAAACCACCAGCGGGAAGCGCGGTAGCCGGTCTGCCCTTGCTCCAGGTGAAGCGTCCGGCCCTTGCCCTCACCTGGACCGTCCGGCCCTTGCCCTCGCCTGAACCGCCGCCTCAGTACACGCCCGGTACCGGAGCCTCCGTGTCGGGTCCCTCGCCGTGGTGCCGCCGGAGCGCGACCACGCCCTGTTCCACCGTCATGGGCCGTGCGAACAGGTAACCCTGCCCGAACCGGCAGCCCATGGCGGTCAGCAGGTCCCGCTGTCCCCGCTGCTCGATACCCTCGGCGATGATCTGGAGCCCCAGCGTCTGGGCGAGACGGACGATGCCCTGGACCAGAGCGGCCTGCCGGGGATCATGCGAGATGTCGTCGATGTATGTCTTGTCGATCTTGAGGGTGTCGACGGGGAAGTCGCGCAGGTAGCGCAGCGACGAGAAGCCGGTTCCGAAGTCGTCGACCGCGATGCGCACGCCCAGCTCCTTCAATGACCGGATGACCGATTCGAGCCGGTCGTCCCCTTGCATGAGCACGGACTCGGTGATCTCCAGTTGCAGTGAGCCAGGCGCGAGGCCCGGCGTTTCGACGGCGCTGATCACCTTCGCCAAGAAGTCCGTGTCCTGCCACTGTCGGCCCGAGACGTTGACGCTGATGTACGGGGCCACGGCCCGGCCGGCTGCATGTTGCAGCCGGGCCATGTCCAAGGCGGCGTTGCGCAGGACCCAGGCGCCCAGCGGGGTGATGCGCCCGGTCTCCTCGGCGAGCGGAATGAACTGCCCCGGCGAGACCAGCCCGTGCCGGCCCTGGGGCCAACGGGCCAGCGCCTCGAAACCGATGACTTGGCCCCCGGTGATGTCCACGACGGGCTGGTAGCGCAGCGCGAACTCTTCCCCGGAGATCGCGCGGTCCAGCCGCGCCTGCAGGTTGTGCCGTGCGGTTCCCCGGACCCGCAGTCTCGGCATGAAGCGGCGCCACTGCCGCTTCCCCGCGGCCTTGGCCGCCCGCATGGCCAGCCCGGCGCACGTCAGCAGCTCGTCGGCGTCGGTGCTGTCCAACGCGGTGGCCACGCCCACGCTGGCGGAGATACTGATCGACCCCTCGGGCAGATGGAACGGGCGGTCCAGTACCTGGATCACCTGCGCGGCCAGCAGCTCGGCGTCGAGGGGGTGTCCGGCGTCCTCCATCAGTACGGCGAACTCGTCACCGCCCATCCGGGCCGCGATGTCGGTGCGGCGCAGCGTCTGCGACAGGCGCTCGCCCACCGCCTCGAGGATCCGGTCTCCGGCCGAGTGCCCCAGGGTCTCGTTGACGGTCCTGAAGTCGTCCAGGTCGACGAGGAGCACACAGGGCAGGACCTCGCGGTGGTCGCGCAGCAGGGCCCTCCCGATGCGCTCCAGCAGCAGGGCCCGGCCGGGCAGGCCGGTGACCGGGTCGCGGGAGGCACGCCGGGAGAGTTCGTGCTCCGGCTTCCGCGGCTCGGTCATGTCCCGGAGGGTGACGACCAGGCCACCGACGGTCTCGTCCTCCCGCAGATCACGGCAGTGCGCTTCCATCTCGATGCGACCGCCCCACTGCCTCACCCACCAGCGGTCGTGGACCTCCGGGGTCCGCTCGTCGTCCAGGACGGCCAGCGTCCGGTCGACCCGCTCCCGGTCGAGCGGGTCGATAAGGTCTCCCAATGCCGTTCCGATCACCCGGGAGCGGTCGAACACGGCCCGCGCGGACGGGCTGGCATAGCGGACGGTCGAGTCGTCGTCGAGGACGAGGACGACGTCCGAGGGGCTGCCCGGCAGGGTGCGGAAGGAGGCATCGCCCTCTTCGCGCGCGTCCCGCCGAAGCCTGGCGCCGAGGGCCGGCCGGGGCCGCCGGCGGGCGAGGACCCCGGTGGCCGCGGCCGCGGCCCCGGCCAGACCGATGACCGCCCACAGCGGCGGCCGCGGGCCGGGGGGCGTCACATACAGGCAGGTGACTCCCCCGACCGGCATGACGGAGGCGGCCATCAGCCGGCGGGCCTGCGGCACGGGCACACACCTCCTCGAGTCGGGCGAGACCGGAACGGCCGTGCCCGAACGCTCGCCCCGGGCGGGGCCGACGCATCGCGGTCACGGCCGGTCAGCGGTCCGGTCCGGCAACCGTTCGTTCAGTACTCCTTCCGCTTGGGGGCTTGCGGGGAGTTCGCGTAGCCGTTCGGACGGAGTTGCTGAGACCGCCAGGCGTCCCGGCACATGGACTCCAGATCCCGTGTGGGGCGCCAGCCCAGGTCGAGTGTGGCGGCGCGCGCGTCGGCGACGGACTCGGCCACGTCACCGGGGCGTCGCGGGGCGATCTCGTACGGAATGTCCCGGCCCGTAGCGCGCGAGAACTCGGCCACCATGTCGAGGACCGAGTTGCCCTCGCCCCGGCCGAGGTTGTACACGCGCATGCCCGGTTCGTCGCCGAGGTGATCCAGCGCCACCCGGAGCGCCTCGACCGTGTCCATGACGTGGATGTAGTCGCGGATCGCGGTCCCGTCGGGCGTCGGGTAGTCGTTCCCGAACACGGGCAGCCGATCCTGCCGCCCGGCGGCCACCTGTGCCATGTACGGCATCAGTTTCCCGGGCGGGCCGGGCTGGTCCTCGCCGAGCAGTCCGCTGGGGTGGGCGCCGACCGGGTTGAAGTGGCGCAAGCACAGCACGGCGTACTCGGGGCGGCGATGGCAGACGTCGGCCAGGATCTGCTCACATGCCCACTTCGAGGCGGCGAAGGGGTTCGTCGGGCGGGCCGGCGTGGTCTCTTCGAGGGGGCGGTGGCCCGCGTCGCCGTAGACCGAGCAGGTGGACGAGAACACCAACCGGTGCACCCCGTGGTCCTGCATGACGCGCAGCAGGGCGGTGGTGCCGCCGACGTTGGTGTCGTAGTACTCCACGGGTATCCGCGTCGATGTGCCGACCGACTTCAGCGCGGCGAAATGCACGACGGCGTCCACGGCGTGCCGGTGGAACACCGCCGACAGCGCCCGCCGGTCGCGGATGTCCAATTCGTAGACAGCGCCCACAAAGCGTCCGGCGACCCTCTGTACCTGAGCGAAGACCTGCGGGGCGCCGTGGGAGTAGTCGTCGACCACGATCAACTCGTAGCCGTGGTCGAGGAGTTCTGCGCAGGCGTGCCTTCCGGTGAAACCGGCTCCGCCGGTGACCAGGACTGTGGACGGTGCGCTCATGAGCCAGGCTCCCCGTGGACGCCGTACGTTTACGGTGTATATATACGACTTTGCGCCCATCTGCACCGAAGAGTCAAGCCGTGCGCGCTACGGCCTCACCAGCAACTGGAAGTCGAACGTGTACCGCGACGCCCGGTACAGGTGCGTCCCGTACTCGACCGCGCGGCCGGTGTCGTCGTAGGCCGTACGCTGCATGGTGAGCAGCGCCGCTCCCTCCTCCTCGTCCAGCCGGGCGGCCTCCTGCGCGGTGGCCGCGCGGGCGCTGACGCGCTGCCGGGCGCTGTGCAGGGTGATGCCCGCCGAGCGCATCACCCGGTACAGGCCCGTCGACTCCAGGCGTGTGTCGTCGAGGGGCACGAGGGACGTCGGCAGGTAGTTGCACAGCAGGGCCACCGGCTGGCCGTGCGTGCAGCGCAGCCGGTCCAGGACGGTGACCTCGCTGCCCTCCGCGACGCCGAGGGCGGCGGCCACGTCGCAGGAGGCCGGGACGACCTCGAGGCGCACGACCTGCGTGGTGGGCCCCTGCCCGGCCTCCTCCAGGTCGTCGTAGAGGCTGCTCAGCTCCAGCGGGCGCTTGACCTGGCTGTGCACCACCTGCGTGCCCACCCCGCGCCGCCGGACCAGCAGCCCCTTGTCGACGAGGGACTGGATGGCCTGGCGGACCGTGGGACGGGACAGGCCGAGGCGCACCGAGAGGTCGACCTCGTTGCCCAGGAGGTCCCCCGGGGCGAGGACCCCGTGCTCGATCGCCGCCTCCAGCTGCCGCGCGAGCTGGTAGTACAGCGGCACGGGGCTGCCCCGGTCCAGGGCGAAGTCCAGCGAGCTGAGCGCGGGAGCGGCCGCGGTGCGGGCCCGGCCACCGGTCCTCGCCATGGATGATCCCCCCTTCGGCGTCAGGAGTTGCTCGGGAAACCGAGGTTGATGCCGCCGGCGTCTGCCGGGTCCGGCCAGCGCGTGGTGATCACCTTGCCCTGGGTGTAGAAGGCGATGCCGTCGTTGCCGTAGATGTGCAGGTCGCCGAAGAGGGAGTCCTTCCAGCCGCCGAAGGAGTGGTAGCCGACCGGGACCGGGATCGGCACGTTGACGCCGACCATGCCCGCCTTGACCTCCAACTGGAAGCGGCGGGCGGCGCCGCCGTCCCGGGTGAAGATCGCGGTGCCGTTGCCCCAGCGGGAGTCGTTGATCAGCTTGATGGCCTCTTCGTACGTGTCCGCGCGGACGACGCACAGCACCGGGCCGAAGATCTCGTCGCGGTACGCGTCCGCCGTCAGCGGCACCCGGTCCAGGAGGGAGACACCGAGGAAGAAGCCGTCCTCGTGGCCCTCGACCGAGAAGCCGGTGCCGTCGACGACGACCTCCGCGCCCTGCTCGGCGGCCGAGGCCACGTACGACGCCACCTTGTCGCGGTGCTCGCGGGTGATCAGCGGGCCCATCTCGGACGCCGGGTCGTTGCCGGGCCCGATCTTCAGGTTCTTCGCGCGCTCCGCGATCTTGCCCACCAGTTCGTCGCCGGTGTCGCCGACCGCGACCACGACCGACACGGCCATGCAGCGCTCGCCGGCCGAGCCGTACGCCGCGTTGATCGCCTGGTCGGCGGCGTGGTCCAGGTCGGCGTCGGGCAGGACCAGCATGTGGTTCTTGGCGCCGCCCAGGGCCTGCACCCGCTTGCCGTGCTCGACGGCCTTGAGCTGGATGTACTTGGCGATCGGGGTCGAGCCGACGAAGGAGACCGCCTCGACGTCCGGGTGCTCCAGAATGCGGTCCACAGCCGTCTTGTCGCCCTGCACGACGTTCAGGACGCCGTCCGGCAGGCCCGCTTCGGAGGCCAGCTCGGCCAGGCGGAAGGAGGCCGACGGGTCCTTCTCCGACGGCTTCAGCACGAACGTGTTGCCGCACGCGATGGCCAGCGGGAACATCCACATCGGCACCATCGCCGGGAAGTTGAACGGCGTGATGCCCGCGACCACGCCCAGCGGCTGGCGGATCGAGGCCACGTCGACCCGGGTGGAGACCTGCGTGGACAGCTCACCCTTGAGCTGGACGCTGATCCCGCACGCGAGTTCGACGATCTCCATGCCGCGCGCGACCTCGCCGAGCGCGTCGGAGTGCACCTTGCCGTGCTCGGCGGTGATCAGTTCGGCGATCTCGTCGCGGTGGGCGTCCAGCAGCTCGCGGTACTTGAACAGCACCGCCGTGCGCTTGGCGAGCGAGGACTCCCCCCAGGACTCGAAGGCGGCCTTGGCGGAGGCGACGGCGGCGTCCACGTCGTCGACGGCCGCGAACGCGACCTGCTTCTCCTGGGCGCCGGTGGCCGGGTTGTAGACGGGGCCGAAGCGGCCGGAGGTGCCCTCGACGGGCTTGCCGTCGATCCAGTGGGTGATGGTCTTCATGGTGCGCAAGGGCCTTTCGTGAGCCTGGGATTCAAGCCTGGAGTGCAGCGGGTGTTCACAGGTGGCGACGGCGTCCGGCGACCTGCCGGTCGTAGCGCTCGCGGGCCTCGACGGCGGCCTCGCGGGAGGCGGTCTCGGCCACCGGCACGTCCCACCAGGCCTCGGCCGGGGGAGCGGTCGGGGCCGGGTCGGTCTCGACGTACACGCACGTCGGCCGGTCGGAGGCGCGTGCCGCGGCCAGCGCCTCGCGCAGCTCGCGCACCGTCTTGGCGCGCAGGACGTCCATGCCGAGGCTGGCCGCGTTGGCGGCCAGGTCGACGGGCAGCGGGGCGCCGGTGAAGGTGCCGTCGGCGGACCGGAACCGGTAGGCGGTGCCGAACCGCTCGCCGCCGGTCTCCTCCGACAGACCTCCGATGGAGGCGTAGCCGTGGTTCTGGAGGAGGACGATGTTGAGCGGCAGACCCTCCTGGACGGCCGTGACGATCTCCGTCGGCATCATCAGGTAGGTGCCGTCGCCGACCAGCGCCCACACCGGCGTACCGGGAGCGGCCTGCTGGACGCCGATGCCGGCCGGGATCTCGTAGCCCATGCAGGAGTAGCCGTACTCCAGGTGGTACTGGCGCGGGCTGCGGGAGCGCCACAGTTTGTGCAGGTCGCCGGGGAGCGAGCCGGCCGCGTTGATCACCACGTCGTCGTCGCCCACGGCCGCGTCCAGCGCGCCGAGCACCTGCGTCTGGGTCGGGACCGCGCTCACGTCGTCGGCGCGGTAGGCCGCCTCGACGACCTCGTCCCAGCGCTCCTTGCCGGCGCGGTACTCGGCCTCGTACGCCTCGCTCACCCGGTGGCCGGGGAGCTCCTCCAGCAGCCTTTCGAGGCCGGACCTCGCATCGCACACCAGCGTGCGCGCGGCCAGCTTGTGCGCGTCGAAGCCGGTGATGTTGAGGTTGAGGAACCGCACGTCCGGGTTCTGGAAGAGCGTGCCGGAGGCCGTGGTGAAGTCCGTGTAGCGGGTGCCCACGCCGATGACGAGGTCGGCGGTGCGGGCGAGGCCGTCGCTGACGGCCGTGCCGGTGTGGCCGATGCCCCCGAGGTCGGCGGGGTGGTCGTGGCGCAGTGACCCCTTGCCCGCCTGGGTGGAGGCGACGGGGATGCCGGTGGCGTCCGTGAACGCCTTCAGCTCCGCCTCCGCCTCGCTGTGGTGGACACCGCCGCCCGCGACGATCAGGGGGCGCTCGGCCGACCGGATCGCCTCGACCGCCGCCGTCAGCTCCACCGGGTCCGGCGCGGGACGCCGTACGTACCAGACGCGCTCGGCGAAGAACTCCTCCGGCCAGTCGTACGCCTCCGCCTGCACGTCCTGCGGCAGGGCCAGGGTGACGGCGCCGGTCTCGGCCGGGTCGGCCAGCACGCGCATCGCCTGGAGCGCCGACGGGATCAGCGCCTCGGGGCGGGTGATCCGGTCGAAGTACCTGGACACCGGGCGCAGGGTGTCGTTGACCGACACATCGGCCTCGACCGGGTGCTCCAGCTGCTGGAGCAGCGGGTCGGGGGCGTGCGAGGCGAAGTAGTCGCCGGGCAGGAGCAGCACCGGCAGCCGGTTGATCGTCGCCAGGGCGGCACCGGTGACCAGGTTGGTGGCGCCCGGGCCGATCGAGGTCGTCACTGCCTGCGCGGACAGGCGGTTGAGCTGCCGGGCGTAGCCGACCGCCGCGTGCACCATCGACTGCTCGTTGCGGCCCTGGTGGAACGGCATGACGTCCTCGCCCGCCTCCAGGAGGGCCTGGCCGACACCCGCCACGTTGCCGTGGCCGAAGATGCCCCAGGTCCCGGCGATCAGCCGGCGCCGCACGCCGTCCCGCTCGGTGTACTGGACGGACAGGAACCGCACCAGCGCCTGGGCGGTCGTCAGTCGGCGGGTGGTGGCGCTCATACGGAGGTCTCCGGGGCGGTGTAGAGGGGGAGTCGGGGGTCGACCGGCTGGTCCGGCCAGGTGTCGCGGACCCAGGCGTGGTCGGGGTGGTCGCAGATCAGCCAGGCACGCTCGGCCTCCGGGCCCGCCATGACGTTGAGGTAGTACATGTGGTGGCCGGGCGTGGCCATCGACGGCCCGTGCCAGCCGTCCGGGATCAGCACGACGTCGCCGTCGCGGACCTCGGCCAGCACGTCGGTGTCGCGGCCCGGGCCGGACGGGGAGACGCGCTGGTAGCCGAGGCCGGGGGTGCCGTCGTGGCCGGCGAACTCGAAGTAGTAGATCTCCTCCAGCACGGACTCCTCGCCCGGCCGGTGCTCGTCGTGCTTGTGCGGCGGGAACGACGACCAGTTGCCGCCCGGCGTGATCACCTCGACCGCGATGAGCTTGTCGCACTCGAACACGCCCGCCGCGCCGAAGTTGTTGACCTGGCGCGAGCAGTTTCCGGTGCCCCGCAGCTCCACGGGCACCTCGGACGCCGGGCCGTAGCGGGCGGGCAGCCTGCGGGTGCAGCGCGCGCCGGTCAGCGCGAAGCGGCCGCCGGCGGCGGAGGTCACGGTCGCCCGGGCGTCGCGCGGCACGTACGCGAAGTCGCTGACGCCGCTGAAGACGTCCCTGCGGCCCTGGAGCTCGAAGGTGTCCTGGCCGAAGTCGTCCGTCGCGGCGACCGTGCAGCCGCCGCTGAGCGGGACGACGATCCACTCGCTGTCGCCGGCCTCGAAGGAGTGCGTGCCGCCCGGCGGCAGCTCCAGGATCCGCAGGCTGGAGTGTCCCCAGCCGGCCTTCTCGGGCGTGACGTCGACGATGTAGGGGCCACCGAGGGCCTTACCCGCGGGGAGGTGATACGTCATCGTGTGCCTTTCGGGTCACAACAGGCCGACAGAGCGACTCACAACAGACCGACGGCAGTGTCCACTGCCTCTTCCACGCTGCCCCCGGCCGGGTAGAGCAGCGAGCGCCCGACGACCATGCCCTGCACGGTGGGCAGGCGCAGGGCCTTGCGCCAGCGTTCGTACGCGCCCTCCTGGTCGCCGCCGACCTCGCCGCCGAGCAGGACGACGGGGAGCGTGGAGGTCTCCAGGACCTGGGCCATGTCGTCCGGGTCGTCGGTGACGGGCAGCTTCAGCCAGGTGTAGGCGGAGGTGCCGCCCAGGCCCGCGGAGATCGCGATGGACCGGGTGACGGCCTCGGCGGACAGGTCGTTGCGCACCTTGCCGTCGACCCGCCGGGAGATGAACGGCTCGACGAACAGGGGGAGTTGCCGGGCGGCCATGTCGTCGATGGCCCGCGCGGTGGACTCCAGGGTGGTGAGCGAGCCCGGGTCGTCGTAGTCGATGCGGACCAGGAGCTTGCCCGCGTCGAAGCGGAGCCGCGCGATGTCCTCGGCGCGGTGGCCGGTGAAACGGTCGTCCATCTCGAACGCGGCGCCGGCGAGGCCCCCGCGGTTCATCGAGCCCATGACGACCTTGTTCTCCAGCACCCCGAGCAGGAGCAGGTCCTCCAGGATGTCGGCGGTGGCGAGCACCCCGTCGACCCCGGGCCGCGACAGCGCGACGCACAGCCGTTCCAGCAGGTCGGCGCGGTTGGCCATGGCCAGGCGCCGGTCACCGACCCCGAGCGCGCCGCGCGCCGGGTGGTCGGCGGCCACGATCATCAGCCGGCCGCTGTCGCCGATCAGCGGGCGGCGCACCCGGCGGGCCGCCGCCTCGGCGACGGCCTCGGGATTGCGGGCCCGGACCGTGGTGAGGTCGGGGATGCCGATG
Organism: Streptomyces sp. NPDC006235; assembly: GCF_040613735.1. NCBI lineage: Bacteria > Bacillati > Actinomycetota > Actinomycetes > Kitasatosporales > Streptomycetaceae > Streptomyces > Streptomyces sp. NPDC006235. The sequence continues at coordinate 266,786 of NZ_JBEXSR010000002.1, forward strand.
TTCAATGCAGGCTCCGTTCAGTGACTCGTGCTCGGCGACGACACCGTGGCGAGGAGGTCCTCGACCTCGGACTCGGCGGGCATGGCGGAGGAGCAGGCGAGGCGTGAGGCGACGAGGGCGCCGGCGGCGTTGGCGTGCCGCATGGTCTTCTCCAGGTCCCAGCCGGCGAGCAGGCCGTGGCAGAGGGAACCGCCGAAGGCGTCACCCGCGCCCAGGCCGTTGACCACCTCGACCGGCACCGGAGGCACCTCGGCCCGGGTGCCGTCGCGGTGCACGGCCAGGACGCCCTTGGGGCCCTGTTTGACGACGGCCAGTTCCACGCCGGCCTCCAGCAGCGCGTCGGCGCAGGCCTGCGGTTCGCGCACGCCGGTGGCGATCTCGCACTCGTCGAGGTTGCCGACCGCGACGGTGGCGTGGCGCAGCGCCTCGCGGTAGTACGGGCGGGCCTCCTCGGGGTCGGCCCAGAACATCGGCCGCCAGTCGAGGTCGAAGACGGTGATGCCCGCCTTGTCGCGGGCCTTGAGGGCGGCGAGCGTGGCGGAACGGCTCGGCTCCTCGCTCAGGCCGGTCCCGGTGATCCAGAAGATCCGGGCCCCGCGGATCGCGAAGAAGTCCAGCTCGTCGGTGTGGATCTCCAGGTCGGGGGCCTTGGGGCGGCGGTAGAAGTACAGCGGGAAGTCGTCCGGCGGGAAGATCTCGCAGAGGGTGATCGGCGTCGGGTGGGCGTCGACCGGGGTGACCCAGCGGTCGTCGACGCCGAAGGACGTCAGCTCCTCGTGCAGGTAGGTGCCGAAGGGGTCGTTGCCGGTCCGGGTGATCACGGCCGTACGGCGTCCGAGGCGCGCCGCGGCGACCGCCACATTGGCCGCCGAACCTCCCAGAAATTTCCCGAACGTCTCCACCTGGGGCAGCGGGACGCCGGTCTGGAGGGGATAGAGGTCGACCCCGATGCGGCCCATCGTGATCAAGTCGAAATACTGGGCTGGCTCGGCCATGCGCGACCTCCTCGGGAAGCTGGGGATGCGGGTCCGGGGCCCTCCTGACACCGTGGGGCGTGGGTGACCTGGGACCTGCCGCCTTACAGGTGTAGGCGGCGGAGGACGACCCTGTCAATAGTTTGTACTTACATTCGGACCTGCTTGTGAAATGATGTCTTAACAAAGTATTGACAGCGAGCCCGGCAAGGACTTGTATCCCGTGGCATCGCAACAGTCTGTTTGCGGCATCATGATCCGGACTCCGTAAGGCTCCGGGACCACGGATCCCTCGTGATCCCTCCCCTTTCCCCCGCAGTAGCACAGTGAGGTGCCAGGAAAGATGGACCGCTCTTCTCACCCCCGCTCCCGCAGGATCGCGCCGGTTGTCGCCGTTGCCGCGGCGGCGGCCCTGACCCTCGCCGGCTGCTCCAGCAGTTCCGGGGGCAAGAAGTCCGAGGAAGGCGCCGCGAACGCCTCCGCCGGCAAGGCGACCACGCCGCGCATGACCGTCGCCCTCGTCACGCACCAGGCTCCCGGTGACACCTTCTGGGACACCGTGCGCAAGGGCGCCGAGGCCGCCGCCGCCAAGGACAACATCAAGCTCATCTACTCCGCCGACCCGAACGCGGGCAACCAGGCCAACCTGGTCCAGAACGCGATCGACCAGAAGGTCGACGGCATCGCCGTCACGCTCGCCAAGCCCGACGCCCTCAAGGGCGTCATAGGCAAGGCCGAGAAGTCCGGCATACCCGTGGTCGGACTCAACTCCGGCCTGAGCGACTGGAAGAAGCTCAACCTGCTGGAGTTCTTCGGCCAGGACGAGTCCGTCGCGGGCGAGGCCTTCGGCAAGAAGCTGAACGAGGTCGGCGCCAAGAACGTCCTCTGCGTCATGCAGGAGCAGGGCAACGTCGGCCTGACGCAGCGCTGCGACGGCGTGGCGAAGACCTTCGAGGGCAAGGTCGACCCGCAGAACGTCAACGGCACCGACATGCCGGCCGTGAAGTCGACGATCACCGCCAAGCTGAAGCAGGACCCCTCCATCGACTACGTCGTCACTCTCGGCGCCCCCTTCGCGCTGACCGCGGTGCAGTCGGTCTCCGACGCCGGCAGCAAGGCGAAGATCGCCACCTTCGACCTGAACAAGGACCTGATCAAGTCCATCAAGGCCGGTGACATCCAGTTCGCCGTCGACCAGCAGCCCTACCTCCAGGGCTACCTGGCCGTCGACGGCCTGTGGCTCTACAAGAACAACGGCAACTACAGCGGCGGCGGCGAGCAGCCCGTGCTGACCGGCCCGGCCTTCGTCGACAAGTCCAACGTCGACAAGATCGGGGAGTTCGCCGCGAAGGGCACCCGGTGATGAGCATGACCCAGCAGGCCACGCCGGCGGTGGACACACCGCCGGCCCCCGGCCCCAAGCAGTCCGACGGCCGCACGCGGCAGCGCCCGCTGGCGCTGCGGCTGCTGGCCCGGCCCGAGGTCGGCGTCTTCCTCGGCGCCGTCGCCGTGCTCGTGTTCTTCCTGTTCGCGGCACCGCCGGTGCGCGACGGCAGCTCGATGGCCAACATCCTGTACCAGTCGTCGACCATCGGGATCATGGCGCTGCCCGTGGCCCTGCTGATGATCGGCGGCGAGTTCGACCTGTCGGCCGGTGTCGCCGTGATCACCTCGGCGCTCACCGCGTCGATGCTCAGCTACCAGCTGACCATGAACGTCTGGGTCGGTGTGATCGTCGCCCTGCTCGTGTCGCTCGCGATCGGCGCGTTCAACGGCTGGCTCCTGGTCAAGACCGGGTTGCCCAGCTTCCTGGTCACCCTCGGCACCTTCCTGATCCTCCAGGGCGTGAACCTCGCCGTGACCAAGCTGGTCACGGGCAACGTCGCCACGGACGACATCAGCGACATGGACGGCTTCTCCCAGGCGCAGAAGATCTTCGCGTCGACGTTCGAGGTCGGCGGGGTCAACGTCAAGATCACCGTGGTGTGGTGGCTGGTCTTCGCGGCCCTGGCCACCTGGGTGCTGCTGCGCACCAAGTACGGCAACTGGATCTTCGCGGTCGGCGGCAACAAGCACTCCGCGCGGGCCGTCGGTGTCCCGGTGACCTTCACCAAGATCTCCCTGTTCATGCTGGTCGGGTTCGGCGCCTGGTTCGTCGGCATGCACCAGCTGTTCTCCTTCAACACCGTGCAGTCCGGCGAGGGCGTGGGCCAGGAGCTCATCTACATCGCCGCGGCCGTCATCGGCGGCTGTCTGCTGACCGGTGGCTACGGCTCCGCGATCGGCCCGGTCTTCGGCGCCTTCATGTTCGGCATGGTGCAGCAGGGCATCGTCTACGCCGGCTGGAACCCGGACTGGTTCAAGGCCTTCCTCGGCGTGATGCTCCTCGGCGCCGTCCTCATCAATCTGTGGGTCCAGCGCACGGCGACCCGGAGGTGACCGCAATGACCAGCAACGAAACCGGCACCCACGGGGCCGTCCTGAAGGACACGCCGCCCGCGGAGGACCGAGCCCTCGTCGAACTCCGCGGCGCGGGCAAGTCCTACGGCAACATCCGCGCCCTGCACGGAGTCGACCTGAAGGTCTTCCCCAACCGGGTCACCTGCGTCCTCGGCGACAACGGCGCGGGCAAGTCCACCCTCATCAAGATCATCTCGGGTCTGCACCAGCACACCGAGGGCGAGTTCCTCGTCGACGGCGAACCCGTGCGTTTCTCCACCCCGCGCGAGGCCCTCGACAAGGGCATCGCCACGGTCTACCAGGACCTCGCCGTCGTCCCGCTGATGCCGGTGTGGCGCAACTTCTTCCTCGGCTCCGAGATGACCAAGGGCCCCTGGCCCGTGCGCCGTCTCGACATCGAGAAGATGAAGAAGACCGCCGACGAGGAACTGCGCAACATGGGCATCGTCCTCGACGACATGGAGCAGCCCATCGGCACGCTCTCCGGCGGACAGCGCCAGTGCGTCGCCATCGCCCGCGCCGTCTACTTCGGCGCCCGCGTCCTCATCCTCGACGAGCCGACCGCCGCCCTCGGCGTCAAGCAGTCCGGTGTGGTGCTGAAGTACATCGCCGCCGCCCGCGAGAAGGGCCTCGGCGTCATCTTCATCACCCACAACCCGCACCACGCCTACATGGTCGGCGACCACTTCAGCGTGCTGCGCCTGGGCACCATGGAACTGTCCGCCTCCCGCAGCGAGGTCAGCCTCGAGGAGCTGACCAACCACATGGCCGGCGGTACCGAACTGGCCTCCCTCAAGCACGAGTTGGCGCAGGTCCGCGGCGTCGACGTCGAGGAACTCCCCGAGGCGGGAGACCTCACCGCCCCCGTAGCCACGTCTTCGGAAGGAAAGTCCTGACATGGCCCTCGCGCTCGACCGCATCCGGGTCGGCTCCGCCCCCGACTCCTGGGGCGTCTGGTTCCCCGACGACCCCCAGCAGGTGCCCTGGGAACGCTTCCTCGACGAGGTCGCCGAGGCCGGCTACTCCTGGATCGAACTCGGCCCGTACGGCTACCTGCCGACCGACCCGGCCCGGCTCACCGACGAGGTGACCAAGCGGAACCTGCAGGTCTCCGCCGGCACGATCTTCTGCGGCCTGCACCGCGGCCCGTCCGAGTGGGACTCCACCTGGGAGCAGGTCAGCCGCGTCGCAGCCCTCACCCAGGCCATGGACGCCAAGCACCTGGTCGTCATCCCCTCCTTCTGGCGGGACGACAAGACCGCCGAGATCCTGGAGCCCCCGGAGCTGACCACCGAGCAGTGGCGCCACCTCACCACGGGCATGGAGCGCCTCGGCCGTGAGGTGAAGGACACGTACGGCCTGGACATCGTCGTCCACCCGCACGCAGACACCCACATCGACACCGAGGAGCACGTCGAGCAGTTCCTCGACTCCACCGACTCCGACGCCGTCAACCTCTGCCTGGACACCGGGCACTACGCCTACTGCGGCGGCGACAGCGTCAAGCTGATCGAGACGTACGGCGAGCGCATCGGCTATCTGCACCTCAAGCAGGTCGACCCGGACATCCTCGCCGACGTGGTCAAGAACGAGATGCCGTTCGGTCCCGCCGTGGCGCGCGGAGTCATGTGCGAACCGCCCGCCGGTGTCCCCGAGCTGGGTCCGGTGCTCACGGCCGCCCAGAAGCTGGGCGTGGACCTGTTCGCCATCGTCGAGCAGGACATGTACCCCTGCGAGCCGGACAAGCCGCTGCCGATCGCGGTGCGCACCCGCAAGTTCCTGAGGTCCTGCGGCGCCTGACGACCCGAAAGGACGGCCATGGCTGAGCGCGCCACTCTGGGAGTCGCGGTCATCGGTACCGGAAGGATGGGCGCGGACCATGTGCGCCGCATCCACGAAGTCATCAGCGGAGCACGGGTGGTCGCCGTCGCCGACGTCGACGCGGAACGCGCGAAAGCAGTCGCCGCCCGCGTCGACGGCTGCGCCGCCCACACCGACCCGGCCGCCGCCCTGGCGGCCGCCGACGTCGACGCCGTCCTGATCGCCTCCCCGGGCCCGGCCCACGAGGCCACGCTGCTCGCCGCCTTCGAGCGCGATCTGCCCGTCCTGTGCGAGAAGCCGCTCACCCCCGATGCGGCCTCCGCCCTGCGCGTCCTCGAAGCCGAACTGCGCCTCGGCCACCGCCGTGTCCAGGTCGGCTTCATGCGCCGCTACGACCCCGAGTACGCGAAGCTGAAGGCCCTGCTGACGACGGGTCAGCTGGGCCGTCCGCTGATGGTGCACAACCGGCACCGCAACGTCGCCAGCCCGCCCTTCTTCACCAGCTCCATGCTCATCAGCGACTCGGTCGCCCACGAGGCGGACGCGACCCGCTGGCTGCTCGACCACGAGATCACGGCGGTCACGGTGCTGCGCCCGGCACCGTCCGCCAACGCCCCCGACGGACTGCGCGATCCGCAGTTCGTCGTCTTCGAGACCGACGGCGGCGCCCTGTCCGACGTGGAGATCTTCGTCAACTGCGGCTTCGGCTACCAGGTGCAGGCGGAGGTGGTCTGCGAACGCGGCACCGCCCGCATCGGCGACGGCCACGCCCTGGTCACCAACATGGCCGGCCGCTGGGGCGGCACCATCGCCCAGGACTGGACCGAACGCTTCGAGACGGCCTACGACCGGGAGGTCCAGGCCTGGGTCGACGCCACCCGCCGCGGCGAGGTGACCGGCCCGAGCGTCTGGGACGGCTACGCCGCCGCCGCGGTGTGCGAGGCGGGGGTGCGGGCGCTGGAGGACGGCGGCCGGGTCGAGGTCGAACTGGCCGAGAAACCCGCGCTGTACGCGTGAACAGGCCGAGCGGACCGGGGCGCACCCCCGACCCGCTCGGCGTGTTCTGCGCTCTCAGATCCCGGTACGGGGCCGGGGCTCGAACCCGGCCGCCCGGTAACAGTCGTCGATGAGCGCCATCGTCGTCACCGCGTCGTCCGCGTCCAGCGGCAGCGCCGCACCGTCACGCACGCGAGCCGCGAACGCCTCCAGCTGGTACGTGTACGACGAGCGCGTCCCGAGGTGTTCCGTGCGCTCGCCCTCCGGGGTGCGGACCACGATCCGGTCGTCCATCTGCGGCAGCACGAAGTTCGGGGCGGTCGCCTCGCCCCGGGAGCCGGTGATCCGGATGCTCATGTCCAGCCCCTCGTACGCCATGTGGCAGCGGGCCGAGCCCGTCGCGCCGCCCGGGAACTCCAGGTCGGCGTCCAGCCACTCGTCGACCCCGGGCGCACCCGCGCGCTCCTTGCCCCGCGCCCCGGCCAGGCGGGGCGGGCCGCCCGCCCAGGGGGCGAGCATGCGCAGCGCGTGCAGGCTGTAGCAGCCCAGGTCCATCAGTGCGCCGCCGGCCAGCGGCAGCGACCAGCGCGGGTCGGTGTCCGGCGGGGCGGCGATGGCGACCATCGCCTCCACGTGCCGCAGTTCGCCGAGCTCACCGGAGTCCAGCAGCTCGTGCAGGCGGCGGGTGACCGGGTGGAAGAGGTAGTGGAAGGCCTCCATGAAGACCGTCCCGGCCTTGACCGCGGCCTCCCGCACCTCCGCCGCCTCCCGCGCGTTGCTCGCCGACGGCTTCTCCGACAGCACGTGCTTGCCCGCCGCGAGGGCGGCCAGGTTCCAGGGGCCGTGCAGGCCGTTGGCGAGCGGGTTGTAGACGACGTCGACCTCGGGATCGGCCACCAGCTCGGCGTACGAACCCGCCACCCGTTCCACGCCGTGCTCGGCGGCGAACGCCTCGGCTCGGGCGCGGTCGCGGGCGGCCACCACGACGAGGCGGTGGCCGGTCGCCCGGGCCGGGTCGATCAGGGAGCGTTCGGTGATCCGCGCGGCTCCCAGCACTCCTATGCGCAGTGGTTCCCGGCCCTTCTCGCTCATGCCTGCCGTACCTCCTCGATCGTCACGGGACGGTGCTCGTGCAGCGACAGTGTGCACGCGTCGGCGATCCAGCCCGCCTCCAAGGCGTCCTCGATCGTGCACGGGGAGGGGCGGGTGCCGGCGACGACCTCGGTGAACGCGGTCAGTTCGGCGCGGTAGGCGGCGGTGAAGCGGTCCATGAAGAAGTCGTGCGGGGTGCCCGCCGGGAAGGTGACGCCCGGCTCGACCGAGCGCAGCGGCAGCTTGTCCTCCAGGCCGACGGCGATGGAGTCCGTGAAGCCGTGGATCTCCATGCGGACGTCGTAACCGCGGGCGTTGTGGCGGGAGTTGGAGACCACCGCGATGGTGCCGTCGTCCAGGGTGAGGATCGCGCCGGTGGTGTCGGCGTCACCGGCCTCCTTGATGAAGTCGGCACCGCGGTTGCCGCCCACGGCGTACACCTCGGTCACCTCGCGGCCGGTCACCCAGCGGATGATGTCGAAGTCGTGCACCGAACAGTCGCGGAAGATGCCGCCGGAGGCGGCGATGTACGCGGCGGGCGGCGGCGCCGGGTCCAGCGTGGTCGAGCGGACGGTGTGCAGCATGCCGAGCTCCCCGCTCTGCACGGCGGCGCGGGCGTTGACGAAACCGGTGTCGAAACGGCGGTTGTAGCCGATCTGGATCGGCACGTCCTTGCCCTGGACCGCCTTCAGCACCTCGACGCCCTCGCTCATGGTCTTGGCGACGGGCTTCTCGCAGAAGACGGGGATGCCGGCCTCGACCCCGGCGAGGATCAGCGCGGGGTGGGCGTCCGTGGCGGCCGCGACGACGATGCCGTCCACGCCGGCGGCCAGCAGGGCCTCCGGCGAGTCCACGACCTCGGCACCGAACCGCTCGGCGGCGGCCTTGGCGGCGTCCGCGAACGGATCGGTGACGACGAGGGACTCGACGGCGCCGAGCCCGGACAGGGTCTCGGCGTGAAAGGCGCCGATACGGCCGAGACCGAGGATTCCGATACGCATGGGTATTGCTCCTATTTGTCAACAGGGGGTGGTGCTACGCCCTTTTTTGGGGGCGCGGGGAACTGCGCGACCAGCCGCTACGGCGCCGCACACGACCAACGACAAAGCGCGGCAAATCCTTAGTCGAGTCCTCCGAGCACGTTCTGATCCCAATCGATAACCGACCCGGTAACGACCCCGGACCGCTCCGACAGCAGAAACACGACAAACTCGGCGATCTCATCCGGCTGGCCCAACTTGCCCATGGGCAGCCGCGCAGCAGCGACCTCACGCCAGTCATCCCCGGCGCCGTGGAACACGCGCTGCGTGGCGTCCTCCCCTTCCGTCGCCGTCCAGCCGATGTTCACACCGTTGATCCGCACCCGGTCCCACCGATGCGCGTGCGCGGCGTTCCGGGTCAGGCCGACGAGCCCGGCCTTCGCCGCGACGTACGGCGCCAGAAACGGCTGGCCCCCGTGCGCCGACGACGTGACGATGTTGACCACCGTGCCGGGCGCCCCGCGCGCCACCATGTCCGCCACCGCCGCCTGCATCGCGAAGAACGGCGCCTTGAGGTTGATCGCGATGTGCTGGTCGAACAACTCCGGCGTGGTGTCCAGCAGCGTCCCCCGCGAGGTCAGCCCGGCGGAGTTCACGAGGCAGTCGACCCGGCCGTACGCCTCCACGACCCGGGCCACGGAGGCCCTCGCCTGCTCCGCGTCCGACAGGTCGGCCCGCACGTACAGGGCCTTGCCGCCCGCGGCGGTCAGCTCCGCCACCAGGGCCTCGCCGGGTTCGGGGCGCCGCCCGGTGACGGCCACGACCGCCCCCTCGCGGACCGCGGCCCGCGCGATGGCGGCGCCGACACCCTGCGTGCCGCCGTTGACCAGGACGTTCTTGTCGTCGAGGAGTCCCACGAGGTTCCTCAGCTCTCTCGCCGTGCGGTACCGGCCCGCAGCTCCGCCCGGAGCGCCTCCGGCGGCCACCCCTCGTACAGGGCCCGCCGTACGAGGTCCGCCTGCGAGGGCGGGGCCAGGCCGTCGACCGGCGGGTCGCTGTCGAGGTTGGTCGGGAAGGGGTAGCCCTCGGCGCTCGCCGCGATCACGTTGGCCAGCCACGCGTCGCTCACGCCCTCGGCCTTCCGCTTCAGCAGCACGGGGTACACCGCGTTCGCGACGGCCTCCCGGTCCACCGTCTCCATGGCGCGCCCGAACGCGGACGACACCTGCAGCAGGTTGGCCATGCGCCGGATGTCCGCCGAGCGGTTGGTGCCGGCGGCGTGGAAGAGGGCCGGGTTGAAGAAGACCGCGTCGCCCTTCGCGAGCGGCAGCTGCACCTGGTGCGCCTCGAAGTACGCCCGGAACTCCGGGCGCCGCCAGGCGAGATAGCCCGGCTCGTACTTCTGCGAGTGCGGCAGGTACATCGTCGGCCCGGACTCCACCGGCATGTCGCAGTGCGCGACCGCGCCCTGGAGGGTGAGCACGGGGGAGAGGCGGTGCACGTGCCCGGGGTAGGCGGCGGCGGCTTCGTCGGACAGGAAGCCCAGATGGTAGTCGCGGTGCGCGGTCTGGGCGGCGCCGCCCGGGTTGACCACGTTGAGCTGCGAGGTGACCTGGTAGCCGGGGCCCAGCCAGGCCGTCGCCACGAGGGCGAGGACGTCGTTGGCGTAGTAGTCGGCGAACACCTCCGCGTCGTACAGTGCCGCCTTCTCCAGCGCGTTCCACACCCGGTCGTTGGCGCCCGGCTTCGCGAAGTGGTCACCGGCCGAGGCGCCCGAGGCGCGCTGCTCGGCGATCAGGGCGTCGAACACGGCGGTGGTCCGGTCCACGACCTCCGGGTCGGGGAAGGCGCCGCGGAAGACGACGATGCCGGGCCCGTCGGCGAGCGCCCGCACCAGCTCGGCCTGGACCACCCGGTCGCCTTCGAGCAGGCCGGTGTCGTAGACCGGCACGTTCCGCTCCACCACGGAGGCGTGCGGATAGTCGGCGGGATCGGTCGCCTGCTCGACCAGCGCGCGGAACGCGTCGAGGTCGCAGTCCTGTTCGGACAGCCAGGCGCGGCGGTGTACGGAAGTGAAGGACATCGTCGTCCCTTCGGGGTCACGGAGCGACGCAGCCCTGTCATTCTTGTCAGTACAAACCCCTCGAACAACCAGCAGTGAGCCATCAAAAACCCCTCAAGGAGCCGGAGCATGGGCCACCCCTTCCCGATCCGGGAGATCGCACGTCAGGCGGGCCTGAGCGAGGCGACCGTCGACCGGGTCCTGAACGGCAGGGGAGGGGTGCGCGAGAGCACGGCCCGGGAGGTGCACCGGGCCATCGCCGACCTGGACCGGCAGCGCACCCAGGTCCGGCTCGTCGGCCGGACCTTCATGGTCGACATCGTGATGCAGGCGCCCGAGCGCTTCACCACCGCGATCCGCGCCGCCCTGGAGGCCGAGCTGCCGTCCCTGCACCCGGCGGTGCTGCGCTCCCGCTTCCACTTCCGCGAGACCGGCCCGGTCGGGGAGCTGGTGCGGATCCTGGACCGGATCGCCCGGCGCGGCTCGCAGGCCGTGATCCTCAAGGCCCCGGACGTCCCCGAGGTCACCGCCGCCGTCGGCCGCCTCGCAGCCGCCGGCATCCCGGTCGTGACCCTGGTGACCGACCTGCCCGCCAGCGCCCGCCTCGCCTACGTCGGCATCGACGACCGGGCGGCGGGCGCGACGGCCGCCTATCTGACGGGCCAGTGGCTGGGGGAGCGCCCGGGCAACATCCTGACCAGCCTCAGCAGCGGTTTCTTCCGCAACGAGGAGGAGCGCGAGATGGGCTTCCGCAGCGTCATGCGGGCCCGGCACCCTGAGCGCACCCTGGTCGAGATCGCCGAGGGGCAGGGGCTGGACGCCACCCAGTACGACCTCGTGAGGGCCGCGCTGGAACGCGACCCGGACATCCGCGCCGTGTACTCGATCGGCGGCGGCAACATCGCCACGCTGCAGGCCTTCGACGACCTCGGCCGCGAGTGCGCCGTGTTCATCGCGCACGACCTCGACCACGACAACACCCGGCTGCTGCGCGCGCACCGCCTGTCCGCCGTGCTCCACCACGACCTGCGCCAGGACGTGCGCGAGGCCTGCCACACGGTCATGCGGGCCCACGGGGCGCTGCCGCCGGCCGGTCCGTCGCTGCCGTCGGCGATCCAGGTGGTGACGCCGTACAACATGCCGCCGCAGGCGGCCGTGTGATCCCGGAGGTGTGACCGGGTGTGGATCCGGCAGAAGAGCATCCGCGGCCCCTACGGTCGTCCCCATGTGGACCTCACGCCCCGACGGCGGGCCGGACCGGTTGCTGACGCTCGCCGACGGCGTGTTCGCCATCGCCATCACGCTGCTGGTCCTGGACCTCTACGTCCCGCGGGAACTGGACGCGGACCGGTACCACGAGGCCCTGCGCCGGCTGCTCCCGGACCTCGGCGCCTACGCGCTCAGCGTCGCGGTGCTCGGCAGTTTCTGGCGCGACCACCGCCGGATCTTCCGTGACGTGCGGGAGGTCGACGGACATGTGATCATCCTGTCCCTCACCGGCCTGGGCGTCGCGGCCCTGGTGCCCTTCCCGACCAGGCTGCTCGCGGAGTACGGCGACGAACCCGTGTCGGTCGCCGTCTACGCGGCGGCGGTCGCCGCGCTCGCCGCCTGCCATCTGGCCCTGGCCGCCGTCCTGGCCAAGCGCCCCTGGCTGCGCGACGGCACCCCTTCCGACACCGGCAGCACGCCCTACCTCCTCGAGAGCGCCACGCTGGTGGTGGTGTTCGCCGTGACCGTCCCGCTCGCCCTGGTGGCCGGGGCCCACGCCATGTGGCTGTGGCTCGTCCTCGTCCCGGTGAGGTTCGTCCTGGGGCGCCGCCTGCAGAAGACCGGCTGAACGTCAGGCACCCACGGACACGTCCGCCCAGGCACCGCTCGACGCCGACCGCGCCATCGCGTCCAGAGCGGCCGCACTGTGCACGGCATCGGAGAGGGTCGCCCCGTGCGGGGTGCCCTCGGCGACCGACCGGAGGAAGCGGTACGCCTCGATGACCTTCAGGTCGTCGTACCCCATGGCGTTCGCCGCACCGGGCTGGAACGCGGCGAACTCGCCGTGGCCCGGGCCGACGTACACCGTCGTCACGGCCTGGTCCTGGTACGTCGTGCCGCGGCTGATCCCCAGCTCGTTCATGCGGCGGAAGTCCCAGAACACCGCGCCCTTGGTGCCGTGCACCTCGAAGCCGTAGTTGTTCTGCTCGCCGACCGAGACCCGGCAGGCCTCCAGGACACCGCGCGCCCCGGAGGCGAAGCGCAGCAGGCAGCTGACGTAGTCCTCGTTCTCCACCGGGCCGAGTTCGCCGCCCGAGGCGCGGCTGTGGCCCGCCGTCGCCCCGGTGGGACGGGCCCGCTCCGGCAGGAAGATCGCCGTGTCGGCCGTCAGGGACGCGATGTCGCCCAGCAGGTGACGGGCCAGGTCGGCGCCGTGCGAGGCCAGGTCGCCCAGCACACCGCTGCCGCCCCGCTCCCGCTCGTACCGCCACGTCAGCGCGCCCTCGGGATGGGCCGCGTAGTCGCTGAACAGCCGGATGCGGACATGCGTGACCGTGCCGATCTCGCCCGAGGCGATCAGCTCGCGGGCCGCCTCGACGGCGGGCGCGTTGCGGTAGTTGAAGCCGACGGTGCCCTGCACACCCGCCGCGGACACCGCGTCCGCCACCGCGCGGGCGTCCCCGGTGGTCAGACCGACCGGCTTCTCGATCCAGATGTGCTTGCCCGCCTCGGCCATGGCGACGCCGATCTCGCGGTGCAGGAAGTTCGGCGCGGTGATGCTGACCGCCTGCACCCGGGGGTCGGCGACCACGTCGCGCCAGTCACGCGTGGTCGAGGCGAACCCGAACTGCCCGGCGGCCTCCTCGGCCCGGCCCGGCACCTCCTCGGCGACCGTGACCAGCTCCGGAACGAGGGGCAGCTGCGGATAGTGGTGCCGCACACGCGCGTACGCCTGGGTGTGCACCCGCCCCATCCAGCCGAAACCGACGACGGCGACGCCGAGCGTGTCCACCATGAGAGCCCCTCTTTGGACCGTTCCACAACCTGTCCAGCCCACCCTGGGCGCGGTTTCCCGTCGCTGTCAACCCTTTGACAAGGCCACGACCCGCATGGAACGGTCCATGTCATGAGACCGCCGACGATCCGCGACGTTGCCGAACGGGCCGGTGTCTCCAAGTCGCTGGTCTCCCTGGTGCTGCGCGGCTCCGACCAGGTGCGCCCCGAGAAGCGCGAGGCCGTCCTCCGGGCCGCCCAGGAGCTCGGCTACCGGCCCAACGCCGCCGCGCGCAGCCTCAGCGAGCAGCGCACCCGCACGGTCGGCGTCCTCCTGAACGACCTGCGCAACCCCTGGTTCGTCGACCTCCTCGACGGCCTCAACTCGCTCCTGCACGCCAACGGCCTGCAGATGCTGCTCGCCGACGCCCGCCTCAACCGCCGCACCGGCCAGGACCCGGCCGACCCGCTCCTCGACCTCAGCGTCGACGGCCTGGTCGTGGTCGGCACCCTGCCCGGCCCTGCCGCGCTCGGGGCGGTGGCCGAGCGGATTCCGGTCGTGCTGGCCGGCTCCCGCGAACCGGCGCCACCCGGCGTCGACGTCGTGTCGGGCGACGACGAGCACGGCGCCCGGCTGGTGGCGGAGCATCTGATCGGCCTCGGGCACCGCCGCATCGCGCACATCGCGGGATACGGCGCGGTGGGAGAGCTGCGGCGCCGGAGTTTCGAGGCGACGATGCGTCAGCACGGCCTCGTGGACCGGACGGTGGTGGAGACGAGCGACATGACCGAGGAGGGCGGCTACCGCACGACCGTCCGGCTGCTCAGTCGCCCCGAGCGGCCCACGGCCCTCTTCGCCGTCAACGACATCGCAGCCGTCGGCGCGCTCTCGGCGGCCGAGGAGCTGGGGCTGCGCGTTCCCCGCGACCTGTCCGTCGTCGGCTACGACAACACGAGCATCGCCCGCATGCGGCACGTGTGGCTCACCACGGTCGACAACACGAGCCACGAGGTCGGCCGCCGCGCGGCCCGCTGTCTCCTGGAGCGTTTCGAGGGCGCCGACGGGGCGGGACGGGTCCAACTGGCCACGCCCACCCTGGAGATCCGGGGGACGACGGCGCCTCCGCCCATCCGCTGACGGGCGGGTGCTGACCGGCGCGCACTGTCCGGTTCAACCCGTATGCCCTGGTAGGGAGTTACCGTCGGCCTCGCGTATTGTTTGCGGCATATGCCCGGGGGTGCGGCTCCCAGGGCATGCGAGCGCGCGGGCGAAGGGGGACGAGGACGTGGACGAGACGCGGCACCGGCGGGGTGCCGGACTGACCGGAGGTGCCGTCACGGCACCCCTGGCCGTCGCGGCCTGTGCCGGTCATGCGACCAAGGCGGAAATCCCCTGGTGGGCCGTCCTCGCCGTGGCCGTCTCGACAGCGGGCCTCGCCGGCTGGACCGGAACCCGGATCGGCCGCCGCCGCGGGACGGGCGACGAGCCCCCGGAATCCGGTGAGGAGCTGTTCGGCACCCACATGATCCGCGCCCCACACCCCGAACACCTGTCGCCCCGGGGGCCGCGCCGCTGATCACCACTCCCCGTATGCGGTAGGGTTGACCTGCGCGATCACGCGGTTCAGCCGCGTGCGGCGCATCGGGACGTGGCGCAGCTTGGTAGCGCACTTGACTGGGGGTCAAGGGGTCGCAGGTTCAAATCCTGTCGTCCCGACTTGCGAAGTGCAGGTCAAAGACCATTTCGGGTGAATCCGAAATGGTCTTTCGGTCTTTTGGGGGACCGGACGGGGGTGGAGGGGGTCAAGCCGGGGCCACGGCTACCGGCCCACCATGTGCTCGACGCCGCTCTGTGTCGGCGCCGGCTTGAGGTCTACCTGCACCCGGTGCACCGAGTCGCGGCTCACCGCGCCGCCGAGCCGCGCCTCCACGACGCCCAGGCGCAGCCCCATGCCGCCCTCACCGGCCCGGTGGAACTGCACCGAGAACTCCACGCTCACCTGTTCGACGGTGAACCGCCAGTCACTGCCCGCTCCGTCCCGCTCCGCCTGCGCCAGTTCCGTGCGGATCGAGTCGATCGCCTGAGCGAGACCGATCGGTTCTGACTGATTCGCCGTCATGTCTGTCCCCCTGCATGGCGCTTGGCTGATTCGGCAGGAGCAGGAGTCTAGTCCGGGCGGGCCCTGGTGCGTAGCGTGGTGAGGATGGGGGAACTGGTTGCGGACTGGCGGGTGCGCCTGCGGTCGGGGGGCGCGGCGGGCGCGGTACGGGGCGCCGGCGTTCTCATCGATGCGCGGACCGTCCTCACCTGCGCGCATGTGGTCCGGGCTCCGGACGAGGTGATGTGGGTCGAGTTCGTGGAGAACGCGCGCGTCGAGCCGACCTCCGCGCGCGTCGTCGCCGGCGGCTGGCTGCCGGACCTGCCGGACGGGGACGGCGAGGACGTCGCGGTGCTGCGCCTGGACAGCCCGCGCCCGCAGGCCCGCCCCGCCACCCTGTCGACGGAGCTCACCGCCGGTCTCGCCGTCACCGTCACCGGGTACGCGCGGCGCTTCGACGATGGCATGGTGCTCACCGGGACCGTGCGCGGCCTCAGTGGGCACCGAGTGCAGTTCGACGCGCGGCACCGCAGGGAGGTGGTGCGCGGCGGGTTCAGCGGGGCCGGTGCGTGGACCGTGTCTGCGGACGGAGAACCGGTTGTGGTGGGAATCGTCGTCAGCTGGCGCGGCGACCTGGACCAGCCACTGCCGGAGAACAACGTGCTGGCGTACTCGTACCTGATCCCTGTCGCGCGCATGGCCGAACTCTCTCCGATCGTACGCGCACTGGCGCGTCCCGATGCATGGGACCGGCGCTTCGGTGAGCGGGCGCGGCGCTGGCTGGCCGACCCGTGCGGCACCCCCGTCAAGGTCAGCGTGGTCGCGCGCGGGGGCGGCCGGGAGCGGACCCTGCGCCACCTGGAACACCTCGCCGACTGCGTGCATCGGCCTGCTGACGCCTCCCGGGCCGAGCTGGTCGACCAGCTCCTGGGCGGGGCGCTCGCCTTCGCGCCCGGACGCTACCCCGCCTGCCGGGAGTGGCTGCTCGGCCGGGGCGTCCGCCCGGCCGGTGACTCCCCGTACGCCGCTGCACCCGGCATCACCATCCTCGTCGACGGTGTGGACGAGGCCCGCAGCCCCGCCCGCCTCGCCGCGCTGCTCGCTCGGCTCGCCGAGTGCGGCGTGCGGCTGCTGCTGGTCTTCCGCGACAGTGGCGGCCCGGGATGGCGGGAGGTCCGCGACACGGTGCTCGAACCCGGCCTCTTCGCCCGCGTCGATGACCTGCTCGCCCGTGTGAAGGAGTGGGAGGCCCGCCAGGCGCGCGAGGCCGGGATGGTCGACGCGGAGTCCCTGCGCCACGCGGCCGCTGCGACAGCGGACCTGATGGCACGCCGCGAGGCGATCACGGGCATGACCGATCCGGGGGCACGGCTGTGCGCCTTACGGGAGTTCGCGGACGGCTTGCGGGCGGCGTGTCCAGAAGGCGGGTGAATCGGTTGTGGGGTCGGTGGGTTCTGCCGGAAGGGCGACCTGCGGGGCTGCCGGGAGCCGGCAGGGTGAGCGGTGGGCGGTATGTCCCGGAGAGGGGGCGGGGATGAGCGGCGCGACCCGCAGTCGTGGCATCGGAACGCCGACGGCCGTGGGGGGAGGCGGCAGAAGACCATGCGCGTGAGTACGGAGGCGTGCCGCCAGCGACGGCTCAGTGGAGCGCCCTGCGGCGGGGAGATCCTGCCGACCGGGTACTGCGGCCGGTGTGGCCGACGGGAGGACGCCCCGCCGCTGCCGGAACCGGGCGACGGGCCGCGGGGCCCACGGCAGCTGCTGAAACTTCCGCCCCGCACGCCGCGTTCACCCGTGGAACGACTCGCCGGCGGCGCCCACATCGCGGACCAGGCGCAGCGCTGCCGCACACCGGACTGCGGTGCCACGATCCCCGTCCTCGCCGACAGCCCCGACCGGCAGTACTGCCCGCAATGCGGCAAGCCGCAGGCCATGCGGCCCGACTTCGTACAGGGCGCCACGCTCAGCGACCAGTACCACATCAAGGGACCCGTCGCCCGTGGCGGTCAGGGCTGGGTGTATCTCGCCGAGGACACCCACCTCGGCGACCTCGTCGCCGTGAAGACCCTGCGGGACCGCTACGGCGCGGACGGCGCCGCCCTCGCCGACCTCGAGCGGCGCACCCTCGTCGCCACCCGGCACCCGTACATCGTGCAGATCCGCGACTTCCTGCCCTTCGGATCCCCCAGATCGGGCGAGGACGGTGCCACGCACCCCGAACTCGAGGTCAGGGGCGGCCACATCGTCATGGAGGACGTCGGTGACCACACCCTTCAGTCCATCATCGACGAGGTCCGTCGCGGACGCGAGACACTCGACATCGAACACGTCGCCACATACGGCATCCAGATCCTGATGGCCCTCTCCCACCTGCACCGGCAGGATCTGCTGTACGGCGACATGAAGCCGTCGAACGTCGTCCATGTCGGAGACCACGTCAAGGTCATCGACATGGGCAGTGTGCGCAAGGTCCACCAGACCGAGCCGCCGCCCCATGTGACGCCCGGCTTCCATGCGCCGGAGCTGGCCGGTGAACTCACCCTCGCGAACGACCTGCACACCGTCGGCGTGACCCTGCGCTGCCTCGCCGCCCCCGCCGTCCGCGATGATGTGCCCGGCCTCGGCACGAGTTCGCTCGACGCCGTCATCGAGCGTGCCACGCGCACCGTGCAGCAAGGGCCGCGGTTCAAGGACGCGGAAGAGATGGCCGACCAACTCCGGGGCGCCCTGCGTGAGATCAGGGCGCTGCGTGGCAAGGGCGGCTCACCCGAGCCGTCCGGCTACTTCGACCCGTCGCCGGAGTGGCTGGGTGAGCGGCTCGGTGACGTACCCGCGACGTCCGATCTCGCGCGCCGCGACACGGACCGGCCACGCCGCGGCACCCCGCCCGTCCTGCGGATTCTGGACCCCGGGCGGCCCACGCCCGTCGAGATCGCCCGCCGGCTCCCGGTGCCCAAGCCGTTCTCCGAGGACCCGCGGACCCCGGAGTTCGGCGTCAGCGGCGGATACGCCCGCACGGTGCGGCTCCAGCAGGCTCCCGGCGACGAGCCCTCCGCCGAAATATGCCTGCACAACATCCGCGTCGCCCTCGGCACCGGGCCCGCACCGCCCGACGTCGTCGCGGCGGAGGCGGAGCTGGCCCTGGCCGAGGGCATCCCGGGACCCGAGGAAGTGCGGCGCTGGCGCCTGGAGTGGCACCGGGGGCTCATCGCGCTCGCCCGGTACGGCACGGGTGCGCCGGAGCGGCCGGCCGGCCTGGCTGCGGACCTGGCCGAGGCGTGCGAGAGCTTCGAGCTGGTCCGCGCCGACCTGCCCGGGGAGTACGCGCCGAAACTCGCCCTGGCCTACGCCTACGAATGCGTCGCCCACGCCGAACCACCGGCACCGGGTGCCGCCGCCGCACGGGCCCTGGCCCGCGATCTGTTCCACGCCGTGCATCTGCGCAACCCGGCGCACTGCGGCGCCGCCCTGGGCCTGGCCCGTCTCGCTCTCGACGAGCACGACCGCGCCGAGGCGCTCGCCGTCCTCGAACGGGTGCCGCGCGGCACCCGCGGCCGCACCCTCGCCCAGCGGGCTGCCACCCGGATCCGGGCCGCGTGCCTGGGCCCCGACCTCGACGACCTGCCCCCGCCGGCCGCCGCCGAGTCCGTGCTCGACGCGCACGCCGCCGACCGGACCCGCCCCTCACAGGAACGGGAACTGGTCCTCGCGCCGCTCGACGAACTGCGACTGCGCATCGAGGTCAACGAGTGGCAGCTCGCCGCACTGCACCTGACCCATGACATCACCGGCGCGGACGAAGCCACCTTGCGGAGCCGGCTGCACCGCCTGCTCCGCTGGTGGCGCCCCGCGCACGAACCGACCCCCGACGAACGCCGGGCGATGCGGGTCCGCGCCCAACTGGAACGCGACTACCTGGAACTCGCCGCCACCGAAGCGGACCTCAGTGAGGCTCTGGTGGAGCGCGCCCATGCCGTCCGCCCGACGACGTTGACGTGACACGCAGTGGTGCCCGTGCAGCCGTACCGCAGCACCTACCAGGAGGGACTGATGAGATCTCCGGCCGAGCAGGTTTCGACGGCGCCGTCCCCGGGCGGCGGCGGAACCGCGGTGCCGTACACCACCAGACTCGTCGTCCATGTCGACGAGCCCGATCTCGTGCAGCGCGTGCCGGGAGAGCCGGTCAGGCTGCTCGCGCAGGTGAAGGCGGCCGTTCTCGACGGGGGAGAGGGCGACCACGCCGACCCCGGGCAACTCGCCCTGATCATCGCGCTCGACCTCGCCGAACAGCGCAGGGAGCGCATGGTCACAGCGATGCGTGCCGCGCTCACGGCGATGCCCTCGGGCGTGTCCTTCGCCGTGGTCACGGCGGGCGGCGGGCGCGGCGACGGGCCCGTCCGCTACTACCCGGCCGGGCCCGGTTCATGGGCGCCGGCCGACCGGGACCACCGGGTCAACGCGGCCTTCGCGATGGGCGCGGCCCCGCTGGCCGTCGACGGCGCACCGAGATCCCCCGGCTACGAGGGGTGGCTCGCCGAGGCGCGGCGGTTGTTCGCGGGGAGCGACCGGCCGCTGTGCCGGCTGCTGCTGGTCACCGACGGGGGCACCGGATACGAGGACGCCGCGCTCACCGCTCAACTGACCGAGTGCGGAACCGAGTTCACCTGTGAGGTGATCGCCGTCGGCACGGGCTGGGACTACCAGCCACTCGTACGGATCGTCAGCCGTCTGCGGGGGACGGCCGACGCCGCGGGCCCGGACCTCGCTGCCGCGCTCGCCGAGGCGGTCCGCCGGGCCTGCCGCCGGGCCGTGCCCGCGCTGCCCGTTGAGGTCACCGTGCGTCCCGGCGTGAGCATCGAGTCCTTCGTCCAGTTCAAGCCGCAGTACCTCCAACTCGCCGCCGGTCCCCCGTCCGGACCGCACCGTCACGTGTTCCCCGTCCTGCCCTGGGATCCGGCGGGCGCCGACAGCGAGTTCCTGCTCGCCCTGCACGTCGACGGCACCGGCGACCCGCTCGGCGAGTTACTCCAGTTCGCCATGGTGTCGCTGGGGCCGCAGCAGGAAGCCGTCACCGCCCGCTGGCGTGATCCCAGCCTGCCACCCGCTCGGACCGCCCCGAGCACGAGCGACGAGACGCCCGGCGACAGCAGCCGCGTCCTCGACTCACGGAGCCGGATGATCGCCCACCTCGGAAAAGGCCTCAAGTACCTCAAAGCCGGTCGAAGAGCCGACGCGGAACGGCACCTGGGACAGGCCGCCGCACGGGCGCACCGGCTCGACGAGGAGTGGGTGCTCGCCGAGATCGCGGCCTGGGGCGACATCCATGACGCCGCCGCCGGATCCGTGCGCGTAAGCCTGCCCGCCGACGCCCACCGGGTCAGTGTCACCCTGTTGCGCCTCGGCGTCCGGTCGGCGGCGGCCAGGACCACGAGCCGCACGGCAGGCCGGCAGCGCTCCGTCGGCCCTTGCACGGAATGCGGGGAACAGGCCGCCCCCGGGGCCGTCTACTGCGTGCGCTGCGGAAAGCAGCTGTCATGAGGCGGGGGCACGAGCGGCCAGGCGAAGCCCGGCGGGGCACGAGCACGCGTCGGCTGCTGCTGCGTCACCTGTGGTCCTTCCTCGGCTGCGCCGCCGTCGGCGTCACCCTGCTCACCGCCGTGGCCGTACCACAACTCGACGCGCGAGTACGGGAGTTGCGCGATGAGGTCGCGCCGTCCGTGCAGGGCTCGGCGGCCGTCAGGCTTGCCGTGTTGCGCGCCGACGAGGCGGCCCGGCACTCGATCGACCGGAAGGTCGCCCGTACGGTCGGCGCGGGTGAGACGGCCCAGAGCCAACTCGCCGCCGCGGACCAGGGCCTCACCCAGCTCGCGGACCACGTCGGCAGCGGCATGGACCAGGACATCTCCGCGGTCAACGGTCTGCTCGCCGCCTACAACAACGCCATCACGCTCGCCGCGGTCAAGTACCAGGCAGACGCGGAGATGCGGGAGGAGAAGCTCGCCGAGGCCAGAGCCCTCCTGGAGCGCCCCGACACCGGTCTCCTCGACCGCCTCGACAAGGTCGCCACCGCCGAACAGCGCAGGGCCGGTGAACTCGCCGACCTGGGGTTCCTGTTGACTGCGTCCTGGGTGGTGGCGGCTGCCGCGCTGGCCGCCGCTGCCGCCGTGGCGGGCCTCGCGTGCCGGGCCATCATCCGGCGCTGCGGTCGGCTGCTCGCCCCCTGGATCCTGGTCGGCGTCGCCGGCTCCATGGCCCTGGCCACCGTGCCGGCCTTCCTGGCGTGGCGTACCGCCCAGAACCTGGACACCGCCCGCGCCCATCTCGCAGACATCCTGCGCATCGCCCTGAAGGACTCGCTGCACGGAGCCGAGGCCCTCGCCGCCGCGCAGCAGCAGGTCGCCGGCACCGGCCTGCCCGACCTGTCCGCGTTCGGCTGGTGGAACGCCGCCTACGTCGTCGTGGGCCTCGCCGTCACCTGCGCCGCGGTCGCCGGCCTCGTCGCCCGGCTCACCACCGACTACCCGGTGCGCCCGGTCGACTGGTCGTGGGCGCGCGGGCTGTGGAACCGCGTGACCCGCACGAAGCTGCGCCGCCGGATCGCCTCGGCAGCCGCGTTGGCCGTCGTGGCGGCGATCGTCGCCGCCCCCCAGCTCCTGGACCGCGATCCCGTTGTCACCGTCCTCGGCCCGTGGACGGGCAAGGAGGAACAGCGTTTCCGCGACCTGATGGAGGCCGAGGGCATCCGCATCAGCTACCAAGGCACCTCCGCCCAGCGTGAGGTGCTGCTCTCCCGTGTGCAGGCCGGTGACCCGCCCGACATCGCGATCATGCCGGGCTTCGGGGAACTGGCCGAGTACCGCGCCGAGAAGCACCTGAAGCCGCTCGACGACCTGGTCGAGGGACTGCGGTACGCGGGCCCCTGGCGCCCGCAAGGCAGGGGCCACACCTACTGGTGGCCGGTCAACGCCAACCTCAAGAGCATCGTGTGGCAGTCCCCCGATACCGCCGGCCGCCACGGCACCCTGTCCTCCTGGTGCCTCGGCATGGGCGAGGACGGCGCAGCCGGCTGGCCCGGCACCGACTGGATCGAGGACATCGTGTTGCAGCAGGCGGGACCGGACGTCTACGCGGACTGGGCCCGCGGCACCGGCAAGGACGCCTCCACGGCGTGGACGAAGGGACCGGTCCGGGAGGCGTGGCGGCATTGGGCCCGGTTCCTCGCCACGGACGGCAAGCGGGCAGAGCGGGCATTGATCACTGACTGGCGCGGCCCCGCCGCCCTGATCCGGGGCGACGACACCGCCTTCCGCGAGGCCACCCCCCGGTGCGCCCTCGAACACCAGGGCTCCTTCGCACAGGGCGAGGACGGCGCCCGCCTCACCGACGCGGCACCCCTGCTCCCGGGCGGGCCCTACCGGACCCGTGCCTACGAGGTGTCCGGCGATTTCGCCGCCCTCTTCAATGACAGAAAACCGGCCCGCGAGGCGCTGCGCGCCCTCTTCTCCCAGGCCGGGCAGAAGAGGTGGGCGGGCCAGGGCACCATGTACTCGGCGATGCTCCCCGTGATGGAGGAAGTCGCCGACCACGGCAAGGTGGACGGCACCGCACGCGCGATCTACGGAAAGTTCCTGCAGACCCAGGTGCCGCGCTGCCTCGACGCCTCCGACGTCATGCGCCCCGCCGTGCGGGACGCGTTCCACGAGGCGGTGCTGCGGACCGTCGCCGCCGTGGCCGGGGGCGGACTGTCCGACGCGGACCTCGACGACATACTGGACGGCGTCCAGAACGTGCAGGAGGTGACGGACCAGGACGCGGGGACCGCGGGCCTCCAGGTGTGCAGCGAGGCCCGGCCCTAGTTCGGCTCCATGGCCATGACCGGCTCCCGGGCCGCACATGGCGTGGTCGGGGACGTCACCCACCCCCCGATGAGGTGACGTCCCCGACCGCTCCCCCGGCGCCGGACTGTGGCTCAGGTGTCCGCCCGGCGGATCCGTGCCGTCACCAGCACATCACCGCCGTCTCGCCCGAACCCCAGGCGGAGTACAGGCGTACGCGGACGAAGTAGCGGCGGCCCTTGACGAGCCGCGCGCTGATCGTGGCGTTGTGCGCAGTTCCCCCGTCGTCCTGCCCGGCGAGGTAGCGGGGTTCCCCGTCCCGCTCCTCGAAGACCACGACGACGGCGTCACCGTCGCCGAAGGTGCCCAGCGTGTACGTGCGGGTCTGTGGCGGATCCACGATGAAGTCGGCCTGCTCGCCCGGCCCGAGACCGAGCGGTGCCGAGCGGAACGGCACCAGCGCGGGCGGGCCCGGCCGGTCCGCCGGCGGATACCAGCGGAGCACGAACTCCTTGTCGGCGGCGGACAGGGTGCCGGGCGGGTTGAGACCCGCGCGGTACTGCTCCGGCTCCAGGACCAGCCCCGACGAGAACGGATACTCCATGATCGAGTGCGGGTCCCAGACGGAGCCGTTGACCTCGTCCGGGCCGAGCTTGCGCAGGATGTTGTAGTGCGTCGTCTCCCGGCTCCAGTGGTTGGGCGGGCCCGCCAGTTCGGCGTACACGGCCTCGTCGTCCCAGTGGATGCCGGCGAACGGGCTCTGGTGCTCGTGCAGCATGCCGAGCGCGTGTCCGATCTCGTGCAGGGCCGTCCCGCGCTCCCCGGGCGCGGTCAGGTCCCAGCCGAAGTTCATGGTGCGCTCGTGCCGGCCGGCCAGCAGCGCGTCCCGGCCCACCGCCGACCAGGAGCCGGCGCCGAGCTGGAACCCGATGCGCAGTTCGGCCTCCGAGCGGTCGTCGACCTCGACGAAGGTGACCCCGATGCCGAGGTCCTGCCACTGAGCGAAGCACCCGCGCACCACGTCCCGCTGCTCCTCGGACCCGGCCCACGGCACGCGTCGCGTCATCCCCGTCCCCGGCACGGGGATGACGGACGCGTCGGTGTCACGGTCGAAGAAGCAGTAGTGCAGGACCGTGCCGTTGACCCACATCCGCCGCCCGCTCGCCAGCGCGCCCAGCCGCTCGGCCGCCAGCCCCGGTGCGAAGGCGGGCGCCGGCGCCTGTGCCAGCGAGCAGTAGCGTGCGGTCATGGCCCACAGCCTGCCCCGCGGCCGCTCCCGGGCGCCTGAGTCGGGGGCTACTCAAGTCGCCCTGTATCAGAAGTGAGTAGCCGCGCTCATGTCTGTGTGACGACTTACGAGAGGGACGCGACGACGCTGGAGCTGCCCTGGCCGTTCGCCGGGCGCGAGGACGAACTGGAGCTGGTCCGCCGGTCCCTGGCCGGCGGGCGCCGCGGCATCGTGGTGACGGGCCCGGCGGGCTGCGGCAAGACCCGCCTCGTCACCGAGGCGCTCCGCGGCACCGACTGCACCCGGGCGGCGGGTACGCCCGAGAGCCGGGCCATCCCCTTCGCCGCGTTCGCCCATCTGCTGCCCGAGTCGGTCACCCTGCACCGTGCGGTCCAGCTCCTGTCGGGCGTACGGACGTTGGTCGTGGACGACGCCCAGCTGCTCGACGACGCCTCGGCCGCCCTGGTCCACCAGCTCGCCGTGCACGGCCGCACTCGCCTGCTGGTCGTCGCCACGGACGGACGCCCGGTGCCGGGGGCGATCTCCCGGCTGTGGACGGGGGAACTCCTGCCGCGGCTCGCTCTGGAGCCGCTGCCCGAGCAGGACACCGCGCAGCTGCTCACCGCCGGCGCCGGCCCTCTCGACGCGCTCACCGCCAACCGGCTGCGGCGCCTGAGCCGGGGCGACCTGCGGCTGCTGCGCGATCTGCTCGGGGCGGTGCGGGGGCGGCTCACCCTCGAACCGGACACCGGCGAACGGGCGTGGCGGGGCCCCGTGCCGCTGACCCCGGCCGTCCGTGAGAGCACCGCCCCCGTCCTCGGCCGCGTCCACCCGGTCGAACGGGAGACCCTCGACCGCCTCGCCTTCGCCGAACCGCTGTCGTCGCCCCTGGACGATCTGGACCTCGGGGCCCTCGAAGTCCTGGAGTCCGACGGCCTGATCGAGGTCGACGACCAGGGCGGCGTCCGCCTGGCCCACCCCCTCCACGGCCCGGTGCTCAGAGCCGCGGCGGGCCGGCTGCGGGCACGCCGGCTGGCCCGGACACCGGACGCGTACGCCGCCGCCCTCGACGCCGAGTCGGCCGCACTGGCCCGCCGCATCGACCAGGACGACGTACGGGCGATGCCCGCGCCGGTGGGGGAGTGGCTGGTCGCCGAGGGCGGCCCGCTGCCCGGCCGGTACGCCGCCGTGCGCGCCCGGTTCGCCCGGCTGCGGGGAGAGCTGAGGGAGGCGGCGGCCTGGGCGCGGGAGGGCCTGCGGAACGATCCAGGGGACGCCGCGTGCCGGGCGGAACTCGCCCGCGCCTGCACACCGGTGGACAGCGGCGGGGACCTGGACCTCGACGCCCTCGCCGACCCCTACGACGCCGTGCGCCTCGGCTGTCCCGAGAAGGTCATCGACCGGCTGACCGGCGTGTTCGCCCGGCACGCCGACGCGCTCACCCGGGCCGACGGCCCGGCCCTGGACGAGGTGGCCGAGGAGCTGGTGCGGCGCGGTTTCACGCTGTTCGCCGCGGAGGCGCATGCCCAGGCCGTGCGCGCCCACCGCGATCCGAGCGCCGCCCGGCACTCGCGCACCCGGGCGGTCGCCCTGGCCCGGCGCTGCCAGGGCGCCCGCACACCGGCTCTGTCCGGGCTGGTCCTCGGCGAACTCACCGCCCGGCAACGGCAGATCGTCACGCTCGCGGCGGCCGGTCTGAGCAACCGGCAGATCGCCGAGCGCCTCACCCTGTCGATCCGGACCGTCGGCAACCACCTGTACAGCGCCTACGCCCGCCTCGGCGCGAGCGACCGCGGCGCCCTGCCCTGGCTGACGGACGTCCCGGAAGCCCAGCCGGCCTGACGGCCACCACCAGACCGGCGGCCTGACCCGAACAGGGGACGGGTCAGGCCGCCCCGAACGCCGAGAACGCCCACCCCGTGGCCTGGTGCAGCGCGTCGCCCGGCAGGGCGGCCCGGGCGTCGCGCAGCGCCTCCGCCAGGGACAGCCCGGCCCCCAGGCCCTTGTGCAGCGCGAGCATCAGCGGCACCACCGCGGCGTCGTTGACGGGCGCGCTGCACGCCACCACCCCGGCCGTGCCGAGCGGCAGCAGCGCCGTGACCAGACCGAGCAGTTCGTCGGCGCCGACCGAGGCAAGGAGGGCGGTGTCGCAGCAGGACAGGATGATCCGGTAGGGACTGCGGTCCAGACGCTCGAAGTCGTGCACGACGATCGGGCCGTCGGCCATCCGCAACGAGGAGAACAGCGGGCTGTCCGCACGGAACGTGCCGTGCGCGGCGATGTGCGCCAGCGCGGCCCCGTCCAGCTCCTCCAGCACGCGCGGCACCCGCGCCTCGTCCTCCTCCAGGACCGTCGCGCAGGCGTACCGGCCGGCCAGTTCGGGCACTTCGGCACCGCCCGTGGCCAGACCCGGGCCGCGTACCAGCACATGGCGGCCGTCCGGCGGCGGTGTCGTCTCCCGTGCCCGCAGCCAACTGCCCGCCGACGGCGACACGCTGAGGACCCGTTCCCGCAGCGACGGCAGCAGCGCCCACGGCACCCGGTGCAGCCGCCCCGGCGGCACGATCACCACCGGGCCGCCGCCCAGGTGCGCCGCGGCCGGTCCGAGCAGCAGCTCCTCCAGCCGCCGCCCCGCGGCCTCCACCACCGCGAGCCGCGCCTCGGCCCCGGGGTGCGCCAGCCGCCGCAGCCCCGCCTGCACGTGCTCGGCCTCGGTCTCCGCCTCGGCCAGCAGCCCGGCCTCGAACCTGCGCACCCGCCCCTGCCCGCACAGCAGCACCTGCACCCGCCCGTCGAGCACGGCGAGTTCCACCAGCCGCACCTCGTCACCCAGCCGCTCCAGCAGCCGGCCGACGTCGAAACGGTCGCCGCCACCGGGGGCCTCGCCGCGCATGTGCAGGGTCCGGGAGCGGATCTGCCGCTCCAGGCGCCGCTGTTCACGCTCCAGTGCCGGAACCGGCCTGCCCTCCATCCGGGCGGCCTCCGCGCGGGAGGCGATCTCCCGGAAGGCCGTCATACCGCTGAGCAGCTCCGGGTCGGCGGGCGGCCGGGTCGGCGGGGTGGACAGCACGGTGGCCCGCCAGCGCTCGCTCCATACCAGCAGCCGCCGCGGCCCGCCGGAGACCAGACTGGCCCGCTGCGCCAACGCGGCCAGTTCCGCGCCCTGTTCGGTGGCGCGGGCCCGCAGCTCCGAGGCGCCCAGCGTCATCCGGTGGTCGTCGAGCACGTCCAGGCCGCGCCGGCACGCCTCCAGCACGCCCCGGGTGGACCCGGCGGCCCGGGCCCGCAGCGCCTGCGCCGCCCAGCCCGTCATCCGCGCCAGCGGCGGGCCGCTGCGCCGGCTGCGGGCGGCGACGGCCAAGTGCCGCTCCGCGTCCGCCGTCCAGCCCAGCCCCAGCGCGATCCGTCCTGCCAGCAGCGACGCCTCCGGTGCGGCCGGCGCGCCGAACGCGGCCAGCTTCTCGGCCACCGCGGCGGCGTCGGCGACCAGCCGCCCCGAGCCGCGCCCGGCCGCGTGCCGCGCCTCGATCAGCACCAGCCGGGCGTGCGTCTCCCACCAGGTGCGGCGCTGCCCGGCGAACAGCCGCACCGCCAGGGCGGCACGGGCGATCGCCGTGTGCGGGTCGCCGGCCAGCCGTGCGGCCCGCGCGGCGGCCAGCAGCAGCTCCGCCTTGCGGGTGGACTGCCCGCCGATCCCGTCCAGCCTCCCGATCGCCGCGTCCGCCTCGGCCAGCGCCTCGGGCGCCAGCCCGGCCGCCATCAGCACCTCGCAGCGCCGGATGTTCAGCATGAACGTCGGCGTGCCCAGCCGGGCGTACCGCACCTCCGCCTCGTCGAGCAGCCGCAGCGCCGCCGGCACGTCACCGGAGCGGAACGCGGCGAGCCCCCGGCTCTCCACCGCGTCGGCCTTGTCGTGCTCCTGGCCGGTGGTGTCCCACAGCGCCTCGGCCGCGGTGAAGTCCGCCTCGGCCCGCTCCACCGCCCCCAGCGCCAGGTGCACGGTCGCCCGCAGGGTCAGCGCCCGCGCCGTCCAGATCACGTCCTCCGCCTGCCGCAGCACGGGAATCGCCCGGCGTACGTCCTCCAGCGCCTCGCGATGGTGACCGAGCACCCACCACACGTACGCCCGCCGGTACAGCACCCGCGCCCGCGTGTGCCCGCCGCCCCGCGCGACCCCCCGCTCGAACGCCGACAGGCCCTCCCGGGTACGGCCCGCGTGCACCAGCGCCACCCCCAGGGTGGCCAGCACGTCCGCCTCCCGGTCGGCCGAGTCCGCCCGCGCCGCGAACTCCCGGGCCCGCCGCAGATGCTTCAGGGCGAGCCGCAGATCACCGAAGTCCCGCTGCCAGATGCCGATCACCTGGTGGGCGACGGAGGCGTCCAGCGGCAAGGGATCGGCGTCGAGCAGCGCCCGGGCCCTCGCGAGAGCCTCGCCCGGATCGGCGAACACCATCGGCAGCAGTTCCTGCACCGAGCCGCTTCCCGCTGTCACTCCTCGGATGGTAGTGGCCCCCGAACCGCGGCACACAGGGTTGGCTCTGTATCAAAAAGCCGTCCGGCGGCTCTTGTCGACGAGCACCGACGACCGTTCGCCGCACCGACCGAAGCCGTCGCCCAGTGGGAGGACCCGCATGGCACCTCAGCGATTCCACGAGCAGTTCGACCAGATCCAGCGCTCGATGCCCGACGTCCCCTTGGCGATGGGACCGGACGACTCGGCCGAGTTCATGTACGAGAAGGGCGTCGTCCTCGTCCGCGACGGCGAGGAGGCCCGGGTCGTCGAGGACACCGTACGGGCACACTTCACGGCCGCACCCGACCTCGACCAGGACCAGGTCCGCCGGGCGGGCCCGCGGGCCAACCGCAGCGGCGTCACCCGGATCCGGGTCGGCGACCCCGGTGAGGGAAGCCGGGGAACCGACCGGGCCGTCGCGCAGGCGCTGCGGGCCGTACGCGAGCGCGAGGCCCGGGCCGGGCACCGGATCGTCGCCCGCAACCACGTCGTGCACATCGCGGTCAACGCCTGCCCCGGCGACGAACCCGTCCCCGTCCCGGTGAACGAGCCGCCCAACCCGGCCGCCGCCGACACGGCCTACGACCCGGACAGCGCCGTCGGCGTCCTCGTCGTCGACACCGGCCTCACCCACGACTACCGCTCCTGCGCGCTCCTCGCCCACACCGACGGCGACGCCCAGGTCCAGGAGTGCGACGAGCAGGGGATCCTCCAGCAGTACGTCGGGCACGGCACGTTCATCGCCGGGCTCGTCGCCGCCGTCGCGCCCAACACCGACATCACCGTGCGCGGCAGCCTCAACGACGCCGGCGCGATCCTGGAGTCGGAGTTCGGCGAGAAGCTCTTCGAAGCCGTCGACGCCGGTGGCTGGCCCGACGTCCTCAGCCTCTCCGCCGGCACCTCCAACGGCCGCACCGACGGCCTGCTCGGCGTGGAGAACTTCATGCGGGAACTGCGCGAGCAGCGCACCCTGCTGGTCGCCGCCGCCGGCAACAACGGCAGCGCCACCCCCTTCTGGCCAGCCGCCTACGCCGACCTGCCCGGCTGGGAGGACTCCGTGCTGTCCGTCGGCGCGCTGCGCAGCGACGGCGAGTCCGGCGCCTGCTTCACCAACCACGGCCCCTGGGTGAAGGTCTACGCCCCCGGCGAGCGCCTCACCAGCGCCCTCACCGGCTTCGAGACGCCCGTCCCGTACGTGTACCAGCACTCCACGTACGACGCCTGCCGCTACGGCTCCACCTACGGCTGCACCTGCCAGAGCCCCCGGCACACCGGGGTGCTCAGCGACGAGAACGCCGCCGCCAAGCCCGACCAGGTGATGTTCGAGGGGTACGCGCAGTGGAGCGGCACGTCCTTCGCCACCCCCGTGACCGCCGGCCTGGTCGCCGCCCACATGACGGCGCACAAGGAGACCGACCCGCGCGCGGCCAGGCGCCAACTGCTCGCCGCCGTCACCGGGATCGCGGACGTGCGCGGGGCGCAGGTGCCCGCGCTGCGTCCGCCCACCTGGCGCCCCGTCCCGGTCGTGCGCCCCACCCCCGGCCCGTGAGGGCCGGAACCGCCCCCTCCACGGCGTACGATGACGTGCCGTACTCGAGGGGTGGGGCTGCCGTGGACCGTACTGATGCCGGCGCGCTCGTCCAGGCCGCCGCCGACGGCGACGCGGCGGCCTGGAAGGCGCTCGTGGAAGGGCTCAGCCCCCTGGTGTGGTCCGTGGTGCGGGCCCACCGGCTGTCCGACGCGGACGCCCACGAGGTGTACCAGACCGCGTGGTTCCGCTTCGCCCAGCACCTCGGGCGGATCCGGGAACCCGGCAAGGCGGGCGCGTGGCTGGCGAGCACCGCGCGCCACGAGTGCCTGAAGGTCATCCGGAGTTCGCAGCGGCTGACCCTGACGGACGACCCGCAGCTCCTGGACCGCGTCAGCGAGGACGGCACGCCGGAACAGTCGCTGCTCGACTCCGAGGAGGCCGCCGCCCAGAGCGAACGCGTACGGCGGCTGTGGCAGGAGTTCGAGGAACTGGGCGAGCGGTGCCGGCAGTTGCTGCGGGTCCTGATGGCCACGCCGCCGCCCAGCTACCAGGACGTGTCCGCCGCGCTCGGGATCGCGGTGGGCAGCATCGGCCCGCTGCGCCAGCGCTGTCTGCGGCGCCTGCGGGCCCGGCTCGAAGCGCGGGGGGCGATGTGAGCGACATGAACGACGACGAGCTGTTCGACGAAGGGGACTGGGGGGACGAGGAGTTGGACACCGGACTGCTGGAGGAGGAGCTCCGGCGGGCCGCCGCCGTCCTGGACCCCCTGCCGGCGGAACTCCAGCAGATCGCCGTCGACGCCTACGCGCTGCACGACCTGGACGCCCGCGTCGCGGAGCTCACCTTCGACTCGCTGGTCGACGCCCTCCCGGTCCGGGGAGCCGGCGACGCGCCCCGGATGCTGACCTTCCAGGCGGGCGAGGTGACCGTCGACGTCGAGGTCACCGCCCAGGGGCTGATGGGCCAGGTACTGCCGCCGCAGCCGGCCGGCATCGAGGTCCTGGGCGGACCACGCCCCGGCTCCCCGCTCACGGCCGACGACCTGGGCCGCTTCACCGCCGCCACACCCCCGTCGGGCCCGTTCGCCCTCCGGCTGCGGACCGGTGAGGACGTGGTCGTGACGGAGTGGCTGCGGGCGTAGGCCCTGACGCGGTGGCTGCGAGTAGGCGCTGACGCGTCACCAGGTGCAGGGCAGCGTCCTCGGCCCCCGGATCGTCGTCTTGCGGCGCCAGGCCACCTGGTCCGCGGGGACGGCGAGCCGTAGCCCGGGCAGTCTGTCCAGCAGGGTCCCGACGAGGAGCTCGGTCTGGAGGCGGGCGAGGACGGCGCCGGTGCAGTAGTGCGGTCCGTTGCCGAAGGACAGGTGCGGGTTGGGGTCGCGCTCCGGGTCGACCCGGTCCGGCTCGGGGAGGACGTCGGGGTCGCGGTTGGCGGCGAGGTACGAGACGTACACCGGGTCGCCCGCGCGGATGCGGTGCCCGTGCAGGTCGACGTCCTCCAGGGCGATCCGCGCCAGCCCACGGAGCTGCGGTGCGGGATGTAGCGCAGCAGCTCGTCCAGCAGCGCGTCGCGCGCCCCGGGCCGCTCGTGCCACGCCTGCCGCACCTCGGGCCGGGTGAGCAGCAGGCAGAGCATCTGCCCGCAGTTGTGGGTGACGGCCTCGCCGCCGATCTGGAGCGGTCCGGCGAGGCCGACCGCCTCCGTCTCGCTGAGGTCGCCGGCGGCCACGGCGGCACCCAGCAGGGAGTACACGTCCGCGCCGGTGCCGTGCGC
Source organism: Streptomyces sp. NPDC006235 (assembly GCF_040613735.1). Classification (NCBI taxonomy): domain Bacteria; kingdom Bacillati; phylum Actinomycetota; class Actinomycetes; order Kitasatosporales; family Streptomycetaceae; genus Streptomyces; species Streptomyces sp. NPDC006235. The sequence continues at coordinate 299,132 of NZ_JBEXSR010000002.1, forward strand.
CCGGGAGCGTATCGTCTCCGTGATCCACCCGTACAGGCTGCCCTTGGCCCGGTCGGCGGCCTCGGCTCCGCCCGACGGGGAGATGATCTGCCGGGTCCAGCCGTGCACCCGTTCCCGGTCGGCGGCGGGCACGCCCATGACCTCGCTGACCAGGGCGATGGGGAAGGGTTCGAGGACCCGCTCGATGAGGTCGGCCGGGGGCCCGACCCGTACGACCCCGTCCACCAGGTCGTCGAGCATCTCCTGCGCGCGGCCGCAGCCGTTTCATCGCGCCGACGGTGAAGGCGCCCGCGACGGCCTTGCGCAGCCGGTTGTGGTCGGGCTGGTCGGCGAAGGCGAGGGAACCGGGCCGCGGCTTGAAGTGCGGTGCCATCCGCGTCACCTGACGCCCGGTCCCCTCCGCGCGGCTGAACCGCGGATCGTTGGTGATCAGCTTCGCGTCGTCGTGGCGGGTGGCCGGCCACGCCCACCCCTCGCCGTACGGCAGCCGGATCCGGGTCAGCGGCCCCTCGCGCATCAGCTCCGCGAGGACCGGGTCGAACTCCGTCCCGTCCAGGTCGAGGGCGGGTCAGTCCCGTACGGGGGGCCTGGCCGGTCAGCGTCGTGGTCTCCTCCGTCATGCACCCACCCCTCACCGCGCCCCCGCCGCTTGTCGCGCGGGAGTGCTCCAGCCGGTGCCGGTCAGCCGGAGGCGGCGTCGACCAGGCGGGCCAGCGCGGCGGCGAGCCGCTCCAGACCGGGACCGGCAAGGCCGCCCGGTTCGGTCATGTAGGTGTCCCGGCGGATCTCCACCATGAGCGCCTCGACCCGCGGGTCGGTCCCGTAGAACTCGAGCGGCACGTAGGCCCCTCGGAAGGGGCTGTCGAGCCCTGTCTCCCCGATGTCCCCGAAGGCCTGCCGCGCGGCCTCCAGCAGCCCGGGAGGGGTGTGGAACGAGTCGGTGCCGAGACACACCGGCGGCCGGGGGCCCTCCCCGTGCAGCTCATACGGCAGCCGGGCCCGGGGATAGGAGTGCACGTCGATGATCACGGCCCGCCCGGTGGCCGCCAGCCGGTCCGCCACGGCCTGTGTCATCGCCCGCGCGTACGGCAGGAAGTACCGTGCGACGAGCGGCCCGGCCTCGACGTCCCCGGACCGCAGCACACCGCCGTGCGTGGTCCGGGTGTAGACCGCGCCCATGCCGACGGCCCGCATCTCCTCCCGCTCGTCGGGGAAGCGCTCCGGGTCGACGACCAGCCGCGACAGCCGGTTGACGAACCGCCACGGGACGACGCCCGCCGCCCGGGCCGCCGCCTCGGCGATCTCGGCCGTGTGCGCGTCGGTGATGTGGTCCAGCTCCCGTGCGAGCTCGTCGTCGCCCAGCACGATGTCCGCCCGTACGGACGGCGGTATCTCCCGCGCCGAGTGCGGGACATGCAGGATGACGGGGGAGTGCCCGGCGCCGGGCAGGACGCCGAAGGACGGGGAGTCGGTGTACGGGGAGTCGGTGTACGGGGAGTCGAAGGACGACGGGTCGTCGGTCACGCGGCGGCTCCACGGGGACGTGGTCGGGGGGCTTCACTCGTAAGCCCGGCCTCTTCGAACATGACTCCGCCCCGGCCGGGCGGTGCGCCGGCCGGGGCGGAGCGGGTGGGCCGATGGGGCCCGGGGCGTCAGCTCAGGGACGCCAGCGCCTCGTTCCACGTCGCGGACGGGCGCATGACCTCGGCGGCCTTCGCCGGGTCGGGCTGGTAGTAGCCGCCGATGTCCACGGGCTTGCCCTGGACGGCGGCCAGCTCGTCGACGATCTTCTGCTCGTTGGCGGCGAGCGTCTCGGCGATCGGCGCGAACGCCTTCGCCAGGTCCGCGTCGTCGGTCTGCTGGGCCAGCTCCTGCGCCCAGTACAGGGACAGGTAGAAGTGGCTGCCGCGGTTGTCGATGCCGCCGACGCGCCGGGTCGGGGACTTGTCCTCGTTGAGGAAGGTCGCCGTGGCGCGGTCGAGGGCGTCGGCGAGGACCTGGGCGCGGGCGTTGCCCGTCACCTTGGCGAACTGCTCGAGGGACGGCACCAGGGCGAAGAACTCACCCAGGGAGTCCCAGCGCAGGTAGTTCTCCTTGACCAGCTGCTGGACGTGCTTCGGCGCCGAGCCGCCCGCACCGGTCTCGAACAGGCCGCCGCCCGCCATCAGCGGGACGACCGACAGCATCTTGGCGCTGGTGCCCAGCTCCAGGATCGGGAACAGGTCGGTCAGGTAGTCGCGCAGCACGTTGCCGGTCACCGAGATGGTGTTCTCGCCGCGGCGGATGCGCTCCACCGACAGCTTCGTGGCCTCGACCGGGTTCAGGATCCGGATGTCCAGGCCCTCGGTGTCGTGCTCCGGCAGGTACGCCTTGACCTTGGCGATCAGGTTGGCGTCGTGCGCGCGGGTCTCGTCCAGCCAGAACACCGCCGGGTCGCCGGTGGCGCGGGCACGGGTGACGGCCAGCTTCACCCAGTCCCGGATCGGCGCGTCCTTGGTCTGGCAGGCGCGGAAGATGTCACCGGCCGAGACGGTCTGCTCGATGAGCGCGGTGCCGCTGTCGTCGACCAGGCGGACCGTGCCCGTGGTGGGGATCTCGAAGGTCTTGTCGTGGCTGCCGTACTCCTCGGCCTTCTGGGCCATGAGGCCGACGTTCGGCACCGTGCCCATGGTGGACGGGTCGAAGGCGCCGTTGGCCTTGCAGTCCTCGATCACGGCCTGGTAGACGCCCGCGTAGGAGGAGTCCGGGATGACCGCCAGGGCGTCGTGCTCCTGCCCGTCCGGGCCCCACATGTGGCCGGAGCTGCGGATCATGGCCGGCATGGAGGCGTCGATGATGACGTCGGAGGGCACGTGCAGGTTCGTGATGCCCTTGTCGGAGTCGACCATCGCCAGCTCCGGGCCCTCGGTGAGCTCGGCGTCGAAGGAGGCCTTGATCTCGGCGCCCTCCGGCAGGGCGTCCAGGCCCTTGTAGATGCCGCCCAGACCGTCGTTCGGGGTCAGGCCGGCCGCGGCGAGCTTGTCGCCGTACTTCGCGAACGTCTTCGGGAAGAAGACGCGCACGACGTGGCCGAAGACGATCGGGTCGGAGACCTTCATCATCGTCGCCTTCAGGTGCACCGAGAACAGCACGCCCTGGGCCTTGGCCTCGGCGACCTGCGCCGCCAGGAACTCGCGCAGCGCGGCGACCCGCATCACGGAGGCGTCGACGACCTCGCCCTTCTGGACGGGTACGGACTCGCGCAGCACGGTCGTGGTGCCGTCGTCGCCGACGAGCTCGATGCGCAGCGCGCCGTCCTCGGCGATCACCACGGACTTCTCGGTGGAGCGGAAGTCGTTCTGGCCCATGGTCGCCACGCTCGTCTTGGAGTCGGCGGACCAGGCGCCCATGCGGTGCGGGTGGGTCTTGGCGTAGTTCTTGACCGAGGCGGGGGCCCGGCGGTCCGAGTTGCCCTCACGCAGGACCGGGTTCACCGCGGAGCCCTTGACCTTGTCGTAGCGGGCGCGGATCTCGCGCTCCTCGTCGGTCTTCGGGTCGTCCGGGTAGTCCGGCAGCGCGTAGCCCTGACCCTGGAGCTCGGCGATGGCGGCCTTGAGCTGCGGGATCGACGCCGAGATGTTCGGCAGCTTGATGATGTTGGCCGCGGGCGTCTTGGCCAGCTGACCCAGCTCCGCGAGCGCGTCGGGGATGCGCTGGTCCTCGTTCAGGTACTCCGGGAACAGGGCGATGATGCGCCCGGCCAGCGAGATGTCGCGGGTTTCGACGGCGACACCCGCCTGCGAGGCGTACGCCTGGACCACCGGCAGGAAGGAATACGTTGCCAGGGCCGGGGCCTCGTCAGTGTGCGTATAGATGATGGTCGAGTCAGTCACCGGGTGCTCCGCTCCACGTCTGCAACATTGCTCGACATCAAGATATCTCCTGACCGACCTCGTCTCGACAGGGGTCCAGGCAGAGTTTCGCGCCACCGACCGCCCCGGGACCCGGGCCGGGGAGACGGTGCGGCGGGTGACGGCCCCGCGACTGCCCTGGTCGGCGCGGCGACGGCTTCGGGCTGGAGGGGCCGCCGCTCTCGGCGGCACCGGCTTCTCCGGCCTCAGCCGCGCCTCCGGGCCGCCTCGCCCGCTCGTCAGCTTGCCGCGAACGCCCGGGCCGGAAGGCCGGCGGGTTGCCGCACGCCGTCGGCGTCTGGCTCCGAGCGCCCGCCGTCCGGCCACGGCCGCCCGGCGCCCGGCGTTCGCTGCCCGGTCATCGCCGCCCAGCCAGCGGTGTCCGCTGCACGGCAACCGGCGTCCGCCCTCCGGCCAGCGGTGTCCGCTGCCCGGTCACCGGCGCCCGCGGCCCGGCCGCCGGCGCCCGCCCGCCCGGTCATCGCCGCCCGGCCGTCCGGCCACCGGCGTCCGGCGTCCGCCGTCCGATCGGCGAGCGGATCGCCCACCCGGACTCGTCTTGCTCGCTCATGGCCCACCGGTCGCCCGGTCACCGGCGTCCGCCGTCCGGTCACCGGCGTCCGCCGCCCGGTCACCGGCGTCCGCCGCCCGGTCACCGGCGTCCGCCGTCCGATCGGCGAGCGGATCGCCCACCCGTGCTCGTCTCGCTCGCTCATGGCCCCCCGGGTGGTGCAGGTCACGGTGGCGGCCGCCTGCTCAAGAGCACCGCAGCCGCCCCACGAGGCCTCAGTCGAAACGGGCGGCCGAGGACATCTCGTTCGGCTCGATCTCGCCCGTGCGCTGCTGAGGGATGACCACCCCGCCCTGCTGGAGCGCCACCGTACGGGCCGGTGCCGGGATGCGGATGCCCTCGGCGCGGTAGCGCTTGTGCAGCCGCTTGATGAACTCGTGCTTGATCCGGTACTGGTCGCTGAACTCCCCGACGCCCAGGATCACCGTGAAGCCGATGCGGGAGTCGCCGAAGGTGTGGAACCGGATGATCGGCTCGTGGTCCGGTACGGCGCCCTCGACCTCGGTCATCGTCTCGGCGATGACCTCGTTGGTCACCCGCTCGACCTGCTCCAGGTCGCTGTCGTAGGCCACCCCGACCTGGACCAGGATGGTCAGCTGCTCCTCCGGCCGCATGAAGTTGGTCATGTTCGCCTGGGCGAGCTGGCCGTTGGGGATCACGACGAGGTTGTTGGAGAGGTTGCGGATGGTGGTCTGCCGCCAGTTGATGTCCTCGACGTAGCCCTCCTCACCGCTGCTGAGACGGATGTAGTCACCGGGCTGGACCGTCTTGGACGCGAGGATGTGGATGCCCGCGAAGAGGTTGGCGAGGGTGTCCTGCAGGGCCAGCGCGACCGCCAGACCACCCACACCCAGGGCGGTGAGCAGCGGGGCTATGGAGATCCCCAGGGTCTGGAGCACCACCAGGAAGCCGATCGCCAGGACCAGGATCCGGGTGATGTTGACGAAGATCGTGGCCGAGCCGGCCACCCCGGAACGGGACTGGGTGACCGTGCGCACCAGGCCGGCCACCACCCGCGCCGCCGACACCGTCGCCACGAAGATCAGCAGCACGGTGAGCACCTGGTTGGTGGTGTGCTGCACCGTCCGGTTCAGCGGCAGCACCGCCGCCGCGCCCGCCGCGCCGCCCACCACCGCGGCCCACGGCAGCACGGCGCGCAGCGCGTGCACGATGACGTCGTCCCCGCTCCAGCGGGTCCGGTCGGCGTGCCCGCCCAGCCAGCGCAGCAGCATGCGCAGCGCGAAGGCGGCCAGCAGGCCCGACGCCAGGGCGATGCCGGCGAAGACCAGATCGTCCGCGGTGAGGGCCCGGTTCACTGGTCACCTCCGGGAAGAAGAACTGCGGCGAACGCCGTTTCCGGCCGCCGGATGTGAAGTTTCGTCACGTCGTCACCTGTTCGTCCTGCGGGATGTTCCGCCGTGCCCGGCCACCCTGACCTGCGGTCGGCACGACCGTTCATCCTGCCGCATTCCGCACGGGGTTTCGTACCGGGGAACGGGCCAAGCCAGGGAGCACCGCCAGGGCACTGCGGGGCCTGCCGGGCCGTCAGATGACCTTCAGCCGCACCAGCGCCGCCAGCGTCAGCGCGCCCGGGAGCAGCGGCAGCCAGACCGTGATGACGCGGAAGGCGAGGACCACGGCCGTGGCCACCGCGGCCGGGCCGCCCGCCGCCACCAGCGCCACGACCAACGCCGCCTCCACCGAGCCGATACCGCCCGGCGTCGGCACCAGCGCGACGGCGACCGTCGCCGCCAGGTAGGCCACCGCCATGTGCGCGGGCGGCACGTCCAGCCCCATCGCCCGGCCCACCAGCACCAGAACGGTTGCCTGCAACGCGGGGAACGCGAAGGATCCGCCCCACAGGGCGAGGGCCCGGGCCGGGCGGGTGTGCACGGAGCGGGCCTCGCCGAGCGCCGTCCGCAGGAAGGACAGCACGGCCGAGCGCACCCGCCGCACCAGGGTCAGCACGGCCACCGCGATGACGAACACCACACCGGCACCGGCCAGCAGCGGCCCGAACGCCGTCTCCGGAACCAGCGTGCCCAGCCGCAGCGCGTCGGGGAACGCGATGAGCAGGGCACCCAGCAGGGCCACCCGGCCGACGCTCTCGGCCAGCAGATACAGCGCGAGAGCCGCCGACGAACGGGCGAGCGGCAGCCCGCACACCGTCATGAACCGCAGGTTGACCGCGCTCGCGCCCAGCCCGGTCGGCAGCAGGTGGTTGGCGGCGCCGGCCGCGAACTGCGTGGCCAGCAGCCGCCGTCGGGGCAGCCGCTCGACGACCGCCCCCTGCCGGGTGCAGGCGGCAGCGACCCAGGTCAGACAGGTCGCGCCGACCGCGGCCAGCAGCCACGGCCACTCGGCGTCGCCCAGATGCGCGAAGCCCTCGGCCAGCACCGACCGGTGCTGCACCGCGACCACGGTGACCAGCAGGAGCGGAAGCAGACACAGGATCTGACGCAGGAGGCGGACCGGGACACGACGGGGGAGTCGTCCCGGGCGGATTTCGGGGAGTTGTACCGCTGTCACGTCCGCAGAGGCTTCCCATGCCCCGCCAACGGCGGGTTGCGGACGTGCGGACGGCGTCTTACGGACGGGGAGCGGCTGGGAGGAGAGCGTCATCGCGGCCTTTGCGGGGGGACGGGGAGACGGGATTGGGGAGTCGGGGAGCGGGAAGAGGGGGGATCGGGAAGAGGGGGATCGGGCCGATTGTGCGGGATGTCGGGGCGATGTGCGAGCGCCTTGACCTCAAGATTGCTTGAGGTTCTACGTTCTCTGTCATGAGTATGGAGACCACAGCGTGGACACAACTGCACAGCGTCATGAACGCCCAGGAGGAACACCGCCCCTTCGCCCTCGCCACCCTGCGCCGCATCGGAGCGTTCGCCCGCCCGCACCGGCGCCGTATCGCCCTGTTCGTCCTGCTCGGCGTAGGCACCGCCCTGCTCGCCGTGGCGACACCCGTCCTGGCCGGGAGTGTCGTCGACGCGATCGTCTCGGACGGCACGGAGGGCACCGTCGTACGTCTGTCCCTGCTCATCGCGCTGATCGCGGTGGCGGAGGCGGCGCTCGGCATCCTCGGCCGGAGGCTGTCGGCGACGCTCGGCGAGCACCTCATCCTCGATCTGCGGACCGCCGTCTTCGACCATGTGCAGCGCATGCCCGTGGCGTTCTTCACACGCACTCGTACGGGCGCCCTGGTCTCCCGACTCAACAACGACGTCATCGGCGCCCAGCGCGCGTTCAGCAACACCCTGTCCGGAGTGGTCAGCAACCTCGTCACGCTGTTGCTCACCCTCGCGGTGATGCTCACGCTGTCCTGGCAGATCACCCTGCTCGCGCTGGTGCTGCTGCCGGTGTTCGTGATCCCGGCCCGGCGCATGGGCAGCCGGATGGCCCGTATGCAGCGGGAGGCCGCGACGCTCAACGCGGCCATGGGCACCCGCATGACCGAGCGCTTCTCCGCACCCGGCGCCACCCTGGTCAAGCTCTTCGGGCGCCCCGAGGAGGAGTCGGCGGAGTTCGCCGAACGCGCCCGCCGGGTCGCGGACATCGGCGTCCGGACGGCGACCGCCCAGGCCGCGTTCATCACCGCCCTCACCCTGGTCTCCGCGCTCGCCCTGGCCCTGGTCTACGGTCTCGGCGGCACCCTCGCCCTGCGCGGCACGCTGGAGCCCGGCGCGGTCGTGTCGCTGGCGCTGCTCCTCACCCGGCTGTACGCGCCGCTGACCGCGCTCGCCGGGGCGCGGGTGGAGGTGATGAGCGCCCTCGTCAGCTTCGAGCGGGTCTTCGAGGTGCTCGACCTGAAGCCGCTCATCGAGGAGAAGCCGGACGCGCGCCGGGTGCCCGACGGGCCCGTGGCGGTCGAGTTCGACCGGGTCCGCTTCGGCTACCCTGCCGCCGACAAGGTCTCCCTGGCCTCCCTGGAGGAGGTCGCCACACTCGACAAGCGCGGCGGTGACGAGGTCCTGCACGGCATCTCCTTTCGCGCCGAGCCGGGGCAGACCGTGGCGCTCGTCGGCTCCTCCGGCGCGGGCAAGTCGACCGTCGCGGGGCTGCTGCCGCGCCTGTACGACGTCGACGAGGGCGCCGTACGCGTCGGCGGTGTCGACGTCCGCGACCTGAGCGCGCGCTCCCTGCGGGAGACCCTCGGCATGGTCACCCAGGACGGGCACCTCTTCCACGACACCGTCCGCGCCAACTTGCTCCTGGCCCGCCCCACGGCCACGGAGAGCGACCTGTGGGACGCCCTGCGCCGGGCCCGCCTCGACGACCTCGTACGGTCGCTGCCCGACGGTCTCGACACGGTGGTCGGCGAACGCGGTTACCGCCTCTCCGGCGGCGAACGCCAGCGCATGACCATCGCCCGGCTGCTGCTGGCCCGGCAGCGCGTCGTCATCCTCGACGAGGCCACCGCCCACCTCGACAACACCTCCGAGGCCGCCGTCCAGGAGGCACTCGCCGAAGCCCTCGAAGGCAGGACGGCGGTCGTGATCGCCCACCGGCTCTCCACGATCCGGACAGCCGACCAGATCCTGGTCGTCGAGGCCGGCCGGATCGTGGAACGCGGCACGCACGAGGAACTCCTGGCGGCCGGGGAGCGGTACGCGGAGCTGTACCGGACCCAGTTCGGCGGGGCGGAGGGCACGGTCGTGGAGGAGGCCGCCGCGTAACCGGCCCGACCTCGGTGAACGGCTCCGGGCGCGCGTTCGTACCCCTGACGAGTACTCCTGCCCGCCCGCCAGGGCGGGACGGTCCGCATCCGGAGAGACGACGTGTCCCAGCAGCAACCGCACGCACGATCCAGCCGCCGTCCCCTGTCCCGCGCCCTGCGGCTGCGCGCCGCCGCGCCGGCCGCCGCGCTGGTGATGCTCCCCCTGGTCACCGCCTGCGGCGGCGGTGACGACGACAAGCCTGCCGCCGGCGGCAGGACGGCGACCCCGAGCGGGTCCGCCGCTCCCGCCGCCGGTGTCGTCGCGCCGGCGAAGGTGGAGGTGATCGCCGGTCTGACCGGCTGCAAGGTGAAGATCCGCACCGAGGCGGACGAACTGCGCGAGGGCGTCTGCCACACGAAGAAGGGCGACTACCTCATCACCACCTTCCCCGAGGAGAAGCTCAAGGAGACGTGGCTGGAGTCGGCCAGCGTCTACGGGGGCAAGTACCTCGTCGGCATGCGCTGGGTGGTCAGCGCCAAGCCGGAGATGCTGGAGCCCCTCCGCGCGAAACTCGGCGGCACCGTCAGGGAGTTGCGGGGCATCGGCCCGAGCGCGAGCGCCTCCTGACGTCCCGCTGCCCGAGCCGGAACCAGCCGTCGGCTCGGGCAGCGGTCCGGGACCTCTCCTGACACCTCACTTCCGGTTTTGCCTGGCCGGGGTCATGATTGTGCGACTCGGCACATGAGCCGCTCCACCTGTGTCGGCATCGAAGTGAGTTCCCTGTGGTCGCCACCTTTCGTCGCCATTCGCTCGCGGGCGAGATGCTGGTGCTCCAGCTCGCCATCGTCGTGATGGTGCTGCTGGCGGTCGCCGCCGTCTCGCTCGCCCAGTCGCAGGCCACCTTCAACCGGGTCGAGGGACGCCGGGTGAGCGCGCTGGCCGAACAGCTGGCCGCCAACCCCCTGGTGCGCAGCCAGCTGGTGCGTCCCGCGCCCGGGGAGACGCTCGCCCCGCTGGTGCTCGCCACGCAGGCGCAGTCCGGAGTGACCTCGGTGACGGTGGCCGACGCCTCGGGCCGGATCGTCAGCTCGACGAACCCGACGGCGGTCGGCGAGCGGCTGCCCGCCGAGCCGGGCGCCGACCGGGCGCGGGGCTGGTCGGGGCAGCTGACGCTGGACGGCAGCCGTGAACTGGCCGCCCAGGTCCCCGTCCTCGGGGCGACGGAGGAGAACCTCGGCCGGATCCTCGGCACGGTGATGATCGGCGAGGCCGATCCGACCGTCTGGCAGCGGCTCAGCGGCGCCTCCTCGTATCTGCTCGCCTATCTGGGCATCGCCAGCGGGCTCGGCGTGGCCGGCTCCTGGCTGCTCGCGCGGCGGGTGAAGCGGCAGACCCTCGGGCTGGAGCCGGGGGAGATCGCGGGACTCGCCGAGCACCGGGAGGCGATGCTGTACGGGATCGCCGAGGGCGTGGTCGCCCTGGACCCGCAGCACCGGCTCACCCTCGTCAACGACATGGGCCGCCGCCTGCTCGACCTGCCCGAGGACTGCGTCGGCCAGAGCCTGGACGGCCTGGGCATCGACGGACGGCTGCGCGACGTGCTGGCCGGCAACGCCGCGGGCCGGCGGGACGAGGTCGTCGTCCGCCACGGCCGGGTCCTGGTGATGAACCGGATGACCGTCACCAAGGACGGCCGGCTCCTCGGCTCGGTCACCACCCTGCGCGACCGCACCGAACTGGCCCGCCTGGAGCGGGAGATCGGCTCCTTCCGCAGCTCCTCGGAGCTGCTGCGGGCGCAGGCGCACGAGTTCGCCAACCAGCTGCACACCATCTCCGGGCTGATCCAGATCGGCGAGCAGGACGAAGTCGTGCGCTACATCCGCGCGCTGAACCAGCACCGCCAGTCCCTGGACGTCACCCTCAGCCGCCGCGTCCGGGACACCGCGGTGGCCGCGCTGCTGATGGCGAAGGCGTCCCTCGCGGCCGAACGGAAGGTCAGCCTGCGCATCTCGGACGACACCGCGCTGGAGCGGCTGGCCCCGGAGGACGCCGCCGACGTGGCGACCGTGGTGGGCAACCTCGTGGACAACGCCGTCGACGCCGCGGCCCACGCCGGGGAACGGTGGGTCGAGGTGGCGCTGCGGCAGGACGCCTCCAGCGTGGAGATCGCGGTCCGCGACTCGGGGCCGGGCGTGGCCCCCGAACTGGCCCGCGAGGTGTTCTCCCACGGCTTCACCACCAAGGCCGCGCGGGAGGGCGAGCGCGGCATCGGACTGGCCCTGACCAAGCTGGTCTGCGAACGGCACGGGGGAGAGATCTCGGTGGCCAACACCCCCGACGGGGCCGTGTTCACCGCACGCATGACCGTCAGCCACCTCCCCGAAGCGGTGGCGGAAGGAGCGGCCCCATGACCGGACCGGGCGACATGACCAGACTGGGCGACATGATCAGATCAGGCGACATGGCCGGAGGGGGCGACCCGGCCGGAACAGGCGCCAAGGCGGGCACGATCGACGTCCTCGTGGTCGACGACGACTTCATGGTGGCCCGGGTGCACCGCGCGTACGTCGAACGCGTCGAGCCGTTCCGGGTCGTCGGCGTGGCGCACACCGGCGGACAGGCGATCGAGGCCGTGGACGAACTGCGCCCCGACCTCGTCCTGCTCGACCTGTATCTCCCCGACCTCTTCGGCCTCGACGTCATCCCCCGGCTGCGCACCGCGGGCCACGACTGCGACGTCATGGTCATCAGCGCCGCGCAGGAGACCGACACGGTCCGCGGCGCCGTCCGGCAGGGCGTCGTCGACTACCTCCTGAAACCCTTCGACTTCGAGGATCTGCGCCCCCGCCTGGAGCGCTACGCCGCCCAGCGGGGCAGGCTGCTCACGGCGGTGGTGCGAGGCCAGGCCGACATCGACCGGGTGCTGGCCGGTGCCGGCGTGCCCGCACCGGCCCCCGCGCTGCCCAAGGGCATGAGCGTGGAGACCGCCGAGCTCGTCGAGCGGGCCCTGCGCGAGGCGGACGGCACCCTGTCCGCCTCCGAGTGCGCCGCGCTGACCGGCGTGTCCCGGGTGAGCGCCCGCCGCTACTTGGAGTACTTCCACGGCACCGGCAGCGCGGAGGTGTCCCTGCGCTACGGCGTCGCCGGCCGGCCCGAACGGCGGTACGCCTGGCGGGCGTGATCCCCTGACTACGGCGGGCCGTCGGTCTTCGGCGTCGTGACGCCCGGCTTCTCCGCCGCGTCCTCCGCGATCCGCACGGTGTACACGCCGGGGCTCTGGTCATGCCACTGCACGGGGCCCGGTTCGAGGGCCGTCGCGACGGTCAGGGGAAGCACCACGGCCCCGGTGAGGGCCAGGACCCAGCCGAGGACGGGGCTCAGGAACGCGGCGGCGGTCCGGTGGTACGTGTCGTGGTAGGCCAACTGTCGTCCCGGTGGTTCGACTCGACGTCATGTACTGCCCCCAGGGGCTCACTGTCGCAGCCGCCGCCCGCCAACGGAATCTTGAAACTTGAAGTCTCACGGAGTTGCACAGAAATTTCACAGTGGACTCAGGGTTGGTTGGTCAAGTAGCCGCCCATGGCGGTGAAGTACTCGGTCGCGGGCAGCTCCCGGCCGTCCTCGGTCCGGACCCGCGTGATGGCCAGGCCGTGGTTGCGGCCGGTGCGGGCGTCGGCTCCGGCGACGATCACCACGCCCTCGCCCTCGCGGTAGAAGATGCGGCCGGGCGTGCCGCCGTACCGGCCCTCGGAGACGACGGCGGCCAGCACCTCCAGCCGCTTGCCCTTGTGGAAGGTGAAGGCGCTGGGGTACGGCTCGGACTGGGCGCGGACCAGCCGCTCCAGGTCCTCGGCCGGCCAGGTCCAGTCGATGCGGCTGTCCTCGATGGACCGCTTGTGGAAGAAGCTGGCCCGGGAGCGGTCCTGCTTGGTGAACTCCGTCTGGCCCGAGGCGATGAGGTCGAGCGCGCCGATGGTGACCGGGGCGATGAGGTCGACGGTCTTGTGGAACAGGTCGGTCGCCGTGTCGGCCGGCCCGACCGCCACCGCCTCCTGCCGCACGATGTCGCCCGCGTCGAGTTCGTCGTTCATCATGTGCGCGGTGACGCCCACTTCGGGCTCGCCGTTGATCAGCGCCCAGATCAGCGGCGAGAAGCCGGCGTACTTCGGCAGCAGCGAGTCGTGCACGTTCAGCGTGCCGCGGCGCGGCAGGTCGAAGATGCGCGGCGGAATCCACGTACGCCAGTTGTTGGCCACGATGATGTCCGGGTCGGCCTCCTTGAGGCGCCCGAACAGCTCGTCGTCGTCAGGGCGGTTGCGGATCACGACCGGTACGCCGTTCTCCTCGGCGAGGTCGGCGACCGAGTCGCTCCAGATCTTCTCGTAGGCGTGCTCGCTCTTGGGGTGCGTCACGACCAGGACCACGTCGTGCTCGGAGTCCAGGAGGGCTTGGAGGGTGCGGTGGCCCCAGGTCTGGTAACCGAACATGACGACCCGCATGGGGTTCCTCCTCTGAGCAGGGAATGGCCGTGGCCAGTAAAGCAAGGCTTACCTAAGTGGTCAACGGGGCCGTTTTGCGGGCGTGTTGACGATCGGGCGGTCGGTACGTGTCCCTTTTGTCTATAGACAGCCCTACGCGATGAGCTTAGCCTTACCTAAGTTTTGGGTGGGCCTCTTTCGGCGTGCCCGACTTCGTACGATGGGAGTGACATGGCACAGGCTCGTCCTGGCGACGCCCCTTTGATCCACGACCTCATTGGCATCGGCTTCGGGCCGTCCAACGTGGCCATGGCGATCGCGCTCAGCGAGCACAACGCAAGCGCCGCCGGGGGAGAGGCGGTCTCCGCGCACTTCTTCGAGCAGCAGCCGCGCTTCGGCTGGCACCGAGGCATGCTCATCGACGACGCGACCATGCAGGTGTCCTTCCTCAAGGACCTGGTGACGCTCCGGAACCCGGCCAGCGAGTACAGCTTCCTGTGCTACCTCAAGAGCAAGGGACGGCTGATCGACTTCATCAACCACAAGAACCTCTTCCCGCTGCGGGTGGAGTTCCACGACTACTTCGAGTGGGCCGCGGGCCAGGTCGACGACATGGTCTCCTACGGCCACGAGGTCGTCGGCGTCATGCCCGTCCTGCGCGACGGCGTTGTGGAGTACCTGGATGTGACGGTCCGTTCGGGGGAGGGCCTGGAGGTCCACCGGGCCCGCAACCTCGTCCTCGGCACCGGCCTGCGTCCCCTCATGCCGGAGGGCGTGGAGCGCAGCGACCGCGTCTGGCACAACTCCGAACTGCTGGGCCGCGTCGACGCGTTGGAGGGCACCACGCCGTCCCGGTTCGTCGTCGTGGGCGCGGGGCAGAGTGCCGCCGAGAACGTCGCCTACCTGCACCGGCGTTTCCCCGGGGCCGAGGTCTGCGCCGTCTTCTCCCGCTACGGCTACAGCCCCGCCGACGACAGCGCCTTCGCCAACCGGATCTTCGACCCCGAGGCCGTCGACGAGTTCTTCGCGGCGCCGAAGGACGTCAAACGCCGGCTGATGGACTACCACGGCAACACCAACTACTCCGTGGTGGACATCGATCTGATCGACGACCTGTACCGGCAGATGTACCAGGAGAAGGTCCTCGGCACCGAGCGCCTGCGCTTCCTCAACGTCTCCCGGCTCACCGGTGTCACGGAGACGCCGGACAAGGTCACGGCCGCGGTCACCTCCCTCGTCACCGGCGAGGAGACCTTCCTGGACGCCGACGTCGTGGTCTTCGCCACCGGCTACAGCCCCGCCGACCCCGTCGGTCTGCTCGGCGAGGTGGCCGACCGCTGCCTGCGTGACGACGAGGGCCGGGTCCGTGTCGAGCGCGACTACCGCATCGCCACGGAGCCGGACCTGCACTGCGGCATCTACCTCCAGGGCGGCACCGAGCACACGCACGGCATCACCTCGTCCCTGCTGTCCAACACCGCCATCAGGGTCGGCGAGATCCTCGACTCGCTCCTCGACCGGGGCCGCAAGCCCGTCTCCGACGCGGCCCGGACGGTCGCCGACGGAACGGGCACGACGGCGCGTTAGCTCCGCTGGTGAGGCTGTATCGCGTCTGCGGGCCGCATGTGGCTGGGCGCGCCGTTCCCCGCGCCCCTGGGGGCGCTGCCGTTCTCGTTGATCAAAGGGATAACGTACGTCGACATGGGCACGATCGCAGTGGAGCGCCCCGCGTCCGAGGTCACAACTCGGGCCCGTCGGCGGCGAGTTGTGGGACTCGGCGCGCTGGTGCTGGTCCTCGTGGCCGCGGGGGCGGTGTCGTTGGCCGTCGGGGCGCGCGCGCTGAGCCCCGGCGAGGTGTGGCACGCGTTGTTCGCGGCGCCGGAGTCCGATCAGCGGCTCACCGAGATCAGGCTCATCGTCGAGACCGTGCGGGTGCCTCGGACGGTGCTCGCGATCGTGGCGGGCGTCGCCCTCGGGGTCGGCGGGGCGCTGATCCAGGGGTACACGCGCAACCCGATCGCCGACACCGGCCTGCTGGGCGTGAACTCCGGTGCCTCGTTCGCCGTGGTGACGGTGATCGCCGTGTTCGGGCTCTCCGACCCGTTCCAGTACCTCTGGTTCGCCTTCCTGGGGGCGGCGGTCTCCGGTGTCGTGGTGTTCGGGCTTGCGAGCATCGGCCGGGGCGCCGGGAACCCGCTGACGCTCGCCCTGGCCGGGCAGGGCGTCACGGTGTTCCTCGCGGCGATGACCACGGCGATCGCCCTGTCGGACCAGAAGTCGCTGAACGCCCTGCGGTTCTGGAACGCGGGCTCCGTGGCGGGCGTGGGATTCGGCGTCATCTGGCCGGTGACCGGGTTCATCGCGGCCGGACTGGTGCTGGCCCTGATCACGCTGCCCGCCCTCAACCTGCTCAACCTGGGTGACGACGTGGCGCGCGGGCTCGGGGTGAACATCGCGCTGAGCCGGACCATCGGCATCACCGCCATCACCCTGCTGGCCGGAGCCGCGACCGCCGCCTGCGGGCCCATTGCGTTCCTCGGGCTCATGGTGGCCCACGTGGCCCGGTACCTGACCGGGCCCGACTACCGCTGGCTGGTGCCGTACGCGGGACTGCTCGGCGCGATCGTGCTCCTGGTCTGCGACATCGCGGGCCGCCTGGTGGTGCGGCCGAGCGAGCTGGACGCGGGTGTCGTCGTCGCCCTGCTGGGCGCCCCGTTCTTCGCGGCCCTGGTGTGGCGCGGAAAGTTCAAGAGCACATGAACAGGACAGGCGTGAAGCCGCGCATGAACAGGACAGACGTGAAGCCGTCGGTGACGCCGGGCGTGCGGCTCGGCCGGGTGTCGTTCGTGTGGCGGCCGTGGATCGTGTGCGTCTCGCTGCTGCTCGCGGCGGCGACGTTCCTGGTGTTCTGTCTGTCCATCGGCGTCGGAGACTTCCCCATCGGACTGCCCCAGGTGATCGCCACACTCCTCGGCCGGGGCGAGCGGGTCGACGAGTTCGTCATCATGGACCTGCGGATGCCGCGGGCCCTGGCCGGGCTCGTCGTGGGCATCGCGCTGGGGGTGTCCGGAGCGCTCACGCAGTCCATCGCCCGCAACCCGCTGGCCAGTCCGGACGTCCTCGGGATCACGAACGGCGCCAGCGCGGTCGCGGTGTTCCTGGTGACGGTGTCGGGCGGGACGGCGGCGGCGGTCGTCAACTCCGTGGGCCTGTCGGCGGCGGCCCTCATGGGCGGTCTGGGCACGGGCCTGCTGGTGTACTTCCTCGCCTGGCGGCGCGGCATCGACGGCCTGCGGCTCATCCTCATCGGCATCTCGGTGAGCGCCGTGATGGAGGCCCTCACGACCTGGCTGCTGGTCTCGGCCGACATCAGGGACGTCGCCCAGGCCCAGGCATGGCTGGTGGGCTCGCTGGACGACCGGTCGTGGGACGAGGTCCAGGTGGCCCTGTGGGGCACGCTCGCCCTCCTGGTCGTCGTGACGGGCGCCGCGTTCCAGTTCAAGCCGATGCACCTCGGTGACGACGTCGCCGCGGGCCTGGGCGTCCGTTACTCGGCGGTGCGGGCGGTCCTCCTGCTGTGCGCGGTGCTGCTGGCCGGCGTGGCGGTGAGCGCGGCGGGCCCGGTCCCGTTCGTGGCGCTGGTGGCTCCGCAGGTGGCGATGCGTCTGGCGCGCTGCCCGACGCCGCCCATGGTGGCCTCCGCGCTGGTCGGCGCGTTGCTGCTGACCGGCTCGGACCTGGTCGCCCGCACGGCACTGCCCATCAGTCTCCCGGTCGGCGTGGTCACCGCGGCGATCGGCGGCCCCTTCCTCGTCTATCTGCTGGTACGGGCGAACCGCAGATAGCTGGTACAAAGTCAGGCGAGCCTAAGTAAGGGGGCCTTGTGGTCACTCAGTCCGTCACCGGGGTCGAGTCGAAGTCCGATCAGGCCTCACGGCTGGCAGCCAGGGGCGTCACGGTCGGGTACGGCGCCCGGACCGTCATCGACGATCTCGACGTGGCGATACCCCCCGGCGTGATCACCACCATCATCGGTCCCAACGGGTGCGGGAAGTCGACCCTGTTGCGGACCCTGTCCCGGTTGCTCAAGCCGTCCAAGGGGACGGTCGTGCTGGACGGCGACGACATCGCCCGGCTCAGGACGCGGGACGTGGCGAGGAAACTCGGCCTGCTGCCGCAGGCGCCGGTCGCGCCCGAGGGGCTGACGGTGGCCGACCTCGTCGCCAGGGGCCGCCATCCGCACCAGAGCTGGCTGCGGCAGTGGTCCTCGGACGACGCCGACGTCGTTGAGCGCGCGCTGGCCATGACCGGCGTGTCCGATCTGGCCGACCGCCCGGTCGACGCGCTGTCCGGCGGACAGCGGCAGCGCGTCTGGATCTCGATGACCCTGGCCCAGGGCACCGATCTGCTGCTGCTGGACGAGCCGACCACCTATCTCGACCTGGCGCACGCGATGGACGTGCTCGATCTGGTCGACGATCTGCACGAATCGGGATGCACCGTGGTGATGGTGCTGCACGACCTCAACCTGGCCGCGCGCTACAGCGACAACCTCATCGTGATGCGGGAGGGATCGATCCTGGCGCAGGGGCATCCCCGTGACGTGCTGACCGCCGAGCTGCTGCAAGAGGCGTTCGGACTGCGTGCCAAGATCATCGAGGATCCGGTGGGGGATCGGCCGCTCATCGTCCCGATCGGTCGCACGCACGTTCAACTCGACTAGTTCGCCAGAAAGTTACGCAAGTAAGGCTAGGCTTACCTTACTGGCTTGCGGTACGGTTTGCCTGCCCTTACCCGGGGGCGTACTGGACAGTGCGAAAAAGCAAGGGGATTGACGGATGCTCCTCCACAGAACGACGCGCAGGAAGCCATGGCGGCGGGTCGCGGCACTGCTCTCCGTCGCCACGCTCGGCGTCGGCCTCCTCGCGGGGTGCGGTTCCGAATCGGACTCGGCGGACAAGGGCGGCGACAGCACCTCGACCGCCGCGGCCGGCGCCTTCCCGGTCACCGTGGAGCACGCGTTCGGCACCACGAAGGTCACCGAGGCCCCGAAGCGGGTCGTCACGGTCGGCTACACCGACGACCAGAGCGTCCTGGCGTTCGGCATCAAGCCGGTCGGCATGACCGACCAGTACCCGAACCCGGCGGGCAAGAGCCCCGACATCAACACCCAGTGGCCCTGGGTGAAGGACAAGTGGGGTGACACCAAGCCCGAGGTCATCATGAAGAACGGTGACACCGGCCCCAACTACGAGAAGATCGCCGCCCTGCGCCCCGACCTGATCATCGCGGTCTACTCCGAGATCGACCAGGCCGGCTACGACAAGCTCTCCAGGATCGCGCCGACGGTGGCCCGCACCAAGGCCGAGAAGGAGCCGTTCAGCGCCCCCTGGCAGGACAACGCCCTGCACATCGCCAAGGCACTCGGCAAGGCCGAGGAGGGCGAGAAGATGGTGCAGGACATCCAGGGCAAGCTGGACGCGGCCAAGAAGGCGCACCCCGACTTCGCGAAGCAGAAGGCCGTCGTACTGTCCTGGTACGAGAACTCGGTGGCGCCGTTCACCTCCACCGATGTGCGCGGCCGGCTCGTGACGGGCATCGGCTTCCAGTACCAGACCGAGATCGACAAGGTCGCCGACGGCAGCTTCTACACCAAGCTCTCGCCCGAGCGCGTCGACCTGGTCGACGTCGACCGCATCTTCGTCATCAACGACAAGGCCGACACGGCCGCCCTGAAGAAGTTCAAGCTGTTCGCCAACCTCGACGCCGTGAAGAAGGGCAACGTGTCCTACCTGCTGGACAGCGAGGGCCCGGCGGTCGGCGCGGCCATCTCCCAGGGCACCCTGCTGTCCATGCCGTACGCCGTCGACGAGCTCGTGAAGTCGGCGGCCGAGTAGCGATGCCGGTCACCCTGTCCTGTCCCCTGCCCGCCCGGGTCGCGGTGTGAGCGCGACCGCCACCCGCCCCGCCCCGGCGACGCTGCACACGGCGACCGGGCGCGAGGCGTCCCGATGGGTCGCGGCGCACTGCCGCGAGGTGCCCTGGCTGTCGGCGGCCACCGTGCTCACCACGGTGGCCGGCGCGGCGCTCCAGGTGCTGCCGGTCCTGCTGCTCGGCCGGGTGGTCGACGGCGTGGTCGAGGGCGAGTCGCGCTCGGTCCTGGTCACCATCGGGGTGTTGATCGGGGCCGCCGCGCTGCTCGGCGCGGCGGCCACCGCGGTGTCGACCTACCTGATCGGCCGGCTGGGTGCCGACCTGCTCGCGCGGCTGCGGGAAGGAGCCGTCCGGGCGGTGCTGGGGATGCCGAGCGCCCGCATCGAACAGGTCGGCCGGGGAGACGTGCTCTCCCGGGTCGGCGACGACGTGGCCGTCATCTCCAAGGGCATCCGAACGGCCATCCCCACCGTGTTCTCGGCCGGAGTACTGGTCGCCATCGCCACGTTCGGCATGTTCGGCCTGGACTGGCGGCTCGGACTGGCGGGCGCCGGCGCGCTGCCCGCGTACGCGCTGGCCCTGCGCTGGTACCTCCCCCGCTCCGCGCCGCTCTACCGCAAGCAGCGCGTGGCCCAGGCCGACCGCGCACAGGCGTTGATCAGCGGTCTGAACGGGATCGACACGGTCCGCGCGTACCGGCTGGAGGGCGCCTTCCGCGAGAAGGTCACCAGCGAGTCCTGGCGCGTGCGCGACCTCGGTATCGAGGTGTTCCGGTTCTTCGGCCGGTTCGTCGGCCGGGAGAACCGCGCCGAGTTCATCGGGCTGGTCCTGATCATCGTGGTGGGGTACGCCCTGCTGGAGGCCGATGCCGCCACCCTCGGCGAGGTGTCGGCGGCTCCGCTGCTGTTCCACCGGCTGTTCGGCCCGCTGGGCCTCATCATGTTCACCTTCGACGAGGCACAGAAGTCGGGCGCGAGTCTGACCCGGCTGGTCGGTGTGCTGGGGGAGGCCGGTGAGGGCCGGCTGGTGGGTGACCCGGCCGTCGCGCCGGCGGACGCCGAGCCGTTGCCGGTGACGGTGCGGCGACTGACGTTCCGTTACCCCGGAGCCGAGGAACCGGTGCTGAGGGACGTCGATCTGACGATCCCGGCCGGGGGTTCGCTCGCGCTGGTGGGCGCGACGGGTGCGGGCAAGACGACCCTGGCCGCGCTGATCGCGGGCATCGGCACGCCCGACGCCGGGTCGGTACGCATCGGCGCGACCGACCTGGCGGGTCTGGACGAGGCCGCGGCGCGGGCCCTGGTGAGCATCCTGACGCAGGAGACGCATGTGTTCTCCGGCCCGCTCGCCGACGACCTGCGGCTGTCCGCGCCCGGGGCGACCGACGCCGAACTGACGGACGCACTGCGCACGGTGGGCGCCGACGCCTGGGTCCAGGCGCTGCCCGACGGGCTGAACACCAGGGTCGGCGAGGGCGGTGAGCGCCTCGACGTCACCAAGGTCGCCCAGATCGCCCTGGCCCGGCTGGTGCTGGCCCGCTCGCCCGTGGTGGTGCTCGACGAGTCCACCGCGGAGGCCGGCAGTGAGGGCGCCGCCGAGCTGGAACGCGCGGTCGTGGCCGCGTGCGCGGGCCGGACCACCCTGTTCGTGGCGCACCGGCTGACCCAGGCGATGGCGGCGGACCGGATCGCCGTGCTGGACGCGGGCCGCGTCGTCGAGCAGGGCACACACGACGAGTTGGTGGCTCTCGGCGGCCGGTACGCCCGGCTGTGGCAGGCATGGCGCGAGGGTAGTTAGGCAGGCCCGAGTCGGGCTGGGCTTGATTTCTGGTTTCCTTGAAAGGGTGCTGAGTCTTCGATGATGGAACCGAGCGCTCGTCTCGTACGGCTTTCTCCCGCACGCCTGGCCGACGTACGCCGGCGGACCGGCGACCACTCCGACAGGACCATCACCGAAGCCTGCGCCATCGGGCTGTCGTACTGGACTACGGGCGAGAGCCCCGACGGCATCGACCTCACCTCCGGCACCCTGTTCGCCGACGTCCTCGGATGGGTCGACAACGGCGGGGCCGGACCCGGTGACTGGGAGGTCGGCGCCGACGGCCGGAGCATCCGCGTGCCCGACGGCGTCTCGCCGGCCGAGGCACAGCTCGCGCTGGACGACCTGGCCGACTTCCCGGACCGGCCCCTCGGCACCATCGGACCCTCCAGCGTCGCCGAGAGGCTCGAACTCCTGGCCCGCTGGAACGACACCGGGGCCGACCGGAGCCGCCCGACCATCGTCGAGATGTTCCGCGAGCAGGCACGGACCAGGCCGGACGCCGTCGCCATCGTGGACGAGCACCGTTCACTGACCTACCGTCAGGCAGCCGAACTCTCCAGCCAGTTGGCCCACCACCTGATCGAGCGCGGCCTCGGCCACGAACAGGTCGTCGGCATCTCACTGGGCCGCTCCGCCGAGATGGTCGTCGGACTGCTCGCCGTGCTCCAGGCGGGGTGCGCGTTCGTGCCACTCGATCCGCAGTGGCCCGCCGCGCGCCGGGCCGTCGTCATCGAGGACGCCCGGGTCGTCGTGCAGCTCAACGACTCGGGCGAGCACGACCCGGCCGAACCGCCCGCCGTGGCCGTCGACCTCGACGACTGGCGCCACGGTTCCCACCCCACCGGGGGGACCGGTGTCACCGTCCACGGCGACGCCCTCGCCTACGTGATCTTCACGTCCGGCTCCACCGGACGGCCCAAGGGCGCCATGATCCGGCACGAGGCGATCAGCGAGCGCCTGCTGTGGCAGGTGAACGAGATCCTGGGCTTCGGCCACGACGACGCCTCGCTGTTCAAGGCGCCGTTGTCCTTCGACATCTCCATCAACGAGATATTCCTGCCGCTGGTGTCCGGCGCCCGGCTGGTGGTGCTGCGCCCCGGCGGCGAACGCGACCCGCACCACCTGCTGAGCGTCATCGCCGAACAGCGCGTCACCTTCACCTATCTGGTGTCGTCCATGCTGGACGTGCTGCTGGAGATCGCCGGCGACTCCGGCCGCCTGGACAGCCTCAGGCACGTCTGGTGCGGCGGCGAGGTGCTGACCCCGGAGCTGTACGAGCGGTTCCGCACCAAGCTCGACATCCCCATGTACCACGGCTACGGCCCCGCCGAGACGACCATCGGCGTCTCGCACGTCATCTACCGAGGAGAGGCGGAACGCCTGTCCACCTCCATCGGCAAGGCCAACCCCAACACCCAGCTGTACGTCCTCGACGAGGAGTTGCGCCCGGTCCCCGTCGGCGTCGGCGGCGAACTGTACGTGGGCGGGTTCCTCCTGGGGCGCGGCTACGTCAACGCGCCCGGTCTGACGGCATCCCGGTTCATCGCCAACCCCTTCGCCGACGACGGCTCCCGCCTCTACCGCACCGGCGACCTCGCCCGGTTCGCCCCGGACGGCTCCCTGGACTTCCTCGGCCGCGCCGACAACCAGATCAAGATCCGCGGCATGCGCCTGGAGATCGAGGACGTCGAGGTCGGCCTTGCCGAGCACCCCGGCGTACGGCACACCTGCGTCGTCGCCCGGAAGAACGCGGCGGGCGGCACCTACCTGGTGGGCTACGTCATCCCGGCCGCCGGCAGCGAGGACCTGCGCGCCGACGAGGTCAAGGCGTGGGCCACCGAGCACATGATCGAGTACATGGTGCCCGCCCACATCGTCGTCATGACGGAGTTCCCCCTCACCGCCAACGGCAAGCTCGACCGCAACGCCCTGCCGGAGCCAAGGATCGGCACAGGCACGTTCGTACGGCCCACCACCGAGAACGAACGCGCGGTCTGCGCGGCGGTGGCGGCGGTGCTGCGGCTCGAAGAGGTCGGCGTCGACCAGGACTTCTTCCAGCTCGGCGGCGACAGCATCCTGGCGATCTCGCTGCTGACCGCCCTGCGCGACGCGGGCCTCTACGTCACGGCACGGCAGATCTTCACCCACAGCACCGTGGGGGCCCTGGCCGCAGTCGCGAGCCGGGAGGACGTCTCCACCGTCGACCACCGCGATGTCCCGACCGGGTCCGTCGTGGGTTCGCCCATCGTGCAGTGGCTCGGCGAGACCACCGACGCGATCGACGGCTTCGTGCAGTCCGTCGTGCTGAACACCCCGCCGGACCTGACCGCCGACGCGCTCGACGAGATCCTCACCGCCGTGGTCCGCAGGCACGACATGCTGCGCGCCAGGTTGGTGCGCGCAAGCCGCTGGAGCTTCGACATCCCTGAGCCCGACCGGGCCGTCGCCGGATGGCAGGAGAGCGACCGGCCGCTCGACGCGTGCGTCGCACTGGCCACCGACGCCCTGGATCCCGACAACGGTGTGATGCTGCGCGCCGTCTGGCGCCGCGCGGCAGGGCAGCTGGTCCTGGTCGCCCATCACGTGGTGATCGACGGTGTGTCCTGGCGGATTCTGATGGACGACCTGGCCACGGCTTGGCGCCAGTTCACCTCGGGCACCCCCGTCGAGCTGCCCCCGGTGGGCACGTCCTTCCGGCGCTGGACGCAACTGCTGGAGCGCGCGGCCTTCGACGCGGACAGTTCCTACTACTGGCGCCCGCTGCCCGCAGCGGACCAACCGGTGGGCCGGCGCGCCCTGTCCGACGCCGACACCGTCGCCACGGAGCGACTGCGGACCGTCTCGGCCGGCCCGGAGATCACGTCCGCGCTGCTGGGCGACATCCCCGCGAGGTTCCACGCGGGCGTCAACGACGTCCTGCTGACCGGGCTCGCCGTCGCGCTCGCCCGGTGGCGCCGCGACCTGGGGCAGGACCAGACCTTCGCGCACATCGAACTGGAGGGCCACGGCCGCGAAGGACAGTTCGTGGCGCCCTCCGCCGGCTTCGAGCCAGAACTGTCGCGGACCGTCGGCTGGTTCACCACCCTCTTCCCGGTCACCGTCGACCCCGGCACCGCGGCCGACTTCACCGCCCCCGCCTACCTGACCGCAGCCCTCAAGGCGGTCAAGGAAGACCTCGCCCGGGTGCCGGACAACGGCGTCTCCTACGGCGCCCTGCGGTACCTGACCGACACCGAGTTCGACGCGCCCGCACCGCAGGTGCTCTTCAACTACCTGGGCCGCTTCGCCGCCGGAGAGCCCGGAGACTGGCAACTCGCCCAGGCGACCGGCCAGTTGGGCGAGAAGCGCGATCCGCGGATGCGCCTGCCTCGCGCCCTGGAGTTCAACGCCATCGCCGAACCGGCCCCGACCGGCGAATACGACCTGGTCACCACCATCTCCTGGCCCGACGGCATGTTCACCGACGAGGACATCGCCACCCTCGGCGGCTACTTCCGGGACGCCCTGGCAGGACTGGCCGCACTCGACCCGCACGGCGGCCACTCGCCCAGCGACTTCCCCCTGGTGCCGCTGACCCAGACCGACGTCGACGCCCTGGACGGCCCGGCGCTGCGGGACATCCTGCCGCTGACGCCCTTGCAGGAAGGCCTGTACTTCCACTCCGTCTTCGACGACGACTCGGCCGGCGCCTACGTCGAACAGCAACTGCTCACCCTGGACGGCGAGGTGGACGCCGACCGGCTCGCGGCGGCCGCCACCCGGCTGCTCACGCTCTACCCGAACCTCGCCGCGCGGTTCGTGGCCCTCGCCGACGGCCGCGTGGTCTCCGTACTGGAGAGCGGCGTCGAGGCGCCCTTCACCACCCTGGACCGCCCCGGCATCACCGACGCCGAGCTGCGCGACCTGGCCGAGCGGGACCGCCGCGCCGGATTCGACCTGGCAACGGGCCCGTTGATGCGGTACACCCTCGTCCGCTCGGGTCCCGGCCGGCACGTCCTCGTGCAGACCGTGCACCACATCATCGCCGACGGCTGGTCGGTGCCGCCGATGCTCCGCGCGCTGCTCGCCGAGTACCACGCGCCGGGGACCGTGTACCCGATCGGCGGCTTCGCCGACTACGTACGCTGGCTCGCCGGACGCGACGCCGACGAGAGCGACCGGGTGTGGCGCGAGCAGCTCGCCGACCTGCCCGGCCCGTCGCTGGTCGCCGAGGGGCACACCCCGTCCGACCGGTTCGCCGACACCGCCGTGCGCCCGGACCAGGACATCGACGCGGCCGCCCGGTCGGCCGGCGTGCCCCTGAGCGTGGCCGTGCACAGCGCCTGGGCGGTCACGCTGGGCGGCATCCTGCACGGACAGGACGTGGTGTTCGGCTCCACGGTGTCCGGCCGCGACGCGGACGTGCCCGGCATCGAGGACATGGCGGGCCTGTTCATCAACACGATCCCCGTCCGCGCCCGTTGGACCGCCACCACCACCGCCCGGGACCTGCTCGCCTCGGTCCGGGAACACCAGGGCGCGGTCCTGCCGCACCAGCACGTCTCACTCGCCAGGATCGGCCGCCAGGCCGAAGCAGGCTCCCTGTTCGACACCCTGGTGGTGTTCGACGTGGCGACCGACGTGGACGCGCTGCGCCGGCCCGGCGACACCCTGGTCGTCACCGACCTCGTCAACGAGGGCGCACCGCACTACCCGCTGACCCTGGTCGTGGAACGCGCATTCGACGGCCGCCCGCGCTTCAACCTGATCTACGACGGCGAGCTGCTGCCGGAGACCACCGCCCAGGCGATCCTGCGCACGTTCACCTCCACCCTCACCGCCCTGCTCACCCGACCGGACACCCTGGTCGACGACGTGGCGTCCGAGGGCGCCCGGCGCCCCGCGCGCATCACGCCGACCACCCTCGGCGGCCTGTTCGACGCAGCCGCGCGGCGCGACCCGGCCGCCACCGCCGTCACCCAGTGCGGTCTCGACGGCGGCACCCGGTCCCTGACCTACGGCGAACTGGCGCAGGCCAAGGACGAGTTGGCCTCGGCTCTGCGCGCGGCCGGTGTCGGCCCCGGCCGGCGGGTCGCCGTCGCCGTCCCGCGGTCCGTCGAGCAGGTCGTCGCCCTGGTCGCCATCGTCACCGCGGGCGGCGCGTACGTACCGCTGGACCTCGCCTACCCGGACGAACGGCTGGAGCACATCCTCGCCGATGCCGCCCCGCAGGTCGTCCTCGTGGACAGGGAACAGCGCGACCGCTTCGCGGAACTCCTGACCCGTACGGGCGTACAGGCCCGCGTACTCGTCCAAGGAGACGACCTTCCGCAGGCCACGACCGAACCGGGCCCCGGGGCCGGTTGGCACGATCCCGCGTACGTGATCTACACGTCCGGATCTACCGGCCGACCCAAGGGCGTCGTCGTCCCGCACTCCAGCGTGGTGACGCTGCTCGCCAACACCCGGCCCGACATGGACTTCGGACCGCACGACGTCTGGGTCCAGTTCCACTCCTTCTCCTTCGACTTCGCGGTCTGGGAGCTGTGGGGAGCGCTCGCGCACGGCGGTGAGCTGCTGGTACCGGAGTACGGGCTGACCCGCTCCCCGGTCGACTTCCACCGGCTGGTCCGCGAGCGCGGAGTGACCGTGCTCAACCAGACGCCGTCCGCCTTCTACCAGTTCATCGAGGCCGACCGGCACGCCGGCGAGCCCCTGCCCGCCCTGCGCCGCGTCATCTTCGGCGGCGAGGCCCTGGACCTCGGGCGGCTGCGCGGCTGGGTCGAGCGGCACGGCACCGGCTCGCCCGAGCTGGTCAACATGTACGGCATCACCGAGACGACGGTCCACGTCACCCACCGCGTGCTGACGGAGGAGGACTTCGGCCGCGGCGACGACGTCAGCCCGATCGGGAGCCCCATACCCGGCTTGGTCACTCACCTCCTCGACGACCGGCTCCGCCCGGTGCCGCCGGGCCGGGTGGGCGCCATCTACGTCGCCGGCGACCAGGTGTCGCTCGGCTACCTGGGCAGGCCCGGCCTCACCGCGGGCCGGTTCGTGGCGAACCCCTTCGCGGGTGACGGCTCCCGCATGTACCACACGGGCGACCTCGCCCGCCGCACCCTCGACGGTGAGCTGGAGTTCACAGGCCGCGCCGACGACCAGGTCCAGCTCAAGGGCTTCCGCATCGAGCTGGGCGAGGTCGAGACCGCGATCCGCGACCTCGACGGCGTGATCGACGTGGCCGTGACGGTGGCCGGCACCGGCGACCACCTGGTGGCGCACGTGGTGGGCCGGGTACCGGGGGACTTCGCCGAGCAACTGGCCGCGAAGCTGCCCGTGCACATGGTGCCTGGACAGGTGCTCACGATCGACGCCCTGCCGCTGACGGTGAACGGCAAGCTGGATCGAAGGGCCTTGGCGGAACAGGCATGTGGGGGCGCGGGGCTGTATCAATTCGCGGCTCCGCCGCTGGGCGCGCCAAGCCACGACGTACCCGCAGACGAGATCTCAGCTGTAGCCGCACTCGTCGACATCTTCACCCAGACACTGCCCGGCAAGGAAGTGACCGCCGACACCGACTTCTTCCACGCCGGAGGCGACAGCATCATCGCCATCACGGTCGTGAACAGGGCCAGGACACTCGGCCTGCCCATAGCCCCCCGGGACGTGTTCCTCCACAAGACCCCCCGCGCGCTCGCCGAACACCTGCCGACGCGCACACCACAAGCCACCGCCCCCACCCACCGCGCGGACGGCCCCCTTCCTCCGACGCCGATCATCCTGCGCCAACGCGAACTGGGCGGCTCACTCACCCGCTTCGCCCAGGCCAGAACGCTCGTGGTCCCGGACAGCTCCTTCGCCGATGTCGAACGCGCCGCGAACGCCGTAGTCGCCGCACACCCCACCCTGCGACTGAGGCTCGGTACCGGACACGGAGTGTGGACCCTCCGCACCGAACCCGCCCGTGACATCACCGTCGTACGCCCGGACACCGCCGACGTCACGACCGCCGCGAACGACGCCGCCGGGCGGCTCGACCCCGAGTCGGGCGAGGTCGTCGCCTTCGCGTGGCTGGAGGCGAGCCGGACCCTGGTCGTCACCGTGCACCACCTCGCCGTCGACTCGGTGTCCTGGCTGATCCTGCTGGACGACCTGGCCACTGCCCTCCGCGGGGAAGCCCTGGCCGCTGCGACGACGTCGTACGCCGAGTACGCCGAAGCCCTGGCCCTCCGGTCCACCCACGCGACCGACGACCTCGGGCACTGGCTCACCACGCTCCAGGCGCCCCCGCTGCTCCCCGCCGTCGAGGGACTGCGGGAGACCACGGTCGTCCTCCCGCCCGAAGCCACCGACCGCCTGACCCGCACCGCCCCCGCCGCACTCGGCGTCGGTCTCACCGAGCTGCTGTGCGGAGCCCTCCGCACCGCGCTGACCCACGTGCAGCCCTCGCCCACCGACCTCGCGATCGACCTGGAGCGGCACGGCCGGGTCCCGGTGCTGGAACACCACGACTACACCCGTACGGTCGGCTGGTTCACCGCGATCGCACCCGTACGCCTCACCGCGCACACCGATCCCGTCGCGGCGGCCCGCGAGGTCGCCGAACGCCAGCCGGACGAGCGCGCCCACATCGCCTACGGACAGCTCAGGCATCTCAACCCGCAGACAGCGCCACTGCTCGCCACCGCCCGCCCGCAGGTGCTGTTCAACTACCTCGGCCGGGGCAGCGAGTCCCAGGCGGTGCACCTCACCGGCGGCGACCAGGGCAGCCCGTACGCCGTCGAGGTCAACGCCTGGCTCGACGAGTCCACCGGGAGCCTGCACACGGCCTTCACCCTCGCCGAGGGCGTCCCCGACGAGATCACTGAGCACTGGCACCGTGCCCTCCGGCGCATCGCGGACACCGCCACGACGGCCGAGCGCACCGCACCGGTCACCCCGCTCCAGGGGGGCCTGTACTTCCAGGCCCAGATGGCGGGCTCGGCCGGGCACTACGTGGCACAGAGCTGGTTCACGTTCGACCGGCGCCTGGACACGGGCGCGCTGGCCGAGGCGATGGCGTACGTGATCGCCCGGCACCCGGTGGTCGGCGCGGGCTTCACGACCGACTCCGACGGCAATCCGGTCCAGGTCCTCAAGGCCGGCCGGCGGGTCGACGTCCGCACGATCGAGCTGTCGACGGACGCCGAGGTCGACGCCCTGCGGGCCCGGGACCGCGACACCGGGTTCGACCCGGGCGAACCGCCGCTGATCCGGCTGACCGTGGTGCGTCTGCCCGGTGACCGCGACGGCCTGCTGCTCAGCTACCACCTGCTGCTGTGGGACGGCTGGTCCCGCGAGATCGTGCTGCGGGACCTGTTCGACGCCTACGGGGCGGCCGTCGCGGGACGGCCCCTCGACGCGGTTCCGGCCACGCCGAGCTTCGAGGACTACGCCCGGGCGCTCGACGCCAAGGACTCCGCCGTCTCGGAGCGCTTCTGGGCGGATCACCTGGCCGGCCTCCCCGGCCCCACATTGCTCGCCGGACCGGCGCCGACCTTCTCGGACGACCTGCCGCGCGCGCTCGTGCACACGCTGTCCGCCGAGCAGTCCCGCCTGCTGCGGGACGCTGCCAGGACGCACGGCGTCACGCTGAACTCCGTGCTGACCGGCGCGTTCGGCCTTCTCCTCGGCGCCCACACCGGCCGCAGCGACGCCGTGTTCGGCGTGACGGTGTCCGGCCGGGAGGGCGAGGGGCTGTCCGACATCGTCGGCGTGCTGCTCAACACCGTGCCGATGTGGACGCGGCCCCGGCCCGACGACACGGTCCGCGACTACCTCTCGGC
Organism: Streptomyces sp. NPDC006235; assembly: GCF_040613735.1. Lineage (NCBI taxonomy): Bacteria > Bacillati > Actinomycetota > Actinomycetes > Kitasatosporales > Streptomycetaceae > Streptomyces > Streptomyces sp. NPDC006235. The sequence continues at coordinate 329,288 of NZ_JBEXSR010000002.1, forward strand.
CGTGCAGACGGCCAGGGTCGAGGCGATGGAGCACGAGCACCTGGGGCTCGGCGAGATCCAGCGGGCCAGTGGGCACGACACCCTGTTCGACAACCTGTTCGTGCTCCAGAACTTCCTGGACCTGGACGCCTTCGCCGAGATGAACGCCCGGCACGGCATCAACTCGGTGCAGGCCGACGACTCCACGCACTATCCGTTCACCTGGGTCGTCACGCCCGGCGACCGGCTGACCGTCAAGCTGGAGTACCGCGACCAGGACACCGGGAACGCCCGCCGTCTCCTCGACGACTACCTGCGCGTGCTGGAGGACCTGGCCCGGTCGACCGGCCCGGTGGGCGCGCTGCGGGGCCTGGGGCCGGAACCCTCGCGGGGCGAGCGTACGGACGTCGGCACGGACACCGTCATCGACCGGTTCGACCAGGCGGCGGACCGGGCACCGGAGCGGGTCGCGCTCGTCGCCCACGGTGCGACGATGACGTTCGCCGAACTCCGGGACCGCAGCCGTGCGGTGGCCGGTGTGCTCGCCCGGCGGGGCATCGGCCCCGAGACGAACGTGGGGCTCGCGATCCCGCGCTCCCTCGACTCGATCGTGGCGCTGTTCGCCGTGCTGCGGGTCGGCGCCGCGTACGTGCCGCTGGAGCTGGACCACCCGGACGAGCGGATCGCCGCGATCGTCGAGGACGCCCGCCCGGAGGTGATCCTCACCGTGAGCGGCGTGTCACCCCGGCTGGCCTCACTGGACGCCGACCTGATCGAGCTGGACCGCCCGCTGCCCGAGGCCCAGCCGTACGTGACGTTCGCGCCGGACGACCCCGACCGCCTGCGGCACCCCGCCTACACGATCTACACCTCGGGATCGACCGGCAAGCCCAAGGGCGTGGTGACCGAGTTCGCCGGACTCACCAACATGCTGATCAACCATCAGCGCCGGGTCTTCGAACCGGTGCTGGCGGAACACGGCCACCGGATCTTCCGCATCGCGCACACCGTGTCGTTCGCGTTCGACATGTCCTGGGAGGAGCTGCTGTGGCTCGCCGACGGGCATGAAGTGCACATCTGCGACGAGGAGTTGCGGCGCGACGCGCCCCGGCTGGTCGCGTACTGCCTGGAGCACGGGATCGACGTCGTCAACGTGACCCCGACCTACGCACAGCAGCTCGTGGCCGAGGGCCTGCTCGACGACCCGGAACGCCGGCCGCCGCTGGTGCTGCTCGGCGGCGAGGCCGTCACCCCGACGCTGTGGCAGCGGCTCGCCGAGACCCGGGGAACGGTCGGCTACAACCTCTACGGACCCACCGAGTACACCATCAACACCCTCGGCGTCGGCACCTTCGAGTGCCAGGACCCGGTGGTGGGCGTCGCGATCGACAACACCGACGTGTACGTCCTCGACCCCTGGCTGCGCCCCCTGCCGGACGGCGTCCCCGGTGAGCTGTACGTGTCGGGCATCGGCATCGCGCGCGGCTACCTCGGACAGCCCGCCCAGACCGCGCACCGCTTCGTCGCCTGCCCCTTCGGGGAACCAGGCGAGCGCATGTACCGCACCGGGGACCTGGTGGTCCGCCGGCCCGACGGCAACCTGATGTACCTGGGCCGCACCGACCAGCAGGTCAAGATCCGCGGGCACCGCGTCGAACTCGGCGAGGTGGAGGCCGTGTTCGCGGCGCACCCGGCGGTGCGGTTCGCCGCCGCGGTCGCCCAGCCCGACCCGCAGGTCGACGGTTCATATCGGCTGGCCGCCTACCTGGTGCTGGACGGGGCGGAGTTGGCGACGGTGGCGGCCGAAGTGGGCGCCGGACTGCCGGACTTCCTGCGCCCCACGCACTACGCCCAGGTCGACAGCATCCCGCTGACGGTGAACGGGAAGGCTGACACCAAGGCGCTGCCGGAGGCCAAGCCGCTGGGCGCGCTGACCACGGTGGGGGAGCGGGGACCCGCGACCGAGACCGAGACCGTGGTGTGCGAGTACTTCGCCGAGGCACTGGACCTGGACGACGACGAGGTGAGCGCGGTGAGCGACTTCGTGTCCCTCGGAGGACATTCCATGCTGGCGGTGCGGCTGATCGGGCTGCTCCGCCGCGAGTACGGTCCAGTGATCACCATCCGAGACCTGTTCACCCTGCGCACCCCGGAAGCGATTGCCCGCCACCTCGATGACAACTCCTGACACGCAGCGGCCCCGCTCGGGGTCCGACATCCTCCGCACCGCCCTGCGCCGCAACGTCGGCGCCATGGCCGGCGGCACCCTCCTCATGGGCCTGTACCAGGCGGGCGAGACGGCCTTCCCCATCGCGCTCGGCCTGATCGTCGAGCACACGATGCGGGACCGCAGCCTCGGCGCGCTCGGCCTCTCGATCGCCGTCCTGGCCGTGATCATCACGACCGTGTCGCTGTCCTGGCGGTTCGGGATGCGTATCCTGCAGAAGGCCAACACGACGGAGGCGCACCGCTGGCGGGTCAAGGTCGCGGCCTGCGGTCTCCAGCCGGTGGCCAGGGACGTCGACCTCAAGTCCGGCGAGGTGCTGACCATCGCCACCGAGGACGCCGACCAGACCGCCGACATCATCGAGGTGGTGCCGCTGCTGATCAGCTCGCTGGTCGCGGTGGTGGTCGCGGCGGTCGCCCTGGGCCTGGCCGACATCCGGCTCGGCCTGCTGGTCATCGTGGGAACCCTCGCGATCCTGTCGTGCCTGAGCGTGCTGTCCAAGAAGATCGGCACCAGCACCCAGGAACAGCAGGCCCGGGTGGCGCGGGCGGGCGCGAAGGTCGCCGACCTCATCACCGGCCTGCGCCCGCTGCACGGCTTCGGCGGCAACCACGCGGCGTTCCGCTCCTATCGCGAGGTCAGCACGGAGGCGAAGGTCCAGGCGATCACCGTCGCCAAGGTGAACGGCGCCTACGCGGGCACGGCCCTGGCCCTCAACGCGGCGCTCGCCGGCGCCGTGACGCTGCTGGCCGGCTGGCTGGCGTTCGACGGCCGGATCAGCATCGGCGAACTGGTCATGGCCGTGGGCCTGGCGCAGTTCATCATGGAGCCGTTGAAGTTGTTCTCGGAGATGCCGAAGTACGTGATGATGGCGCGCGCCTCGGCCGAACGCATGGCGCTGGTGCTGACCGCGCCGCCGGTGATGACGCCGGGAGCCCAACGCCCGGCGGAGAGCGGGGACGTGGAGCTCGACTGCGTCCGGTACGGCACCCTGCGCAAGCTGAAGTTCCAGGTGTCGGCGGGGGAGTTCGTGGCGATCGCCGCGTACCAGCCGCGCGCGGCGGCCGACCTCGCGTCGATCCTTGCCGTGAACGTCCCGCCCGGCGCGTACGAGGGAACGGTGCGGGTCGGCGGCCGGGACCTCGCGGACCTGTCGGTCGAGGCGGTCCGCGAGCACGTGCTGGTGAACCCCTACGACGCGGAGATCTTCGCGGGGACGCTCCGCTCGAACATCGACCCGTCGGGCACCAGCCGCATGGTCCCCGAGGCGGTCGAGGCGTCCATGCTGACCGACGTCGTCGCCCTGCACCGCGAAGGCCTCGACTACGCCGTCCGCGACCGCGGCGCGAACCTCTCCGGAGGGCAGCGCCAGCGGCTCTCCCTGGCCCGCGCCCTGGCCGCCGACAGCGACGTGCTCGTCCTGCACGATCCGACGACGGCCGTCGACGCGGTCACGGAACAGCTCATCGCCCGCAACGTCGCGAAGCTGCGCCGGGGCCGTACCACCATCGTCCTCACCAGCAGCCCGGCCCTCCTGGACGCCGCCGACCGGGTCCTGGTCGTGGACGACGGAGTCGTCACGGCCGAGGACACCCACCGGAACCTGCTGGCGACGGACGAGGCCTACTGCTCTGCGGTGGCGCGGTGAAGCGCCCCGTAAGGGGCGCGGGGAACTGCGCGATCAACCCCCACCGGCCCGCGGACAATCACTTGGACCCCAGTGCCCAGGCGACATCCCTCAGCAGGGCATGACGCCACCCCACCCGATCATGGCCGGAGGCCGACCGCGAAACCCGCACGGTCGCCCCGGCCTGCTCGGCCAAGGTCTCCACCGACTCGCAATGCGGCAGCATCCGCGTCTCGTGTTCGCCCACATCGAACGCGACCCGCAGCCCCGTCAGGTCGGGACGCTTCCGCAGCCGGTCGGCAACCGCGCCGCCGACCGGCCCCACCAACGGATCCGCCGAACCCACGGCATCGGACGTCCACCAGAACGACCCCGACTGACAGGCCACACGCGACACCAACTCCGGAAACTCCAGCGCCGCGTACACCGCGCTCAACCCCCCGAGGCTCTGCCCGGCGACGACCAGCCGGTCGATCTCGGCGGTCACCCCCGACTCCGCCACCAGCGGCAGCAGTTCGTCCCGGACCGCCTCCCACAGCTCGGGCCGGCACGCGAACTCCGCCTCCCTGTCCTTGGCCGGCAGGAAGACGAGCGTGACCGGCGGCATCTCCCCACGGGCGACCGCCGAGTCGAACGCGGTCATGGCCGGGTGCAGATACAGCCAGTCGTCCCCGTCGAGCAGCAGGACCACCGGCCCGCCACCACCCGCAGGATGCACCCGCACGGTCCGCCGCCCGCCCAGCCGTTCACCGGCCCAGCGGATCCGGGTACGGGGGAGGGGCAGCACACCGTCGGCGCCGACGGCGGGCCAGTGCGGCTGGTCCGGCGCGTCCGGTGTCGCGGCGATGGACCGGTCGCCGCCGGCTCCGACCGGGTTGAGCGGATCGGCGTACGCCTCCTCGCCCACGCGGAACCGGTACGTCACCCGCAGCCGCGCGGGCATGCGCACCTCGGCGTACCAGCAGTCCGTGTCACCGAACCGGGCCAGCGGCACCGGCTCGGACCAGCTCTCGAAGTCGAGGGTCGCCGCACCGGTCCCACGCCACAGGAAGAGGGTGGTCCAGCCGTCGCCGTCGGGTATCGACGCGGGTGACCGCGCGGCCGCCCAGAACGCGTCGGTCCCGGGTGTGCCGGGCAGTCCGAACGCGGCGAACGTGTCGTCCCCCACCAACCTCATGGACGTCTCCTTGTGGAGCGAAAAGGCAGAAGGCTAAGCTCACTTGCGATTAGGCGAGCCTAACCTAATTCTCACAGGAGGCACGGCACATGAGCACCAACCCCTTCGACGACGCCGACGGCCGTTTCCTCGTCCTCGTGAACGACGAGGGCCAGCACTCGCTCTGGCCGTCCTTCGCGGACGTGCCCGGGGGGTGGACCATCGCCTTCGAGGAGAACACCCGGGAGGCGTGCCTGGAGTACGTCGAGGCCAACTGGACGGATCTGCGCCCCCGTTCCCTCGCCGAGTCCATGGACGCCTGACGCCCGATGCTCTGCACCAGACTGACGAACGCCCGCTTCGTCACCATGGACCCGGCCCACCCCGTCGCCCACGACCTGGGCATCTGGCGGGGCCGGATCGTGGGCCTGGACGGGGCCGTGACCTCGCTGCCCGCGCGGGAGGTGATCGACCTTCAGGGCGCCACCGTGCTGCCCGGGTTCATCGACGCCCATGTGCATCTGGCCTGGACCGGCTTCAAGCAGAACACGCCGAGCATCGCGGGCCACACGCGGATCGACGACGTGCTCGCCGTCGTAGCGGACGCCGTCCGCCGCACGGCCTCGCCCGACGCCTGGGTCAGCATCGCCGGCTACGACCAGCGTGCCCTGGGCCGCCATCTGACCGCCGCCGAACTCGACCGGGTGAGCCACGGGCGCAAGGTGTTCGTTCTGCACGACTCCGGACACGGCTGCGTCGTCAACACCGCGGTCCTGGACCGGCTCCCCGCCGGCGTCCCCCACGAGAACGGCTTCCTCGCCGAGGGCGCGATGGGGGCAGCCCGCGCCCTGCGTCTGCCGTACTCCCAGGAGGAACTCGCCGAGGCCATCGGACGCGCCACCCGGACCTGCGTCGCCGAAGGCGTCACCGCCTGTGCCGAGGCAGGCATCGGCGGCGCCCTCTTCGGGCACAGCCCCGTCGAACTCGGCGCCTACCAACTCGCCCGCGAGAAAGGCCTGTTGCCGCTCCGGGTGCAGCTCATGGTCTCAGCGGACCGGCTGCGGCCCGTCGCCGCGCACGAGGCCGACGGCATCCCCAGGGCACTCGACCTCGGTCTGCGCACGGGATTCGGTGACGACTGGCTCTCCGTCGGCGCCCTGAAGATCTACACCGACGGCGGCATGATGGCCCGCACCGCCGCGCTGAGCAGCCCGTACGAAGGGCTGGACCACACGGGCCAGTTGCAGGACGACCCGGAGACGCTCACCGAGACGATCGTGGCCGGCCACCTCGCCGGCTGGCAGCTCGCCGTGCACGCCATCGGCGACCGCGCCGCCGACGTCGCCCTCGACGCCCTGGAGCGGGCCCAGCGTCTCCGGCCACGCCACGGCGTGCGGCACCGCGTCGAACACGCGGGCCTCATCCGCCCCGACCAGCTGTCGCGCATGGCGCGGCTCGGCGTGAGCGCGGTCGTCCAGCCCAACTTCCTGCGCTACTTCGGCGACGACTACGCGGCGATCATGGGCGAGGAGCGGGCGCCGTGGCTGTACCGGGGCAAGGCGTTCCTGGACCACGGCATCACCCTCGTGGGCAGCTCCGACCGGCCGGTCACCGAAGGATCCCCGCTGCGCGCCGTCCAGTTCATGGTCGAACGCGCCTCCGCGTCCGGCCAGGTGATCGGCCCCGACGAGGGCGTCACCGTGGAGGAGGCGCTGCGCGCCTACACCGTGGCCGGTGCCTACGCCTGCCACTGGGAGGACAGCGCCGGCAGCCTCTCCCCGGGCAAGCGCGCCGACCTGGTCGTGCTCGGCGACGACCCGCGGCGCGTCGACACCTCCCGCATCGGCGACATCGAGGTGGTGGCGACGTACGTCGACGGCCGTGACCGACGCTCCGCCGGATCCTGGAGCGCGGCAGGGGAACCTTGAACACGGCCACGCCGCCCGTGCGGCCGGCCCCCTCCCCTCACCGCGTGCCGGTCAGGTCACCGTGAATCCGTCGAACGCGGCGATGCCCCGAGCGCCGTTCCGGCCGTTGGCCGAAGTCGTGAAGACCCCGACGTCCTGCGCGGCGGACGCGTCTGCCGGTGTGGCCGTGCCCACCTTCGTCCAGGTGACGCCGTCCCTGCCGGCCAAAACGGCCGTCGCCGTCGGCGTCCCAGCTCAGCGAGCAGCCGTTGGACGGCGTGACCGCCAGGTTCACACAGCCCGCGCTGCCCTGCGTGCCCAGTGCCCGGCGGCGAGCGGGTCGCGCACGCGGCGGGCCCGTGGAGCGGCACCCCGCCGCCGGGCTGACCGCCGGCGGCGGCCGGGGATGACACCGCGAAGCGCATCGGAGCCAAGGGTGGAGCCGCTGCCGGAAGCGGCGTGCGGTGTCAGGCGCGGATGACCTCCACACCGGCCGCCGTGAACGCCTCGGTCAGCTCGTCCGAGGCGCCCTTGTCGGTGACCAGGACGTCGATGTCCTCCACCGGGCAGATACGGGCGAAGGCCCGCCGGTCCAGCTTGGAGGAATCGGCGACCGCGACGACCTGCTGTGCGCGGCGGGCCAGCGCCCGGTTGATGCCGGCCTCCCCCTCGTGGTGAGCGGTCGCCCCGTGGGCCACGTCGATGGCGTCCACCCCGATGAAGACCTGGTCCAGTGCGATCTCCGCGAGCAGTTCGGTGGCCAGCGGCCCGATCAGCTCATAGGACGCCGGCCTGGCCACCCCACCGGTCACCACGAGCTTCACATGGCGCCGTACGACCAGTTCGTTGGCGATGTTCAGGGCGTTGGTCACCACGGTGACCGCCGTCTCCGCGCCGCCGGAACTCAGGTCGGCCCGTGTGGCCAGTGCCCGCGCCACCTCGGTGGTCGTGGTGCCGCCGTTGAGCCCCACCACGGCGCCGGCCTTGACCAGCCCGGCGGCCGCGTCCGCGATCCGCTCCTTCTCCGGAGCCTTGCGCGCGGCCTTGTAACGCAGGGGCAGGTCGTAGGCGATCGCGTTGATCACGGCACCGCCGTGCGTGCGGGTGACCATCTGCTGGCGAGCCAGCTCGTCGAGGTCGCGCCTGATCGTCGCGGCGGAGACCCCCAACTCCTCGGCAGCCGGTTCGACTTCGATCCGTCCGTCGCGCGTCAGCATCTCCAGCAGCGCGCTCCACCGGGCCTGCGGTGCCGCCATGTCTCACAACTCCCTGTCCATGATGTGCGCCACGATGTGCGCACTTCCATGAAACCACAGCGCTTGTTTGGGTGTTTTATGGTCCTCAAACGAGCAAAATCCTGCATGTTCCGCATAGCCTTGCCGCTGTGCCCGCCCCCGCGGGGCGAAGGAACCTCTTGGCTTGCTCAAGGGGAGATTGAAGTCGCCAGAGCGGGGGGCATGGTCCGGACAACCGGTGCGCCCGGCCCGGTGGAGGGGGAAATGATCGTGACTGTTTTGATCGTGGTGGCCGTTGTCATGCTGGTGATGGCGGTCGTGTGTGCCCGGCTCGTGCGTCGGGCCTGGCGGCGTGCCTGGGCCGATCTGGGTCGGCAGGCGTCCGGGTACGGCCGGGGGAGTGGGCAGCGGTACGGGGCGGGGCCGGCGATCAGCGGTACGGGGGCGGCATCAGCGACAGCAGGCGCCGGCACGGCGTCCAGCGGTTCGTCCTGGTACGCCGCGGGTGACGCCTGCGACCCCTCGCCGTCCGGTTCTTGCGGCGGTTCCTCCTCCTGCTCCGGCAGCGGTTCGTCGTCCTGTAGCTCGTCTTCCTGTGGCAGCAGCTCGTCATCCTGCGGCAGCAGTTCGTCTTCCTGTGGCAGTTCCTGTTGAGGGCTGGGGTGTGCGGAGGCACGTCCCGGTCAGCAAGTGGTCAGCATCAGTGCTTGTCAGTCGCGACGCCGACGGCCATCAGCCGTGGTGGGGCTGGTTGCTGATCCAGTGGTGCGGGATCGGTCCGCATGAGCGGCCGGATTTTCCCAACTCCTCTCCGGAGTGTCAGCGACGGTCCGTAGGCTCGACGATATGGAGGGGAACGAGGGGAAGACCTCACACGGGGAGGAAGTCGGCGCCGAGGCCTGGCAGCGACTGACTGCGTACGCGTACCTAAGCGCGCCCGAGCGCCTTGAGTACGTGGCCGTGATGCGGGTGTTCTGCAGCACGCTGCTCGCCGACCTGTCGGTACCCGACCTTCTCGCCAAGCTGGCCGAGACGGACGGCCCGGGGGCGGGGTTGGACGCGGAAACGCTCACACGCCGGCTAGAGGAGCTCGTGCGCTGGGGCAATCTGCTGCGCAGCACGCACACCGTCAAAGCGACCAGCATCGCCGAATACCAGCGTTCGCGCTCCCGCTACCAGCTGTCGAAGCTGGGGGAGCGCGTGCAGCGGGACGCGGACGAGGTGCTCGCCGGGGCGGACGCGGCACGCGAGGTCAGCAGCGAGCTGCTGGCCCTCGTCGACCGCGGCCTGCGTGAGATCGCCGCGATGGCCGCGGCCCCCGGCGGCGCCGATCCGCAGCAGGCACTGGAGCGGATCAGCACGCTCTTCGTGCAGTTCGCCGAATTCGCCGAGTCCGTCCGGGACTTCTACGCCTATCTGGGTCAGGTGCTGGCGCGCTACGACCTCGACTCGGCCGAGTACCAGGGGTTCAAGGAACTGCTGCTCGACTACGTGGAGGCCATCACCGAGGACGTCTCCTTCCGGGCCCCGCGCATCGCGGCCCACCTGGACTCGGTCTGGCCGCACCTGCCCGCGCTGCTCGCCCGGATCGACGCCCACGCGGCGGGCATCGGCACGCTCGCCGGCGGGCTGCCGGAGACGCGCGTGCAGCGCAGCCGCGGACGCGACCGCGCGGACTGGGAGGGGCTGCGCGAGTGGTTCACCGTCACCGGAGGCCACTCCAGCCAGGTGGATCAGCTGCGGGACGCCACCCTGCGCGCCCTGCAGTCGCTGCTCGCCAACGCCAAGCGGATGCTGCGTTCGGCCTCCGGTGAGATGTCCCGGCGCAAGGACCTGCTGCGGCTCGCGGCCTGGTTCGACGCCGCGGAGCCGGAAGAGGCCCACGACCTGGCGGTCGCCGCCTTCGGGCTCTACGGCGCACGCCATCTGGGGGTGGCACCGAATCCCGACCGGTCCGTGCCGGCGTACGTGAGCTGGTGGACGGGACCCGTCGTCGAGGTGCCGGTGGCACTGCGCGAGCGCGGCAGCAGGGCTCCCCGCGGACGTCCCGCGGCGGCCGAGGACCACTCCGAGCAGAAACGCCGCCTTGTGGAACAGGCACGACAGCAGGCCGAGGCCCGGCAGGCGGCGGCGGACGAACTGCGCAGCGCCTCAGCCAGGTTCGAGCAGGTGCGCCTCAGTGCGCCGGCGATGCGACTGCTGCTGGAGCTGATGACGACCGCTCTCGGCAACGCCCAGCTGCACAAGGACGCCCACGACTTTCTGCTCGACGGCGCGCAGGCGGCGGACGCGGACCTCGGCATCCGGCTGACCGCGTGGCGTACGCCGGGCAGGGCCATGGTCCTCAAGTCCGTGGACGGTGACCTGACGGCGGACGACCTCACCGTGGCCGTCGAGAGTGCCTCCACGTCCGCGGTGGGCGAGGCGAGCGCCTGATGCCCCTGCCTTCCGCACACGACGTCGCACTCGCGGCCGAGCGCCGCACCGCCGCACGGCTCCTGCTTGCCCACCCCCTGGTCACCAGCACCGGACCGCACAGCGACACCTTCCCGCTCATCAGGCGACACGCCGACTGGCTGGCCCAGCGCTTCCAGCAGGTCTTCGGATACCGCCTGCTGGTGGAGGCCTCGTACGCCCGGCTGTTCAAGGCCGGCCTCGGTCCGGGCTCGGGCCACCGCCTGGAGCGACCGTCGACCGGAACACCGTTCAGCCCACGCACGTACGCCTACCTGGCCCTCGCCCTGTCGGTCCTCGTCACGGCACCGGAACAGCTCCTGCTCTCCCAGCTCGTCGCCGACCTGCGGGCCGCGGCCGTCGACGCCGGCATCGAAATCGCCGACACCGGACGGCAGGCCGAGCGGCGAACCCTCGCGGCCGCGCTGCGGCAACTCGTCGACTGGGGTGTTCTGACAGAGACAGAAGGCCTGGTAGCGGCCATCGCCGAAGAACGGGGCGGGGAGGCACTGCTGACCGTGGACCGAGAGATCGCACGCGTCGTCGTCGCCGGCCCGCTCGCCCAGAGCCGCGACGGCGCGGATCTCGTGCGCCGGGCCGCAAACCCCGGTTTCGGAGGGCCGCGCACCTACGTGCGCAGGCGTCTCGTCGAAACCCCCGTCGTACACCTCGACGACCTCACGGACACCGAGCGCGAATGGCTGCGCACCCGGCAGCGGCGTGAGGCGCAGGCGTTCTCCGAACTGCTCGGCCTGGAAGCAGAGATCCGCGCAGAAGGCATCGCCCTGGTCGACACCGAGGACGAACTCACCGACCTGCACCTGCCGGGCACCGGGACGGTCGCACAAGCAGCGCTGCTCCTCCTGGAGCGACTGGTCGACCGGCTGCGTCCCGAAGACGCCGGGCATCCGGCGGTCGGCGGACGGCTCGTCATCGGCGTACCCGTCCCGGACGGGTTGCTGCCCGAGCTGCTGGACGACCTCATCGAGGAGTACGGCGGGCGCAGCAGCTGGCAGCGCGGCCACCTGGAGGACCGGGACGGATTCCTCGCGGCCGTACTCGACCTCCTCGTCCGGATGCGTTTGATGGCTCCGGCCGGCCCCGTGCGCGCGGACGGCCATGGCCTGCCCGAGGGATACGAGCAGACGGTGGCCGACGGCCGCTCCGTCACCGATGTCTCCCAGGCGCGGGGCCAAGGCAGTTCGGACGGCGGCTGGATCCTGCTCGCCGCAGCCGCCCGGTACGCCACCACCGTGGCGGTCAAGCACCGTACCGACCGCTCCCCGGCGGACGACGACTCCAAGGAGCCATCCCGATGAACCGCCCGCCGGCCCCGCACCGCTACCGACTGCACCGCGCGGGCATCCGCAACGTCTGGCAGTACGACGAGCAGGAGTTCGCCTTCGGAGAGGGGCGCCTGCTGCTGCGCGGCAAGAACGGCGCCGGTAAGTCCAAGGCCCTGGAGATGCTGCTGCCCTACCTCCTCGACGGCGACGCCCGCGCGCTGGACGCCACGGGAACCGGACGCACCACCCTGGCCTGGCTGATGCTCGACGGCTTCGGGCAGACCAACCGGCTTGGCCACCTGTGGCTGGAGCTCGCGCGCACCGACGAGGAGGGCAACGACCATCACCTGACGATCGGCGCGGCCATCCGCGCCTCCCAGTCGACCAAGACAGCGAAGCCGTTCTTCTTCACCACGCGACTGCGGGTCGGCGAGGGACTCGACCTCGCTCCCGCCGGGCAGCCACTGGCCGTCGACCGGCTCAAGTCGCTCGTCGGCTCCGAGAACGTCACCGACCGCGCCGTCGAACACCGGGCCAGGGTCGCCCGCGAACTGTTCGGCCTCACCGACCCGGCGCGCTACCGCAACCTGCTGCACCTGCTGCACCGGTTGCGACGCCCCACCATCGGCGACCGCATCGACTCCGGCGGACTGGTCTCCGTCCTCGCCGAGACCCTGCCCGCGCTCGACGACGAGGTCGTGGAGAAGGTGGCCCGCAGCCTGGACGACCTCGACTCGGTCAGGGCCTACCTCGGGCGCCTCGAACGCACCGACCAGGCATTGCGCACCTTCCTCACCGACTACCGCGGCTATCTGCACGGGGTGCTGCGCCGCCGCACGGACCAGGCGAACGGTGAGCTCGAGCAACTGATGGCGCACCGCAGGTCCGCGGGCGACGCGGCGCGCACGGCGGACGCGCTCCGCGAGCGCGAGCAGGAAATCGGCGCCCGCATCGAGGCACTCGAGGGCGAGTCGAACGCCGCGGCGACGGACCTCGCGGCGCTGCACGCCGGCGCCGAATACCGCAGCCTGACGGAACTCGGGGAGAAGCGCGCCACCGTCACCGCCCTGCACAGCGCGGCCGCCGCCGCCTTCAGGGCCGTCCGTCAGGCGCACGCCAACCAGGAGGAGGCCGGACGACGTCTCACCGCGGAAGCCGGGCGGCTCGGCGAAGAGCTCGTCGAACTGAACACCATGTACGGCGAATTGGTGCGGGAGGCAGAGCGGTCCGGGCTCGACCCCGTGCACCTGGGGGAGCCCGTGGCGACCCCAGTCGCACCCGTCGTGCCCGCCGCCACCGCCGAACTGACCGCACCGGACGGCGACTTCCACCTCGTACGACACGGTCCGGTGCTGGCGGTCGACACGCAGACATGCGCGGCCGCGCTGCACGCCTGGGACGAAGGGCTGGACGCCGCCCAGCCGGTGATCAGGAACCGTTCCCGGTTCGTCACCGAACTCGGCACTCTCATCGAGCGGTCGGACGAGGCCCGAAGGGAGGCCGCCGAGGCCGACGCGGCCCGGGAGCGCCTGGAGGAACAGGCGGAACACGCGCGCAGTCGGACTGAGCGGCGGCTCCAGGAAACCGTGGACGAGTCCGAGGCGTACGCCCTCGCGGCCACAGCATGGAGCGAGCGGCTGCGGGAATTCGCCGGGGTGTCCCTGGACGCCCTGCTCGCCCTCGTCGCGCCGGAGCCGGCAGACGGCCCCCTGCTCGCGCAGACCCCCGAGGCCGTGGTCGAAGCGGCCCGTTCGGCCGTCGACCCCTGGCTGGCGGCACTGGGCGCGGAGCGCGACGATCTCTCCCTGACCGTCCGCGAACGGGAGACGGAACAGGACCGCCTCCGGCGGCAGCGCGAGGACTGGGAACGCCGCACCGACCCCGAGCCCCCGCCCCGGTCCCACCGCACGGCTCCCCGCACACCCGGCACCGGAGCCCCCCTGTACCGTCTGGTGGACTTCGCCCACGACGTGGGGCCGGACGCGCGGGCAGGGTTGGAAGCCGCGCTGGAGGCGAGCGGCCTGCTCGACGCCTGGGTGCGCGCCGACGGCACCGTCCTCGATCCGGGCACGCGGGACACCCTTCTGGTTCCAGGAGCACCCGTGCCCGGGCCGACACTCGCCCAGGTGCTGCGGCCGGTCGCCGCGCCTGACAGCGGTGTGACGGCGGAGCAGGTCGAGCGGGTACTGGGGGCGGTGGCTCTGGCCGGCGACGAGACCCTCACCGGCGAGCCCGGCGCCGAGGGAGTGGACATGCACGTGGGCGCGGACGTGGATGTGGAGAGGGCCGAGCCGCACACCGCGATCGGTACCGACGGCTCCTGGCGGCTCGGCATCGCCCGCGGCCGCCACACCAAGGAGGCCGCCGAGTACGTGGGCGCCGAGGTGCGTGCCGAGACCCGCCGCCGGGCGCTGGCGGAACTCGACCGTCGACTGCTCGACCTGGAGACGGAGCTGGTGGAACGCAGGCACGGACTGCAGATCCTCACCGAACATCGCGACCTGGTCACGGACACCCTGCGCCGCCCGCCCCCGGCACGTGGGCTGACGGACGCCTGGGCTCGGACCGCCGAGGCCGAGCGTGCCGCCGAAACCCTGGCCTCGCAGGCGTACACGGCGGCCCGCGAGGCGGAACAGGCTCGGGCCCGCGCGGTCGTCGCCCGGCGCGAAGCCGAGGCCACGGCGAGTGCCCACGACCTCCCCGCGGACCCGGCCGCACTCCAGAGGGTCCGACTCGCCCTGGACCGCCTCGGGCAGGGGACGCAGCGGCTGCGCCGACGGGTGGGCGCGGTCCTCTCCGCCGCCGACGGCCACCGCGCCGGCCGCGCGGACTACGAGCGTGCCGAGTCGGCGCGCCGGGAGGCCGAGTCCGACTACGCGGAGCCGCTGGCTCGCCTGGAAGCCGCCCGCCGCACCGTCCGGGCCCTGGAAGAGGCTCTCGGTGCCTCGGAGCAGGAGATCCTGGCCCGCGAGGCCGAGACGAAGCGCCGCCTGGACGCCGTCGGACGCCAGCTCCCGGGTGCGCGAAGGGACATGGCCGACGTGCACGACCGGAGAGTACGGGCGGAAGAGGACGAGAGGGTGCGGCGCGAGACACTCGCCGCCCAGGAGGCCGAGGTGCTGGCCTGCGGCAGGAGACTGCGGACGGCCCTTTCCCTGCCGGGCGTGCTGAGGGGAGCGGGCCTCGATGCAGACGCGGACGCCGGCGCCGAGGCCGACGTGGGCGCGGATGCCGATGCTGACGCGAGCCGAGGGACGCTGAAGCCCCTGGACCCCGTCCACCAAGATGTGCGGGAGCGCATCGCGGCGCTGCGCCTGCTGGTCGACGCCGTGCGCCGCGGCCTGGATGCCGAGCGCCGGGACATCTCGGACACCACCCTCCTCAACCGTCACACTGAACTGCGCGACCAGCTCTCCGGCGGCTACGACGCGACGATGGAGGAACGCGAGGGCGTCAAGCTGTGCCGCCTCGTCGACGACCACGGCCCGCACGACATCGCCGCGGTCGGCGAGCGCATCGCGGCCGAGGCAGCCGAGGCCCGTGACCGTCTGACGGAGCGCGAGCGCGATGTCTTCCAGCGCTTCCTGACAGGAGAGCTGGGCGACCACCTGTCCTCGCAGGTGCTGGCCGCGAGCGCCCTGGTCGCCGCCCTCAACAGCACCCTCGCCACCGTTCGCACGTCACACGGTCTGGGCGTTACTCTCGACTGGAGCCTGGCCGACGGCGTGGAAGCGGACGTCAAGGCGGCCGTGGACCTCCTGCGCAGCCCCTCCGGCCTGCGCACCCGCGAACAGTCCGAGCACCTCCGCGACGTCCTCCAGCGCCGTATCGAAGACGCCCGCCGCGCCGACCCGGCCGCCGGCTACGCGGCCCACCTGCGGACCGCCCTGGACTACCGCGACTGGTTCACCTTCACCCCCTGGGTGGTGAACGACGCGGCACCGGGCAGCCGCCGCAAACTCTCCGGCCGCACGGGCCTGAGCCAGGGCGAACAGCGGGTCCTGTCCTACCTGGTCCTTTTCGCCGCCGCGGCGGCGCACTTCACCGGCCTCGCCGACACCGCCCCGCAGGCACCCCGCCTGATCCTCCTCGACGACGCGTTCGCCAAGGTGGACGAGCCCACGCACGCTCGCCTCGGCCGCATCCTGGTCGACCTGGACCTCGACTTCGTCCTCACGAGCGAACGGCTGATCGGCAACTGGCCCGACGTGCCGTCCCTCCACATCTACGAGTGCCTGCGCGACCCGCATGTGCGGGGCGTGGCCACGCTCCACTACACGTGGAACGGGCGACAGCGGAGATTGGTGTCGGTATGACGGGCGCCGAGCAGACCGACGAGCGTCCCCCGGACGCCGAAGCCCTCGCGTTCCTCACCCGGCCGGGTCTCACCCGCCTCTGGACGGCGGCCCGCACCCGGCTGGAACGCAACGGCCTGCGACTGGCCGGAACCATCAGGCTCGAGCACCTGGACGCGCGGGAGCGCGAGGCGCTGTCCCTCCTCCTGGCCAGACCGGTCACCGGCCTCACCGCCACCATCCGCCTGCCGGACCTGGACACCCGCCTGCGCGCCAGCGCGGTCGGACGGGGCCTGACCTCGACACTGGAGGAACTGGGCCCACCGCTGACCGACCGCCGGGCGGTGCGCGACGCGGCGGCGGCCGAACGCTCCCGCCTGTGGTCGACGGTTCAGACCGAGCTGGAAAGCACATCGCTGTCGGCCCAGCCCTGGACGGCACGGTGGCTGGAGGAGATACGACGCGGCGGCACACTCGCCCGCCAGGACCCGCACACCGCGACCACCGTCATCACCCAGGCCGTCCAGACCCTGGCGACACTCTTCCCCGGCACGGACCCACGCCTGACCCCGGCCTCCTGGGGCCGCGGCGAACTGGCCACCCGCGCCACCGGCTCGGCGCACGGCCTGGACGACGGAACCCTGCTGTCCCGGCTGGTTCTGCGCGGCATCGCCCTGGCACGAGGTGTCGAGTTCCCCGCCGACGCACCGGCGCGCCGGGTGCTGTGGCGCATGGCCTCGGTCACCCCCGATGAGGTCTCCAGCACGGCTCTCGCGTACGGCCTGCGCCCCACCGGCGGCACCTGGCGGGAGGCGGCGCTGCGCGAGCGCGCCGACCACCATATGGAGACTCATCTGACCCTGCGCGAACTACGCACCCTCACTTTGAACATGCCGCCCGGCACCCGGGTCCACGTCTGCGAGAACCCCCGGGTGGTCGAAGCCGCGGCCGACGCCGGCCGCACGGCGCCCCTCGTCTGCACCTCGGGAAGCGCGACGACGGTCGTCCTCACCCTCCTGGACGCGCTGGCGGCGTCCGGCTGCGCCTTCGCCTACCACGGTGACTTCGACTGGCCCGGCATCACCCTGGCCAACCGGGTCATGCAGCGGTACGCGGCGGAGCCGTGGCGTATGCGAGCGGCCGACTACGAGTACCTCGCGACCCGCGCACAGGTGAACGGCACACCGTCGATCGCCCTCACCGGACCGTCGGCCGAGGCGGTGTGGGACACGGAACTGGCTCCCGCCATGGACGCCCTGGGCATCGCCCTGCACGAGGAGGCGGCGCTCGATCTGCTGCTGGAGGATCTTGGGTGAAGGCCCCCGGCCCGGGCGGCGGTTCGCCGATCGCGTCGGTTCCGCGGCGACAGCCCCCGGTGCACAGGCAGTCGCGTCGACCCAGCGACCGGATGGCCGCATCGCTCGCAGCCACATGGGCGTGTGAAACACGGCCGGTGCCCGCCACGAGAACGCCGGCCAGTGATCAGGAACGCCTCAGACGCCGCCATCGAAAAGAGCCGCTACAGTCAGTACACGACGCGTCACCACATCTGTTGTTAACGGCGTCAACGAATACGTCCATTGATAGCGGCATGAGCCCTGTGTACGGTTGCCCGTATGACGGATACCCCCGCTCCGCAGGCCACCCCGCTGGTCACCGGCTCCGAGATCGCACGGCTGGCGGGTGTCACCCGCGCTGCGGTATCGAACTGGCGGCGACGCTACGGCGACTTCCCCACGCCTGTCGGCGGCGGCGTCAACAGTCCGCTGTTCGACCTGGCCGAGGTGCAGGCCTGGCTGGCCAGGCAGCGCAAGGGGCAGGAAATCTCCGTGGAGGTGCAGCTGTGGCAAGCGCTGCGCGGAGCCTACGGCGACGACATGCTCGGCGGGCTCGTGGACGTCGCCCGTTTCCTTGCCGAGGGAGAGGCAGGTGAGGAGTTTCCGTCGGACGTCGCCCGGCTCGCGCGCGATCTTGCCGAGAGCGGTGGCGCCGCAGAGGCGGTGAGCGCCCTGGCGGAGCGCTTCACCGACTCTGTACGCCGAGCCGGATCCGACCAGATCAGCTCATTGCGTGTCGTTCGAGCCGTACGCCACTTCGCCGGTGAGGTGGCACCGGACGCGACGCTTTTCGATCCGGCCTGCGGGATCGGCTCTCTCCTGCTCGCCGTCGGTCCAGAGCAGGGCCCAAGGCGCTGTGGGCAGGAGGTCGACGCCCGCAGGGCCACGTTCGCACAGCTGAGGGCCGTCCTCACCGCGAACGTCGGTGCCGACATCGTCGCCGGGGACTCCCTGCGTGATGACCAGTGGACGGATCTCAAGGCCGACCTGGTCGTTTGTGATCCGCCAGTCGGTGAACCCGACTGGGGGCGCGAGGATCTGTTGCTCGACTCGCGCTGGGAGTTCGGCACCCCCTCTCGTGCCGAAGGTGAACTCGCCTGGCTGCAGCACGCGTACGCGCACACCGCGCCCGGTGGCCGGGTCCTCATGGTCCTGCCCGCCTCGGTCGCCTACCGCAAGGCCGGCCGCCGTATCCGCGCAGAGCTCGTACGACGTGGCATCCTCACCCAGGTCACCGCCCTTCCCTCCGGCACGGCGGCCTCGCATGCGCTTCCGGTCCACCTCTGGCAGCTGCGTCGCCCCCTGACCCCGGGAGATGCCGCCACCAGCGTCCGCATGGTCGATCTGACGGCCGCCGATCCGGACGGCTCACTGGAACCGGACCCCGAGCAGATGGCGGAAGTGCCCCTGATCGATCTGCTGGACGATGCCGTGGACCTCACGCCCGGCCGTCACGTCGAGGACTCCCATCGCGACTTTGCGGTCGAATACCAGAGCCTGCGACGGGAGTTGACCGAACAGGTTCGGCTGCTGGCGGAGCTGCTGCCGGCCTTGATCGCGGGCGAGGGCCCAAGCTCTCTGGACGGACCCACCGTCAGCGTCGCTGACCTCGCGCGCGCAGGGCTCGTCGAGTACGGAGATCCGGAACCGGTCTCGACCAGCGACCAGCTCGACACCGCCTATCTCCAGGGTTTTCTGCGCAGTGCCGGCAACACCCGGCGCTCCACGAGCACCAGCGGCACCTTCCGTCTCGACAGTAAGGGCGCCCGCATTCCACAGATGGACATCACCGAGCAGCGGCGGTACGGGGCGGCCTTCCGCGCGCTCCAGGAGTTCGAGGAGCGGGCGCGGAGAGTGGCTGAGCTGAGCCGGGACGTGACGGCCCTGGCAAGGGACGGGCTCGGCAACGGCGCACTCGCCCCGGAAAGGTGACGCAGCCCGTCAGATCGTCTCGTCCGCGAGTCGATCAGGTCGGGGTACGAACGAACTGACCGACCCCTCCAGGTCACCGACAGAGCCTCCCGCGCCCGCGTGCACGCTACGAACAGCAGACACCGCTCGCGCAGCAGATCCGCCTCGCGCTGCAGTGCGTCCACGGGAGCCGGCGTCACCTCGCGGGCGAACGGCACCGCGCCGGCCGTCACGCCCAGGACCGCGACACAGCGGAACTCCAGCCCTTTCATGGCGTGCATGGTGGCGAGCCGCACCCCGTCCTGGTCGGGCCCTGGGTTGTCCCTGACCCGGACGACGGGGACTGGAGCACTTCGCACTGGTCTTCCGGCAGTAGTGTCTCGAACGCCTTGAGCTGCGCCTCGTCGACTATAGTCCGCACCGCGCGTAGCACCTGGTCGTCGATGCCCAGTTCGCGCAGCACGTTGTCCGAGTACTTCGCGAAGAGCAGGGAGTCGGCGGCGGCAGCCGCCTTCTCCAGAGCCGGAGTCAGCTGTTCGAGCGCGACCACGTTGCGGACTTCGAGGGCGCGCGTCGCGGAGTTCGTCGTGTACAGCCGCCTGGCTGCCCAGGTGTACGCGTCGTCGTGCCGCACGACGTTGACGAGCAGGAACACATCACTGCCGTCGTCAGGTGCGAGGACGACTCCGCGCCAGAAGTCGTTGATGCGGATGGTCCGCATGCGGGTGTCCTGAGCGTTCTGCACGGACTCGAGGTGGAGCCCCTTGTCCGCATGCAGTTCGGGCACGGAGAGCAGCTGGAACTTCTGCATCGCGTTGCGCACGCCGGCCTTGACGGGCTTCTCCAGGGAGTCGTAGCTCTCCCAGAAACTGTTGGCGAACGCGAGCTGCGGCACGAGGCGAACTCCCCACCCTGGTCGGACACTCCGCAGTCGGTCATACGCGCGCGGTGTCCGTCAGCCGCTGGGCCAGTTCCGCGACCTCCGCGAGCAATCCGGCGGGCTCCAGGCCCAGGTCGAGGGCGTGCTGATGGATGACGGTTCCCGCATGACGTACGTGGTGCGAGGCATGCGGGGCATTGCCCTTCGCATAGACGAGATGGCCCTCGCGCAGGTCGAGGGCTGTGCAGTACGCCAGCATCTGGTAGAGGTCGGCGTCCGGATAGCCGCCCCGCTTCTCCGCCTTGTACTTGGCGTCCACGACCGCGCACGGGATGCCGGCGCGCCCGTACAGCACGAAGTCCGGCCTCATGCGGATCGCGGCGCCCTCGTCGAGGTGGTGCGGGTCCTGGAACCGGACGGTGTGACCCGAATCCATGGCCCGGAAGGCCTCACGCAAGGCGACCGTCACGAAGTCCTCGAAGAGCTTGTTCATGTCGAACAGGAACCCGTCGATGCGCAGATCGCCGGGCGCGTGCTCGGCGGAGGCGCCGTCCAGGACGACGTGTGAGAGACACAAGGCGTGGTGATAACGGGAGTTGAGGCGGGTGAGACGCCAGTCGGGGATGGACTGCCCGCGCACGATCGCGGTGACGTCGGCCAGCCGGGCGCGCTGATGCAGCAGTCTGCGACGGACGTCGCTCGGTATGCCGGGCAGCCGGAGGAGACGCTCGACAGCCGTGCGCAGGATGCGGTTCTCCGCGATGTCGGTCGTGAACTCGTCGTACGCCACCTCCACCGGCAGCATGGCCCCGAACCGGCGCCGGATCTGTTCGGCCTCGCTGATCCGGCCGCGGACGACGAGCGCGGATTCCTCGGTCGCCCGATAACCCTGCAACAGGCCTTGTTGCAGGGCCCGGTCCACCTGCCGCTCCACGGCATGGGCGAGCGCCGGCAGCAGATCGCGGTGCTCGGCGACCTCGACCTCCCCGTCCCGCCAACTCCGTCGCGGATCAAGCGTGTAGCCAAGCAGGAAGAAGAGCCGGGCGATGGACACCTTGGGTCTGACACGCACGGTGACCGGGGTACCACCGTCCGGTGCCGTGATGGCCACGGCCCCGACCTTGCTGCCGGCTCTCAGGGACCAGAACCCGGGCGTGTACGGGTCCGGGACCGCGTCCACGACGTCGGAAGCGGCAAGGGCACGGCCGACGGCGTCCGGCAGAGCGAGACGGGTCGCCGGCGCGTGCTCGACCAGTTCGACGGACCGCACGGCTTCCCCCGCGGGCGTCACGCCAGGCACTCCCGCAACGCGGCCAGCCCGTACCGCTTCTCGATGTCCACGCCCTCCCCGTAGTGGTGCTCTTCGAGGAGAGGAAGGATCTTCGTACGCCAGGTCCGCTCCAGGCCGCCCTCGCGGTACACGCCCTTCTTCATCAGGTACGAGGGCCCGATGTGGAAGTCGGGATCGCCGATGCGCGAGTTCAGCACATCGAGCAGGTCGGCGGGCTCCGCGTCCTTGCCCTCTCGGGCCAGCCAGCGGCGCAGCAGGCCGCGTGTGGGTTCCGTACGCGGCGACAGTTCGACGAAGGCGAAGCGGCGGCGCATCGCCGCGTCCACGAGAGCGATCGAGCGGTCCGCGGTGTTCATCGTGCCGATCACGAATAGGTTCGGCGGCAGCGCGAAGTCGTCGCCGGAGTAGGTGAGCCGCACCGACTTGTTGCGGTACTCCAGCAGGAAGTAGAGCTCGCCGAAGACCTTCGCCAGGTTGGCTCGGTTGATCTCGTCGATGATCAGGAAGTGCGGGACGTGCCGGTTGCCCTCGCGGGAGGCCAGGTCGGCGAGTTCGCGCAGCGGACCCGCGGTGAGCCGGAAGGCGACCTCCCTGGTCTGGGCGTCCTCCTGGGGCCGGAAGCCCTCGAAGAAGTCCTCGTAGGCGTACGACGGGTGGAACTGCACGAGCTTGACCTGCTCGGGGCCGCCGCCGAGGAACTCGGCCAGCTTCAGCGCGAGATAGGTCTTGCCGGTGCCCGGCGGCCCGTACAGCACCAGCTGCCGCTCGTCCCACAGCAGATCACGCACCTCACGCAACCATTCGGTGTCGTGCACGAGGAGTTCACCGGCCAGCTCATCGGTCGGCTCGGGCAGCTCCAGCTCACGGCGGGCGGTGAGCGCCGGGAACTCTGCGCTGGGGTCCCGCTCTATGGCCTCCGCCTCCTCGACCAGCTCCTCGTAGGTCAGGCCGAGGCCTTCGATGTGGGCCTGGACCGAGGTGAGGTCGACGACGTCGTGCTGGATGGACAGCTTCTGCTGGAGTTCCTCGGGAAGTTCTTCGTACGGGTGCCCGGCCGGCTTCCACTCCACCGGTCGGCGCAGGTTGGAGCGCCGGTCCTCCGACTGCGTCTGCTCGGCCTCGCCGGTGATCTCACCGACGTACAGGTGCCCACCGGAGATGGTGCACACGGTGTCGCCCGGCTTCATCCGGGACAGGAAGGCGTGAAGGTCCTCGACGAGTTGTTGCCGCTGGTTGTACGTGGCCGTGGACTCGTAGTCCTCCTGGACCAGCGTGCGCAGCTCGTCCTTGCCGACGCCCTGCCGGATGCCCTGGCGCAGACGGGAGGCGGCGAGGGTGACGAGTCCCTCCGGGAGCCACTGACGCCGGACCAGGTCGAGACCCGAGACGTTCGAACCTCGCACCAACCACGGGCGGTTGGGAACGGACGCGGACGGCCCGAAGTGGTCGATGAGCGCACGGCCGTCGGCGGATTTCCACACCCCCCACCCGTTGGCACTGCAGCCCATGAGTATCTCGGCGGCGGAAGAGGGCGAGGTGCACTCGATGTCCGACACGGTCTCCAGATATCCCCGCCAACGGTCGGACCTGCGGATCACACCTGTGTCGATCAAGTGCTGCCGCGTGTAGTACGACGGTGGTTTCCTCGCGGCGAACGAGGGCACGGTGTTGGCCCGGACCGGGGACCCCGCCGCGACGACGAACATCCGGCTTCCCTTGGCGCCCTTCTCCGGCAGGAGCCGTCCCCGGGCCACCATCTTGCCGTTCGGCAGCCTCAGCCGAAACTCGGGAAACTCATCGGCCATGGACATCCCCCTCAGCACGCACCAGCCCGATCTTGCCTCAGCGTAGTGGCCCCCACCGACAGCCCGGCCGCCTTCGCCACGGCCCGGCTTTCTAGGATGTCCATTCGCATCGGGGAGGGGATCACATGACAGTGATGAGCGGTACGGACGGGTTGTCGGAACAGGATTTCCGCCAGAGGCGAGCGGACTGGCTGGAGATCAGGGCCGGGGATCTCGCAGCCGTCCTGGAGACCGCCGGGCCCCGACTCTTCGAGCTGCTTCCCAACGATCTGGGTGACCGGACACTGGTCGCGTCGGTGACGGTCGCGCGAGTGGCCGCGGACGAGGCACGGGCCCAGTCCGTGGCGGAGACCGTCCGCTGGCTGGAGCGGCTGATTGCTGGGGGACACCTCCACGATCTGGAGGGAGCGGTACGAGAACTCCGGTCCCGGCTGGCGGCGAGCGATGAGCCGGCCCTGTGGTCCTGGAACGCCGAGGGCTGGGAGGAGATGCTGCTGTGGTGGTGGAGGCGGGTTCAGCCGGGAACCGGTGACCCGGCCGCCGACTTCGCGGGGTGGCGGGCACGGTGGTCGGCGGAGATCCCGTGGGACGGTGAGATAGACCGTCCGGAGTCGATGCCACGCCGACACGGCAGGCAACTCCTCACGCCCGCCGAGTTCTTCGCCGACGAGCCGGAGCCGCTGCGGCTCCTGGCACAGGCTGTACTGGACGCACCCGGTACCGTTGCCGCGGTCCAGGACGCGGTGCTGCTCCGGGAGGAACACCTCCAGGGCGCGGGGCACCTGGTGTGGCTGGCCGAGCAGCAGGCCTGCGTCGAACAGCTCGAAGCGTGGCGCCGCAGAGAGCAGGTCACCGGATCGGAGGCCACCCGGGCGTTCCTCGTGGAACTGTCCGAGGCGGTCAAGCGATACATGTCGCTCGTACTCCAGCCGGTCATCGACGCCCTCTCCGCGTGCGAGCGGGCTCTGCTCGGTGACAGCAAGCACGGTGCGCGACGCTCCGCTGCCGACTACCTGGACGCCTTCCTCGACGCGCAGGAACAGCCCGGCGAGGATGCCTGGCGTGACGAGCGGCTCGGCGCGGACGTCGAACAGCAGGCGCGGGAGCACCATGACCGGGGGGAGACCACCTGGCACGGCATGCTCGGCACGGTTCCCGTCTGGTACCGCGTCGTGACCTCCCGCGAAGAGCGGGCGGCCGCGCTGGCCTACTCCGGGAAGCCGTCGACGTCCGTCGTGCGGGTCAGGACCGGCACGGCTACCCAGAGCCTGCTGACCGACCTGTTCGGATTCCGGGATCCGGACGACGAGCAGGAGGAGTGGTACCCCGACCCCGGGATCGAGATCGCCTACGACCCGGACCGTGCCTTCGACCTGTGCGCGCTGCTGGCGGTCGCCCAACTCGGCCACGCACGGATGGAGTTCCTCGTACGGCGTGCCGACGGAAGTTTCCAGCGGCTTCGCTCGGTGCGAGCACGGGTCCGTCGTGACGACACCGCCGCCTGGCGGCTCTGGGCGCTCAAGGTGCTGTCGGAACTGGTCCCGGACCCGGAGGACCTTGCGGACCTGATCGCCCGGGAGGACGACGACGGCACGGACGAGAGCGACGCGGCGGACGCCCGGACGCGCGCCGACGACCGTACCTCGTCCGACTCCGGCATGTCCGGGCCAGGCCCCCGGGCCGCGCGCGACGGACTGCCCGAGGCATTGCTCGGCAAGGTCAGATCGCTCCTGCGGAAGGCGGAGAACGCAGGGGCCACCGAGGAAGAGGCCCGCGTCTACCTGGCCAAGGCCACCGAGCTCATGGCCAAGTACGGCATCGAGCAAGCGATGCTCGACGACGTGACCGAGCCAGAGCGGCCCGTGGACCGGATCGTCGATCTGTGCCCGCCCTACGTCAAGGAGGGGCGCCGGCTGCTCGCCAGGATCGGCTACGAGATGCGCTGCCGATCGGTGTACCCCGGCGGCAAGGCCAACCGTCACCGCGTCCACCTCTTCGGTTTCGAGGCCGACATCCAGGCCACCGAGGTGCTGTTCGCGAGCCTGCGCCTGCAGATGCTGGAGGGCGCAGACCGTGCGGACCGCCTGCATCGCCCCGAAGGGGAGGACGCCCGCGCCTACAAGCGTTCCTGGATGCTCGGCTTCATCCGCGAGGTGACCGCGCGGATCGGTGCCGCCCAGCAGGCTGCGAGGGCCGCCGCCGAGCAGCGAACCGAACCGGAGGGAGAGGGACCGGGCGGCCGCAGCGTGGCGCTGGTCCTCGCCGACCGGACGACGGTGGTCGAAGCGCGGCTCGCCGCCCAGTACCCGAAGCTGAACAAGACCCGCCCGACGAAGTTCAAGGGCACCGGCTACTGGCAAGGGGTGGCCGACGGGCGGGACGCGGACATCGGTGGCCCGGCCTTCGATGAAGAGGGCCAGACTCCCCAGCTCGCCGTCTGAGCCACGTGCCGTCTGCTGATCAGGACGGGTGCGGGTCGGGAAAGACGCCGTCCCGCACCGGTCTCGCCGATGGTCAGCGCAGCACTGAGCCGATCCAGGCCGCCGCCTGGTCGGGCGTGGCGTGGGTGTCCACACCGAGGACCGGAATGATGCCCAACAGGCCATTGAGGCCGCGCACCTGGAGGGTGCGCTGAGCGTGACTGCCTGGCCGGGGATGGACGATGACAGCGAGCGGGGTGCCGGCGGGCGCGTAGCCGCTGCCGTAGGTGAGGAGCTGGTGGACGTCGTCCGAACTCACACCGTGCCGGTCGTAACGCTTGTACTTGGCGTCCACCGGCAGCAGCGTGCGTTGTGCCGTGTCCTGTCCTGGAAGACTGAGCAGGAGATCGGGCCGGAAGGCCGAGGCGCTGCCCAGATCTCCGCGGACGGTGATGCCGACGCCGCTTCCGCCGGGTACGGCGTGGCCGCCGTGCGAGCCGGCGGCCTCGGTGCCGAGGCGGCGGACGACGGCTTCCCAGAGCGCGGGCATGGCGAGCAGAAGACCGTCCGCCGTGGTGCCCTGGTCGGTGAGCAGGTCCGTCACACCGCCCCCGCGCAGCAGCAGGCGGGCCCAGGTGTGGGCGGGGCGGTAGCGAGCGTTGAGACGCGTGTAGCGGGTGCGGTCCAGGGCGCGGAGTGCCGCGGCCGGGGTCGAGGCCTGCGGGAAGGCGCCGGCGGCGCCGTGCAGGGCGTGCGCCAGGCCAGGACTGGCGGTCAGACCGAGGGCCGTCCTCAGTGCGCTCCCGAGGACGCGGTTGTCCCAGATGTCCGCTTCCCGGTCGAAGGTCCGTACGTGCAGCTGGTCCAGTTGCCCGAAGCGGCGGGTGGCCTGGGCGGCCACGTCCAGACGCCCCCGCAGCACCGGTTCGACACTCCGGCGGCATACGTAGTCTCGGCGCAGTCCCTCCCGCAGCAGCCGCTCGCACTCTTCGAGCAGGGCGGCGGCGACAAGGTCGGCGTATCCCTCGGGGCCGGTGGTCCAGCGCCTGGCCGTCGCCGGGACGGGCGTGCCGAGGGCGTAGGCGAGCCAGCTCATGAGCTGCTCTCCGGGAATGGCGAACTTGGGTGAGATCACCACACGGACACGGTCCAGGACCAGGACTCCGACGGTCGCGTCGGCTTTGAGCCGCCACCCGGTGCGCTCCCTGGTCAGGGTGAGGCGGCCCCGTGCCTGGAGGGCGTGCAGACGGTCGACGTCCCGGGAAGTGAGCTGACCGGGCTCCAGCGGGGCCGACTCGTACTCGCCGAGCTGGACCGGCGTGCGGTCAGACATCCGGGCCGGTGACGCCGCTGGTGAACTCGGTCGCCAGCGCGTCCGCCAGATCCTGCGGCGGCATGAGGAGCGGACGCCCGGTCTCGGCGTCGACCAGATCGCCGAGTATGCCGTGCAACAGGTCCGCCCGGCCGAGGCAGTAGTCCTCCAGGAGTGGGATCACCTCGTGGTGGAAGGCCGCGGCCAGATCCTCCTCGGTCGCGATGGGCTCGCCGTCGCGCAGCAGGTAGGCGTGCCCGATCTGGTGGTCGGCGTCGAGATGGCGGGCGATGCGGGTGTTGAGGGACTCGAAGAACGCGGCCAGGTCCAGAGGGCCGACGGTCCCGGAGACGGCGTCCGGGTCCGGGCCCACGGGCAGGAAGGCGAAGCGGCGGCGAACCGCGGCGTCCAGGTGGCTGATGCTCCGGTCGGCTGTGTTCATCGTGCCGATGACCCGGACGTTCGGCGGGACGGAGAAGCTTCGCTTGCTGACGGGCAGGGCGACCGGCAGGTTCCGTTTGTCAAGTTCGAGGAGTGTGATCAACTCGCCGAAGATCCGAGGCAGGTCACCGCGGTTGATCTCGTCGATGACCAGCAGGAACGTCTGGTCGGGATGGGCGGCGGCCCGGCTGCACACGCCGTGGAACAGGCCGTCGGTGAGGGCGAGGGCGAGCCCCGGGCCGGTGGCGCTCAGGTCCGGCTTGAAGCCCTCGACGAAGTCCTCGTACCCGTACGAGGGATGGAAGGTGACCATGCGGATACGGTCACCGTGCAGCATCTCGACCTGTGCCTGCGCACGTTGGCGAGCGTCCACGTCGGCGCCGAGCACGTCCGAGCGGCCGTCCAGGGCGAGGGCGGCGCCGAGCGCGAGCCGGGTCTTGCCCGTACCGGGCGGTCCGTGCAGGATCACTTGGCCTTTGCGTGCCAGGGCATCCAGTACGGCTTGTACGTCCTCGGGCGGCGCGACCGGCACACCAGCGCCGACCTGTGCCTGGACCGTGCCCGGTACGGAGCCGGAGCCGGAGTCGACGTCGGCGTCGGTTGCGGTGAACTTGGCGAAGAGGGACGGGTCGACCTTGGCGAAAGTGGACCGCCACCCGTGCTGGGCCTTCGACAACTTCCGCGCGTGGGAAAGGTCCCAGACCACCGGGACGACATGGTGGAACTCCGGCCGGTCCGGGTCGTAGCGGTAGCTCCCGTCGACCCTGCCGGTGGCCAGGACCTCGTCCGTCCCGCGGTTGGCGACGACCCGGTCTCCCGCCTCCAGGTCCCGGAAGGCCAGCAGCCGGCGGGCGAGGGTCAGGCTGCCGCCACTGGTGCGCGGCCAGTGCGCGTCCAGGGCCTGCTTCAGTTCCGTGTCGCTCCGGTACTGGCCGAGATCGCCGAGCTCGTCCCACCCGACGCAGATGAACCCGCCGTCCCGGCATTCCTTCCACAGACGGCCGCGCTCGCCCGGGGCGATCTTCCAAATGGTGCGCTGCCGGGGGCGAGGGTCGAAGTGCTCGTACAGGAAACGCATCACTTCATGCCCGGTCCAGCCTGTGAACTCAGGCTGAGCTAGGACGAGTTCGAGCAGACGGCGATTGCTGCGCCAGGCCGAGGCGTCACCCTGGTCCGTCTCGCCCGACAGCAGCGCGGCGAACCGGCGCAGGTGTTCCCCCGAGTAGATCGGCAGAAAATGCTCAGGGAAGTAGGTCGCCAGGGTCTTCGTCACCAGCGCCGGTCCGTAGCGCAGCACTTCGAGGTCGTCCAAGGCGTCGAAGTCCCCTGCCCCGACGGCGTCGAAGGCGCGGACGAACTGTCCTCGCAGTTCCGCCCAGGCGCCCTGCGGATCCATCCCTCTCAGCGGAGCGGCCAGTCGCCATTCGCCGGAGTTGTGGTGGTACATGATGTGCTTCGCGGCACTGCCGCCCTTGATGCTCCCCAGGTGGGGCGTGCCGAACTCCATGAGCCGGCAGTACGTCGGCCCCGACCCGGGTGGCTCTCCCTGCCCGAGGGCGTAGCGCACCAGCGGCAGCTCCGCCCACTCCTCCAGCGGAAACCGGGCCAGCACCTGCTTGCGCTCGTCCTCGGCGGCCGACTCGGCATCCGCCACGGAGCCCCTGTCGAACTTGGCCACGGCCGCTTGCACATCCAACCCACCCGTCATGGGAGCCATCATGCCGGAACCGGCGGCAACGGCCATTTCGTAAGCTGAGCTTGAGCACTTTCCTGCGCGGTAGCTCGAACGGCTGTCACCATGACTCCGCAGGACGACTTCCGTCTCGGGAAGGGCCGAGGGCCAAGGCGACAGGGGAGATCGTGGAGGACTGGATCTACATCCTCAATCCGAACAGGGACACCCTGGACGGGGAGCCCTCCGACAAGGAGACCGTCCGCCGCCTCTCACATGAGGATCCCGAGCTCGACCTCTGGCTCAGCCGACGCAACCGCATGAACCCGGGCGACCGCCTGTGGTTCTTCTTCAGCCAGCCGGAGGCGGCGGTCGCCGCGGTGGCCGAGGTCGACAACGAGCCGTGGGAGGATCCCGACGACCCGGACTTCTCCTACCGGGTCGAGGTGACCCTGCTGCCCGAGCCCACGGACTCTCTGTACCGCGCCCCGGTGGGCCGGGACGAGCTGGAACTCGGCCAGGTGCGGTCCGTGCAGAAGGTCAAGCCGGGGGCGTTGAAGATCCTGCTGGAGCGGGCCGGTCTGTGAGATGACCGCCCGGGGCGGATCGCTGGGGCGACAACGGAGACTTCGGACGAATACGCCTGGACGTAACCGCCGAAGGGCTACCGTCAACCAGCCGCCGATGCGTCGCCTGTATCGCGGGGGAGGTCTACGACCCTGGCGAGAACTCCTTCGGACAGCGCCTTGAACTCCTTGAAGCAGGTCTTCACGTACTGCTGGGTGCTGCCCAGTGCACCGTCGGCCGGCTTCAGGTCGAACATGGGTTTGCGCGCGTCGTGCGCCAAGGGCATCAGGCTTCGGTAGTTCCTCATGGTGGCGATGCGATGGCTGTCGTCCTGACGCGAGGACGGTGACTCGCCGAGGACCGCCGAGGAGTAGACCCACGGAATGCGCTGGAGCCATCGCTCGTACGCCTTGACCGGCCTGTCGAGTCGCATTTCGGGCTGCATGATGACGTACCCCAGCGGCTGCATGGCCGCGCGGGGAGCGGAAATGCCTTTCGGCACCCTGGGCAGGACCAGGGACTGCCAGTCGGTGCGCCACTGGCGCAGCGTGGGGCCCAGGTTGCTCAAGCCCTTGAGGGAGAACAGGTCCGCGGCCAGCGGCATCAGCACGGTGTCGGCGGAGATCAGCGCCGCCCGGTTGATGGCCCCCAGGTTGGGGCCGACGTCGATCAGCACGATATCGGCGTCCACGGCGCGCGCCGCCTGCTCGATGATGCGGTGGAACGACGTGGACGTGCGAATGGCCGCGATATCGCCGGCGTAGGCCCGTGACCACTCATTGGACAGCTTGTCCTCGAAGCGGCTCAGGTCGAGGCTGCCCGGCAGCAGCCAGAGGTCCGGTTGGAGCCGCGCGGGCTCGACGACCGCGATGTCGCCCGTCCCCTCCAGGATGGGACGGACGGCGTCGGCGATCGTCTGGCCGCTGCGCACCCTTCCTGTGCCCGGCAGACCCGCCATGGCCGCGCCCTGGTCGATGAGCTCCGAGGAGTTCTCCCACAGCTCTTCGATCTCCGTCTCCTCCAGGCACATCGAGGTGAGGTTGGCCTGGGGATCGAGATCAACTGCCAGCACACTCAAGCCGAGTCGCCTGATCATGTGCGCGAGGTGGTAGGTGAGGGTCGTCTTCCCCACACCGCCCTTGTTGTTGAACAGCGCGATAGAGGTCATGCGGCCCTCCGGATGACGACGGCCCAGGACGCGTCGTCGACCTGGAACTCGGCGGGTGGGTTTCCGTTTGTCTCCAGCGCCTTCTTCACCCGGCCGATGCCCCTGCCGAACCGGTTCACGTAGCCGAGGCCCTTCATCGCGGCGGCCAGGGAAGGATTGCGGTAATCGGTGACCCGGTCGAAGTTGTCGTCCCGTACCTGCCCGAAAGGCCCACCGGGGTTCGTGACCTCGATGCGGTCGTCGAACCACACGATGCGGGTCGGCGCGTACGAGGTCTCGTAGTTCCGGTGCATGAGGGCATTCATGCAGAGTTCGCGCAGTGCTTCCAGCGGATAGTCCGGGCGGGGCGTCTCACGGAACCCGTCCTCGACGAGGCGGGTTCGCAGATTGCTCCGCAGGAGGGGTTCGAGCCGGGCCGACAGCCCGACCAGGTTCTGCCGCAGTTCCTGCTCGTCGGCGATGGGGGCGTCGAGGTCCGTGCCCTGATAGCGGACGAACTGGAGGTACCCCCGGGAATGTGGCTCCCGGGGTCGAGGCCGACCGTCAGCAGGCCGAGCACTGTGGGCGTTCCGTCGGGCGTCAGCAGGTGGAGGGACGACAGCTGGAGGTCCACGGGACGGCCGTTCTCCTCGATGACCTCGGGCGCGACCATGGAGGGCAGGTAGGACTGCCGGAACAGGTCGAGGTCCAGGTCGTCGAGGCGGGCGAGAGACAGCGGCCGTGTGTCGAACGGGATGTCCTTGGCACGACGGCGCTCCGCCAGCACGCGTTCGTCCTCGCGGCTCGCCCTGCGCGTGGTGGGGCCGGGCCGTACCCAGACGACCCCTTCGAAACGGACCGGTGGTGTGGCGCAGGCCTCGACGTGGAGCCGGATGACCGGCTTGCCCCGGAAGACGGCCCGGTCGACGGTGAGCGACGGGCGGTCGAGAATGCGACCGTCGTCCCGCAGCTCCGTGAGCTGCAGGAGTGCCCGGTCGCTCAGGTCGACGTCGTCGACAGGCTGACCCTTGTCGTCCACACCGATGAGGACATCGCCGCCACCATGGCCGCACAGGTCGTTGGCCATGGCGCAGACCGCGTTGCCGATGGCGTCCCCGCGTTTCCCCTCGCGTTTCGCTGTGCGCTTGAACTCAAGGGAGGCGGACTCCTGTGTGCCCAGGAGGTCGGCCAGATCCGTACTGTTGTCGCTCACGGTGCCCATTGTGCCGTGTGGGCCGGGACCAGCCGTGTTCCAAGCCCCGTGGTGCCGGGGCCTGCGCTTGGGCGCCCCGTCCGGCCCACTCGGCCGGCGGGACGACTTATTCTCCGTCTTCCCTGGCGCGCCCGGCCCTCACCCCCTCGCCGGCATCAGGTGGTCAGGCCTCCAGGGAGTCATCGGGGCTGTCCTTGCCTTCGGCCATCACCTTGCCGCCGACGAAAGCCACGCCCAGTGCGAGTGCGGCACCGGCGCCCGCCAGCACCCTCTTGAGGTTCACGCTCAAGAACTGCTTGTTCTCGCTGTCCTTCTGGAACTCCATCCTTCCGGTCTCCTGGATCTGTTCGATGATGAACTTCTTCTCTTCCCAGCTCAGGTCGTCCTTGTTGAGTTCACCCTTGAGGATGTCCCTTATCTCCTGGCAGGCCCGATGGAAGTGCTCCTGGCTCTGCGTGTTGGCCGTGAGGGTGGACGCATAGGCGTTCTCCATCGCACCCACGACGTCCTTGGCGAAGTCCTTGAAAACGGGGAACTGCTCGACGATCTTCAGAGCCACCTCGGTGCTCATGTCGGGCATCATCGCCGCGAACCTGATCATCTTGTCCTTGGAGAGGTGCCTCCAGGAGTCGATTGCCAGTGCCCGCTTGATCTCGTCTTCGTTCTTGTAGCCCATGCCGCGGTTCCGTCCGTCGTCCTGTCAGGAGTAGACCCAGCGCCAGGCGTTCGCGCTGTAGGTGCATGTGATCCGGGTGCCGCCCGCAGTCGTGGTGGCGGCTCCGTGATCGCTGTTCCGGCAGAACTGTCCCGCCCGATAGCAGTTGCCCGAGTTGGAGACTATGGAGCATGTGCCACCCCCACCGCCACCGCCACCGCCGGATCGGGTTGCCTGCGCGGCTTTGGTGACGGTGACGGTGGGGCCGGGCCGTGTGACCGTCTTGGTCTTGGTGACCGTCGGTGCGGGCGTGGGCTCGGCGGTGGTGGTGACGGTGGCTGTCACGGTGATGGTCGGAGTGGGCCGCGAGGCGGCCGTACGTGCGGTGTCCGCGTCGTCCTGACCGGCCCCCTGGCAGCCCACGAGTCCGAGAGCGAGCAGTGCCGCGCCGGTGGCCCACACTCTCCTGCGCGTGTGCGGCGGTCTGGAGCCGGCCGGGCGTGACGGCCTGTTGCGCGAGTTCATGAATCCCCCCTCGGGCTTCAAGTGTTCGCAGAAACGTTTCAGCGAACACGTCGGCCGACGCCGGGCTGTGCCTGACACTCAGGAAAGGCCCCTACGGGCGAAGACCGGAACGCCGTCGGCAGGCGACGGCGTTGAAAGGGAGCATGAGGCACTGCTGTTGGCGATGTCAACAGACCCGACTCGTCGAGGATGTGCGGGCCTGTGTACGATCGGTCGTGCGGGCTTCGGGGAGGGTCGAGACGCGGAGCGAGTGGTGATGCCGACTGATCGCCGAGCCCAGGCGGACGGAGCTGACGGCCTATCTGCCACCGGTCGGAGTCCGGTATTAGAGTGTCTCCGCTGATGAGGGGGGCTTCATCGCACGGCCGCCGCTGCTCGCAAGAGAAGCCGCCGGTCGACCGCAGGTTCGCCGACGTCCGAAGTCGGCCGCGCCGCACCGTCCCGATCGGTACGTGAAGGCGCAGAACACCAGGGGGGTACATGACTCATCAGCGCGATCCGCGGTGTGATCCGAGGGCGGACGGTATCGGCCGTACGGCCGTGTCCGGCGCCGAGGAGCGTCCCGTGCCGGTGAACCTGCCCGAACGCATCGGCCCCTACCGGCCGATCCGGCACCTCGGAACCGGCGGTATGGGCACGGTCTACTACGCGACCGACCCCGACAGCGGGCGTCCCCTCGCCGTGAAGGTCCTTCACCAGGGCTTCGCCGACGACCCCGCGCACCGGGCCCGTTTCCGCCGGGAGACCACCACGCTCCGCAAGGTCACCGGCCCATACCTCGTGCCGCTGGTCGACGCCGACCCCGACGCCCCGCTGCCCTGGCTGGCGACCGCCTACGTCCAGGGCAACACCTTGCACCAGCACGTCCGGGACACCGGGCCCCTGCGCGCGGACAACCTGCTGACCTTCGCGGCGGCCGTCGCCCACGCGCTGGCCTGCGTCCACGGCGCGGGGGTCGCCCACCGCGACCTGAAGCCGACGAACGTTCTCCTGGCGGCCGATGGTCCACACGTCGTGGACTTCGGCATCGCCCACCACCTGGACGCCACCGCCATCACCGCGACATCGGTGACGACCGGCACTCCCGGCTGGATGGCACCGGAGCAGCTCACCGACGGCACCACGCTTCCGGCCTGCGACATCTTCTGCTGGGGGTTGCTCGTCGCCTACGCCTCGGCAGCGGCCCACCCTTTCGGAGTTCCCACCGGGATCAACCACCGCATCATCAGTGCGGCGCCCTCGCTCCAGGGTGTGCCCGACGCTCTGCTGCCCCTGGTCCGTGACGCCCTGCGCAAGGACCCCGGGGAGAGGCCGAGCGCTGCGGAGATCGTCGAGCGGGCGGCCGCCGTGTACGGGCCGACGGGGACCGCCGTCTTCCCGACCATGGCCTACACCCGGTCCTTCGAACGGGCCGAATCCGCCGTCACCGTGCCCCTGGACCGCATGCGCTGGAACGTGCCCCCGCCCGCCGAGCCTTCCGCCGACGAGGACCCTGCGGGTAGAGTAGAGGGCCTGTGGGCGGTCAGAAACCCGCGCGCAAAGGGCCCGTGGACGATGCGGAGACCGCCGCTCCTCCGGAACCCTCGGAGCCCCCTGCTCCGCAGGCGTCCGGAGAGCCGGCGCTCTCGCCGACCGTGCGGGACGTACGCCGGGACGCTCCCCCGGTCGCCCCGTCATCTCAAGCTCCGGCACCGCCTCCCGCCGCCTCGGGGGCCGCACCTGCCGGGCGCCGAACGCGAAGTCGCCGGGTCGTCCTCTGCACGGTGTCCGCCGCCGCGGTGCTGGGCGTCGTGGCCGGTGCCGTGGCGGTCGGTAACAGCGGGACCGCAGGCCCCGCCGGGCACCCCGCCACCGGTTCGACGGCCGAGCCGAAGCGGACGGCGGCGAGCCGGCACCCGGTCGCCGCGCCACCCTCCGCGTCCGAGTCCCCGAGCGCCGAGGAGACCGCCATACCGGAGCCGGAACCGGTGGCCCTCTTCGGCGGCCTGCGGGTCACGCTCCCGGCCGACTCGGACCTGGAATTCTTCCGGTCGGGCGATGAGGACACGGACGCCGGATCGTCCTGGGACACCTCGGAGACTTCGGGAACGACCGCCGCGACCAGTGTCGACTTCATCCTGCACGGGGACCCCGAAACCGGTGTGCGTGTCATGTACTCCCCGAGCCTGGGCCTGGACCAGATCAAGGAGGGTCAGACGGACTCCGGCTCCATGTGGTCCGTCGAGAACGAGGACAGTGACACCGTCACGGACGAGTCGGTGATCTCCACGAAGGACGGTCCGCTGACCGAAGTCGGCGGTAAGAAGGCCATGAGCTGGACGTTCGGCACGGATGTGCTTCCCGACTACGACGGCTCCCGCAAGAGCAGCCACCGCGTCTGGTGGCTGCCGTACAGCAAGTACCTCCTCTACACCTATGGGAAGCACGACAAGGCCGCCAGGGTGGCCGTGGACGAACTGATCGAGGGAATCGGCTTCGAGGCCACGGAGATGCCGCGCGACTGCGCGGACGCCGTCGTGGCCCTGGACAAGGCCGCCGCCAGCGGCGAACAGACGGACGACCAGGGCACCCTCGCCAACTGTTACGGCGCCGCGGCGGACGGCGCCGAACAACTCGACCCGGGGACGGTGCACACGAAGACGGAGGCCGCGTGCATCGCCCTCGTCCAGGCCTACAACGGGTACGGGTCCTACCCCGCCTACGACGAGGCGAAGGCCTACAAGGAACTGCGCCCCTGGTGCGACATCCCCGGGGCGGTCAGCAACCCGCGCCTGCCGGACTGGGCCTCCTGACGCTGTGACGGCCGGACGCCCTCAGGCGACGGGTCCGGTCACTTCCGGGAACGGCCGGTCGCGCGGCGGGGACTGCGTCAGCAGTGCCCACACCGTCTTGCCCGAAGGCGGGAACGGCTCCGTGCCCCAGCAGTCGGCCAGGGCGTCGACCAGGAGCAGCCCGCGACCCGACTCGTGGTCCGGACTCCGCTCCGGAGGGACCGCGGGGCGGCGCTCGCCCCGCATGTCGCTCACCGCGACGCGCAGGGTGCCGGCCATGTCGTCCAGGGGCAGCGCCAGCAGAAAGTCGCACCCCTGGACGCGGCCGTGCAGCGCCGCGTTCGCCGCCAGCTCCGCTACGACGTGTTCCGCCCGCTCGATGACTCGGGGTGAGGTGTCCCAGGCGGCCAGCCGTTCCACGGCCAGGAGCCGGGCGAGGCGGGCGCCGCGGCGGGTGGAGGAGAGTCGCTGCGCGAACGTGTGTGCGGTGGCGTGGATTTGGGGCGTGGAGGCGTGCATGGGACAACCGTGACGGGGGCCTGGTCCGACCAGATCGCGTACTACCTGCACCAATACGGGTACGCACCCGAACCTGACCTAGGATTGCACTTCGCCATGCGACCGGAGCGACGACCGCAGGTCCCGGCGCGGCGTCGCAGCGAAGCCAGCAGGTTGGTGTTGGTGCTGGCCGAGCTCCCAGGTTCCCTGACGGGCCGTCCCTCCTCCGGATCCTGCCTGTAGGGAAGGCGTCGGCCTCTGGCGGAGGCCCGGCCTGCTGGTGGGACCGCTCCCGGTAGATGCCTTCGCCGTATCCGGAGGTGAAGTCGGGGGGCCGGTCTTCCTCATACGCCTTGAGGAGTTCGTTGCTCAAGGCGTCCTGCGCCGCACTGGAGACGATGCGGACGTTCCACGGCTGGGTATTACTCATCGAGGGCGATCCGCGCGTGGAGGTGCGGGCGACCACCGTCTCGGAGAGGGACGGAGGCGAACAGGCCGGCCAGCTGCTCCGCCACTCCGAAGGGGATGGCAAGGACGACGGCGTCCTTGTCCTTGACGTCTTCCTCGACTGTCACGGCGCGGGCGCCGGTCTCGAGCACGGCGGGCGCGACAGCCTTGGGGCCACGGATGTCCGCCACCTCGACGTCGTGACCGGCTCCACTGAGCTTGCGGGCGAGATTGCCGCCGATCGCTCCGGCATCAAAGTCAGTGTGAGTCCTGAAACACCTGAGGGCAGCTGACCGGACACGCGAATCGCTGTACGCTCCGAAGACCGCCCTTGACCTGCAAGAAGCAGGCAGGGAGCAGACAATTCGGGAGCTTCTCCATGTTGCGCACCATGTTCAAGTCCAAGATCCACCGCGCCACCGTCACCCAGGCCGACCTGCACTACGTGGGATCCGTGACCATCGACGCCGACCTGCTCGACGCCGCCGACCTGCTGCCCGGCGAGCTCGTGCACATCGTGGACATCACCAACGGCGCCCGGCTGGAGACGTACGTCATCGAGGGTGAGCGCGGGTCCGGCGTCGTCGGGATCAACGGGGCCGCCGCCCATCTCGTCCACCCAGGCGATCTGGTGATCATCATCAGCTACGCCCAGGTGACGGACGCCGAGGCCCGGGCACTCACCCCCCGGGTCGTGCACGTGGACCGTGACAACCGGATCGTGGACCTCGGCGCCGACCCGTCCGAGCCGGTACCGGGTTCGGACCAGCAGCGCAGCCCGCAGGCCGTCCGGGCCTGACCGACTTACAGGGGACAGGAGCGTGTCCATATGAGGGACCTGGTGATCCGCGACGACCGCGAGGCGGGCCGCCTGGAGGCGGTGTCCGGCGGTGAAGTCGTCGGCCGCATCGAGTACTTCGTCCTCGACAGCCCCGAACGCGCGCTCGTGCCCGTGCACACGATCGTCGAACCGGCCCACGAGGGCCAGGGCATCGCGGGTGCGCTGGCGCGAGAGCTCTACGGCATCGCCGGCCGCGAGCACAGCGCCGTCGCCCCGCTCTGCCCCTACGTCGCCAAGTGGTCCGAACGCCACCCCGACGAGGCCCCACCGGCAGACCAGGCTCTCCTGACCGCGGCGAAGGACTGGCTGGCCGAACACCCCGGCCGTTTCTGACTCCCGGATCCGGACTCCCGAGCCGGGACACGCGGTGCCCGGCCCCGCCGCCCGTTACCCCCACCTGGCCCCTCCCCGTCCTGCGCGGGGGTGACTGGGGAAGGAGCCGACGGGTAGGCGGGGGAGTAGTCCAGAGCCGGAGTCGAGCGACTGGCTGGAGGACCTCATGACGAATCCGTATCCCGACCCCGTGCCGCCGGGGCCGACGCCGGGCCCCGAGCCCCAGCCCCCGGAGCCGCACCCCGATCCGGTGCCGAACCCGCAGCCGCC
The DNA here is from genome assembly GCF_040613735.1 of Streptomyces sp. NPDC006235. Classification (NCBI taxonomy): domain Bacteria; kingdom Bacillati; phylum Actinomycetota; class Actinomycetes; order Kitasatosporales; family Streptomycetaceae; genus Streptomyces; species Streptomyces sp. NPDC006235. The sequence continues at coordinate 367,790 of NZ_JBEXSR010000002.1, forward strand.
GCCGGGCCCGGAACCGACCCCGCCGCCCCCGGCCCCGGTCCCGCCCCCGGGTCCGACGCCCCCGGGTCCGACGCCCCCGGGTCCGACTCCACCAGGGCCGACCCCGCCGACACCCCCGGGCCCCGACCCGGTGCCGGGCCCCGACCCGTCCCCGATCCCGCCGGGACCGGAACCCGTACCGAACCCCGAACCGGGCCCGCCGCTCTCCTGAGCGGCGGCACGGCAGGGGAACCGCACGAGAACGGGGCCGGTGGACAGCCGTTACAGCTGTCCACCGGCCCCGTACCGTTTCCGTCCGTCAGCGCGGAGCGCCTACGCGGAGACCTCCGACCGGTCCCCGCCCCACAGCGTGTGGAACGACCCGTCCCGGTCCACCCGCCGGTAGGTGTGCGCACCGAAGTAGTCCCGCTGCCCCTGCGTCAGCGCCGCCGGCAGCCGCTCCGCGCGCAGGGCGTCGTAGTAGGCGAGCGCCGCGGCGAACCCGGGCGTCGGCACGCCCTGGCGGGTGGCCGCGACCAGCACCTCGCGCCAGTCGTCCTGGGCGTCCGCGATCTCCTGCGCGAACGTGGCGTCCGACAGCAGGCTCGGCAGGTCAGGCCGGGTGTCGTAGGCGGAGCGGATCCGGTCCAGGAAGGCCGCGCGGATGATGCAGCCGCCACGCCACAGCGCGGACACGGCACCGAGGTCGATGTCCCAGCCGTACTCGTCGCGCGCCGCGTCGATCTCGTGGAAGCCCTGCGTGTACGACACGATCTTCGACGCGTACAGCGCCTGCTCCACCCGGTCGGCGAAGGCCCCGGCCTCCGCCTCGCTGAGCGGCTTCGCCTTCGGGCCGGCCAGCCCGCGCGAGGCCTCCCGCAGCTCCGCGTGGCCCGACAGCGAACGGGCGAAGACCGCCTCGGCGATGCCGGACACCGGCACGCCCAGGTCGAGCGCGATCTGCACGGTCCAGCGGCCGGTGCCCTTCTGCTCGGCCTGGTCCACCACGACGTCCACGAACGGCTCGCCCGTCTGCGCGTCCACGTGCGAGAGCACCTCGGCCGTGATCTCGATCAGGTACGAGTCGAGGCGGCCCTGGTTCCAGGTGCGGAAGATCTCCGCGATCTGGGCGGGGGAGTACCCGGCGACATCGCGCAGCAGCTGGTACGCCTCGCCGATGAGCTGCATGTCCGCGTACTCGATGCCGTTGTGCACCATCTTCACGAAGTGCCCGGCACCGTCCGGACCGACGTGTGAGACGCACGGCGAACCGTCGGCCGCCTTGGCCGAGATCTTCTCCAGCATCGGGCCCAGCGAGTCGTACGACTCCTTCGGGCCGCCCGGCATGATGCTCGGCCCGTTGAGCGCGCCCTCCTCACCGCCGGAGACGCCCATGCCCACGAAGTGGATGCCCTGCTCGCGCAGGTCGCGCTCCCGGCGCCGGGTGTCCGCGAAGTGCGCGTTGCCGCCGTCGATGATCATGTCGCCGGGCTCCAGCAGCGGGGCGAACTCCTGGATCACCGCGTCGGTCGGCTCACCGGCCTTCACCATCACGACCAGCCGCCGCGGCCGCTCCAGCGCGGCCACGAACTCCTTGGCGGTCTCGCACGCGACGAACTCCCCCTCCCCGCCGAACTCCTCGACCAGGGCGCGCGTGCGCGAGGGCGTCCGGTTGTGCACCGCCACCGTGTAGCCGTTGCGGGCGAAGTTGCGGGCGAGGTTGCGGCCCATGACCGCGAGACCCGTGACGCCGATCTGCGCTGTACTGCTCATTCGGTTGGCTCCTAAAGACCTCGGTATCGGTGCTGCGGACGGTGTCCACCGGCGTGTTCACCAGCGCACACCAGCATGCCCCCGTCGCCCATCCTGACGTGCCGCTCCTGCGTCCGCACACGCGGGTCGTACGACGTCGCGCCCGCAGATACGCACAAGAGCCCCCGTCGCACTCACCCGAGGTGCGCGTCCCCGCGCGCGCCGCACCCGCGCACCGGGTGACGTACGCGGTGCACCGCCGAGGCGCACGACGCGCAACAGGGGCCTCATCCCGGCCATTTGGGCAACCGGGCGGCCGATAGCCGCCTTGTCCTGGCCGGTTCGCAGCGCTTACTTTTGCCCCTCCTGACGCATGTCTAGGGGGGCTCTCGATGGCCGTACGCGGCCGGCATCGCCGGTATCAGCCGAACAGGATCAACCGCGCCTCACTCACCGTCACGGCGGGCGGCGCGGGCATGGCGCTCCCGTTCATGGGAGCCGGCACCGCCCAGGCGGCGGACGTGGACACCTGGAACAAGGTCGCCGCCTGCGAGTCGAGCAACGACTGGAACATCAACACCGGCAACGGGTTCTACGGCGGGCTCCAGTTCACCCAGTCCACCTGGGAGGCCTACGGCGGCCGGGCCTACGCGGCGCGCGCGGACCTGGCGAGCAAGGACCAGCAGATCGCCGTCGCCGAGAAGGTGCTCGACGGGCAGGGCCCGGGTGCCTGGCCAGTGTGCTCCGTACGGGCCGGACTGACCCGGGGCGGAACCGAGCCCGACATCCGGCCGGCCTCCGAGAGCACGAAGAAGGGCGAGAAGGCAGACCGGAAGCAGAGGCCGAAGACCTCCATCGAGGACGTGCGGCCGCAGTCCACGCCGCAGTCGCGGGCGGGCAGCGCCGAGATGTACACGGTGGTGCGGGGAGACACGCTCTCCGGCATCGCGGAGGAGCGGGAGGTGCGGGGCGGCTGGCGAGGTCTGTACGCCGCCAACCGCTCGGCCATAGGGGGCGATCCCGATCTGATCGTGCCCGGCCAGCGGCTCGCGCTGCGCGGCGAGGGCGCCGTGAAGACGCGCCCCGCGCCCGAGCGGGCCGCGACCCCGTCGGCCGAGCCGTCGACGCAGAAGCCGGCGCAGAAGCCGGCGAAGAAGCCGTCATCGAAAGCCCCGGACCGTGCCAAGGACCGTTCCGAGGACCGTTCCAAAGAGGAGAGCAGGGAGCGCGCCGCACGGTCCACGGCCACCCGGCAGGGCCTGGTCGCCCCCGTCAACGCCTCCTTGGGGACGCCCTACCGCAAGGCGGGCTCGTCCTGGTCGAAGGGCTACCACACCGGCGTCGACTTCCCCGTGCCCACGGGCACGTCCGTCAAGGCCGTCGCCTCGGGCAGTGTCGTCAGCGCGGGGTGGGGCGGCTCGTACGGCTACCAGGTCGTCATCCGGCACGGCGACGGCCGCTACAGCCAGTACGCCCACCTGTCGGCGATCTCCGTGCGGGACGGGCAGACGGTGAGCGCGGGCCAGCGCATCGGCCGCTCCGGCTCCACCGGGAACAGCTCGGGCCCGCATCTGCACTTCGAGGTGCGGACGGGGCCCGGTTTCGGCTCGGACGTCGACCCCATCGCCTACCTGAGGGCCGGCGGCGTCAGGATCTGATACGCGTACGGTGCCGGTCCACCGTGGGCATCGGCACGTACGGGATGCCGTAGCAGGCAGCGTACGAGAGCGGGCGTTCCCCGCTCTCGTACGCGACGTCCGGTCCGGCCCCGCCTTCACCCGTACCGGCGACCGCAGGCACCGGCACGTCCCCTGACGCCCCTCGGCCGACCTCGGCACCCATCGCCCTGGGCAGCGCCCGCACGGCGACGGGCGGCGCACCCACGGTCTCGGGCAGCGAGGCGCCCACGGGCTCGGGAAGCAGCGAGTCCACCGTCTCGGGAAGCGACGCGTCCACCGGGCCGGGCAACTCGCCTCCGCTTCCGGGCGGGCGAACCACGGCCCCGACCAAGGCACCCACACGCTCGGACCCGACACCCACCGTCTCTGCCAAGGCGCCCACGCGCCGCGACTCGACACCCACCGTCTCCAGCGGGCCCCGCACGCTCCCGCCCGGCTCCCCAGCGGGCCCGGGCAGCATCCCCGTCGCCCCGAGACCCGTGTCCGCGGGAACCAGTCCTGTCGCGGCGTCCAGCCCGACACTCCCCGCACGCTCCGGCTGGGCGTGAGTGAGTCGTTCGGTCGTCAGCAGGATCAGGCCGCCCGCCGCCACAACGCCGCAGCTGAGGGCGAGCGCCGTGCCCGTCGTGCCGTAGCGGAAGGTTTCGCCGAACATCGTGATGCCGACCGCGGCCGCCACCACCGGGTTCACGACCGTCAGCGTGGCCAGCGGGGCCGCCAGGCCGGCACCCCGGTACGCGGCCTGCGACAGCAGCATGCCCGCCGTGGCCAGGACGCCGATCACGGCGAGGGACGGCACGTCCGCCGCCGACACACCGCCGGTCCAGTCGACCGCGACGGTCTTGGTGAACACCGAGGACATGCCGAACGCGATACCCGAGGCCGTCGCCAGCAGCATGCTGCGGACCGCCGGATGCCGGTGCGCGGCCCGGCCGGCGATCATCAGCGCCACGACCACACCCGCGGTGACCAGGGCCACGGCCACCCGCTGGCCCGTGTCCAGCGACCGCGCGTCGGACGCGGCGACCAGGGACAGCAGACCCGCGAGCCCCACCGTCGCCATGATCGCGCCCCGCCACGCCGTGGCACCGGCCTTGCGTCCGACGAACAGCGCCGCCATCGGCAGCGCCACCACGATGGTCAGCGCGCCGAGCGGCTGCACCAGACTGAGGGGACCGTACGCCAGCGCCACCACGTGCAGCAGACCGCCGAGGCCGTTCAGCGCGACCGCCGCCCACCAGACCGGCCGCCGCAGCGGCGCGTACTGCTCGTCCGGCGAGGACTCCGCCACCCGCTCCTGCACGATCGCCCCGCCCGCGTAGGCGAACGCGGACACGAGGGACAGCAGGACGGACAACGCGAGGGCGCTCATCGGCTGCTCCTCTGCGTCAGGCGGGGGCGCTCGGCCCGGCGCGGCGAAAGGTGGGCTTTCATGACCAACACCCTGCCGTGTCCGGGTCTTCCCGTCGTCGTCCCTGAGCACTCATTGGGTCCTACTGCCGATGGAGTACGAGGGGACCCCCGTCATCCCCAGGGTGGGCGGCCCCGGTCGGGGGTCACCGGGTCGCATCCCCTAGGGGCCTTGGTATTACTGCTCTCCGTGGACCTCGACCCCGACCTTGCCGCGCTCCGCCCGCTCGGCGGCTACTTCGTGCTGCGCACAGGAGGAGCGGCGGCCGGGCCTCTTCCCACTCTTGCACAGGCCTACGCCACCATGTCACCGGATGTGTACGGAAATTCCCTGATTTTCCGCGTCGATAAAGTCGCGAACGCCCTGCGCGCCCCGGAGCCTCGCGTCGCGGCGTCCGTGGCCCACCTGGGACTCGCGGCCCGCCTCTGGTCCGTGGCGCTCGGCTGCGCCGCGCTCTACGGCCGTGTCCCCGACCTCGACCCCCGGCTGCTGCACTGGGACGCCGACGCCGGCACCCCCGACGACCTGTGGCTGTCGGACGTACGGCCGCTCCCCGGGAACGCGCAGACCCTCGCTGACCTCATCCTGCACGGCCACCTCGACCCCCTCTCGGCCGCCCTGCGCGCCCACTACCGCCTCGCCCCGGGGCTGCTGCGGGGCAACGCCGCCTCCGCGCTGGCGGGCGCCGCCCGGGAACTCGACCGCTGGGCCCGGCGGCACGGCCGTCCGGACACCGCCGTCCGGGCCCGTTCCCTGGCCGCGGAACTCCTCGCCCACCCCCTGCTGACCGGCGCCGGAACCCTCACCGGCACAGCCTTCCGGCGCCGCAGCTGCTGCCTCTACTACCGCGTGCCCGGCGGGGGCCTGTGTGGTGACTGTTGCTTCACACGGCCGCCCCGCTCTTCCCCACAGGCCCCATCTGGGTGACCATGAAAGGGAACGGCCGCTGAGAGCAGGGAGTTGCGGGTGCGCGTCGGACTGCTGACCCGGGAGTACCCGCCGGATGTGTACGGCGGCGCAGGTGTCCATGTGGAGTTCCTCGCCCGGGAGCTCAGACCACTGGTCGACCTCGACGTGCACTGCTGGGGCGAGGGCCGCGCCGACGGCGTGCTGCGCCACCGCCCCTGGTCCACGCTCGACGGCGCCAACGACGCGCTGCGCACCTTCTCCGTCGACCTGGCCATGGCCGCCGCCCTCGAAGGCCGCGAGCTGGTCCACACCCACACCTGGTACGCCAACCTCGGCGGCCACCTCGCCAAGATGCTCTACGGCATCCCGCACGTGATGACCGCGCACTCCCTGGAGCCCCTGCGCCCCTGGAAGGCCGAGCAGCTCGGCGGCGGCTACGAGCTGTCGAGCTGGGCCGAGCGCACCGCGATCGAGGCCGCCGACGCGGTGGTCGCCGTGTCGGGCGCCATGCGCGAGGACATCCTCGGCTGCTACCCGGCCCTGGACCCGGAGAGGGTCCACGTCATCCACAACGGCATCGACACGAGCCTGTACCGGCCCGACCACGGCACGGACGCCCTGGACCGCATCGGCCTCGACCGCTCCCGTCCGTACGTGCTGTTCGTCGGCCGCATCACCCGCCAGAAGGGCGTGCCCCACCTGCTGCGCGCGGTGCGGGACATCGACCCGGCCGCGCAGGTCGTGCTGTGCGCGGGCGCGCCGGACACGCCGGAGATCGACCAGGAGTTCCGCGAGCTGTTCGGGGAGCTGAGCCGGGTCCGCGACGGCGTGTTCTGGATTCCGAGGATGCTGCCGCGCCCGGAGGTGATCCAGCTCCTCACGCACGCCGCCCTGTTCGTCTGCCCCTCGGTGTACGAGCCGCTCGGCATCGTGAACCTGGAGGCGATGGCCTGCGGCACGCCCGTGGTGGCCTCGGCGGTCGGCGGCATCCCCGAGGTCGTGGACGACGGCAGGACGGGCCTGCTGGTCCCGCCCGGCGACGGCTTCGAGGCGGGACTCGCCCGGGCCATGGACTCCGTACTGGGCGACCCGGCGGCCGCCCGGCGGATGGGTGAGGCAGGGCGGGAACGCGCGGTCGGCGAGTTCGGCTGGGACGCGGTGGCCCGCCGCACGGTACGGCTCTACGAGGAGATCCTGAAACAGGCTTAGTACGAGCTGCTCAGGGGCAGGCATCGGGAAATCTGCGTGAGGGGAGCGGCCATGCGTCGTGGTGGTCCTTCGGTCCTGGGAATCGTGCTGGCGGGCGGAGAGGGCAAGCGTCTGATGCCCCTGACCGCGGACCGGGCGAAACCCGCGGTGACCTTCGGCGGTACGTACCGCCTGGTCGACTTCGTCCTGTCCAACCTGGTGAACGCCGACGTGCTGCGCATCTGCGTCCTGACGCAGTACAAGTCGCACTCGCTGGACCGGCACATCACCACCACCTGGCGGATGTCCAGCCTGCTCGGCAACTACGTCACGCCCGTGCCCGCCCAGCAGCGCCTGGGCCCCCGCTGGTACCTCGGCAGCGCCGACGCGATCCTGCAGTCGCTGAACCTGATCTACGACGAGCGCCCCGAGTACGTCGCCGTCTTCGGCGCCGACCACGTCTACCGCATGGACCCCCGCCAGATGCTCACCCAGCACATCGACAGCGGAGCGGGCGTCACGGTGGCCGGGATCCGGGTGCCGCGCACCGAGTCCTCCGCGTTCGGCGTGATCACGCCGGGCTCGGACGGCCAGACGGTGGAGCGCTTCCTGGAGAAGCCCACGGACCCGCCCGGCCTGGCCGACGACCCCGAGATGGTCTTCGCCTCCATGGGCAACTACATCTTCAGCACGAAGGCCCTCATCGAGGCGCTCCAGCGGGACGCGGAGGACGAGCACTCCGTGCACGACATGGGCGGCTCGATCCTGCCCCAGCTCACCGACCGGGGCGAGGCCGCGCTGTACGACTTCAGCGCCAACCACGTGCCCGGCGAGACCACCCGCGACCAGGGCTACTGGCGGGACGTCGGCACGCTGGACGCCTACTACGAGGCCCACATGGACCTGATCGCCGAGCGCCCGGCCTTCAACCTGTTCAACCGCAGCTGGCCCATCTACACGCACTCGTACCAGCTCTCGCCGGCCCGCTTCAACGCCGGGGGCATCGCCAGCGAGTCCATCATCAGCGCCGGCTGCCTGATCCGCGGGCAGGTCACGCGGTCGGTGCTGTCGCCGGGTGTGGTGGTCGACCCGGGGGCCGTCGTGCAGGGGTCCGTGCTGCACGACAACGTGCACATCGGCCGGGGCGCGGTGGTGCGCGGTGCCGTGCTCGACAAGAACGTCGAGGTGCCGCCGGGCGCGACGATCGGCGTCAACCCCGAGCGCGACGCGGAGCTGTACACGGTGTCCAAGGGCGGCGTCATCGCTCTCGGGAAGGGGCAGCTGGTCACCTGACGAGGAGCGGCCGGGGGACTTTGTCCTGCCTCTGGACGAAGCGCGGAATCCGTGATGTTGTCATGCCAACTCCTGTCCATGACAACGTTGTTATGGAGGTTTCGTGCGCACCAGACGCCTCAGAGCCCGACTCGCGTTACTGCTCGCCGCGCTCCTCGCCCTCACCGGCCTGACTGCGGCACCCGCCCTCGCGGACGACCCGGCCGACCCGGCCGAGATCCACGGCCTCAAGGGCGAGTACTACACGCACTCCGCCCCCGGCGCCTTCGACTTCCACACCCTCAAGGCGACGACCTTCGACCAGGACCTCGACTTCGACAACCTGGAACCGCGCCTGGCCTTCACCACCGGACAGTCCGACGACGTCAGCGTCCGCTGGACCGGCAAGCTCGTCCCCGAGAAGACCGGCCCCCACACCTTGTCGGTGATCGGCGACAACGGCTTCCGCCTCTGGATCGACGGGCAGCTCGCCATCGACCACTGGGTCGACGACTGGGACCGCGAACAGACCGCACAGCCCGTCGACCTGACCGCCGGCAAGCCCTACGACATCAAGGTCGAGTACTTCGAGCACTACGGCGGCTCCAACCTCCACCTCCGCTGGATCCAGCCCGGCGGCGGCAAGGAGCCCGTCCCGCAGTCGGCGTTCCGCCTCCCCGACGGCTTCGACTACGACGGGGCCCTCGCGGCCACGGTCCAGTCCACCGGCCGCACCCTCAAGCTGGACTTCGCCCAGCCCCTCGCCGCACCCCCGGCGAGCTTCACCGACCACCTCAAGGCGGTGATCGGCGGCGCCGCATGGCCCCTGGGCGCGGCCCGGCCGGACCCGTCCGACCCCACCTCCCTCCTGGTCACCCTGAAGGAGCCGGTCGTCGGTAACAAGACCGGCACGGCCCGCGGCACCGCCGACGTCCGCTACGACGGGCAGGGCGGCCTCACCGACGCCGACGGCAACGTTGTCAAGGAGTTCTGGACCAGCGGCCCCAACCGCTCGACCCACCAGCTGCGCACCCGCTGGGCCGACGAGGTAGGACCCGGCAACGCCCTCCCGGAGTACCCGCGCCCGCAGCTGACCCGGGACGCCTGGCGCAATCTCAACGGCCGCTGGCAGTTCGCCGCCGCCGAGCCGGGCGAGCAGCCGCCCGTGGGCAGGACGCTGAAGGAGCGCATCCTCGTCCCGTACCCGGTGGAGTCCCAGCTCTCCGGCATCGAACGGCACGAGGACCGCATGTGGTACCGCCGCACCTTCACCGTCCCCGCCGACTGGCGGATCGGCTCCGGCAAGCGGCTCAAGCTCAACTTCGGCGCCGTCGACTGGCGGTCCGAGGTGTACGTCAACGGCACGAAGGTCGCCGAGCACGAGGGCGGCTACGACAAGTTCAGCGCCGACATCACCGACGCGCTCAAGCCCGGCCGCACCCAGGAGCTCATCGTCGGCGTCCACGACCCGACCGACGCCGCCTCCGGCGAGAACCCGCCGCTCGGCAAGCAGCGCCTGGACCCCAGCGGCATCTGGTACACCCCCTCCTCCGGCATCTGGCAGACGGTCTGGATGGAGCCGGTGGCCCGCGACCACGTCGACTCCCTCAAGCTCGTCCCCGACGTGGCCGGCGAGAAGCTGACCGTTCAGGCCCGGGGCGTCCGGGACGGCGTACCGATCACGGCGACGGCGTACGACGGCCGGCGCGAGGTGGCCACGGCGAGCGGCCGCACCGGCAGCCCGCTGACACTCACCGTCCGTGACCCGCACCTGTGGTCGCCCGACGACCCGTTCCTCTACGGCCTGAAGGTGAAGGTCGGAGCCGACCGCGTCGGCAGCTACTTCGGGATGCGCTCCATCGCCGTCGAGAAGGTCAACGGCGTCCCGCGCACGGTCCTCAACGGGGAGCCGGTCTTCATGATGGCCACCCTCGACCAGGGCTTCTGGCCGGACGGCCTGCACACCGCGCCCACCGACGAGGCCCTCGCCTACGACCTGAAAGCGCACAAGCGGCTCGGCTTCAACTCCGTCCGCAAGCACATCAAGGTCGAGCCGGACCGCTGGTTCCACTGGGCCGACCGGCTCGGGCTGCTGGTGTGGCAGGACATGCCCGCGATGACGGCCGGGGTGAACCCGAGCCCCGCCTCCCGCGCGCGCTACGAGCGCGAGCTGAAGGAGATGATCGACGAGCACGTCAGCAGTCCGTCGGTCGTCATGTGGGTGACCTTCAACGAGGGCTGGGGCCAGTACGATGTGGGCCGGGTCGCCGAGCAGGCCAAGGCGTGGGACCCCACCCGCCTGGTCAACGGCCAGTCCGGGCTGAACCTCGGCGCCGACGGCGGCACCGGCGACATCATGGACGAGCACGGCTACCCGAGCCCGGCCCTGCCGCCCCGCCCCGACGGCGAGCGCGCCCTGGTCAGCGGCGAGTACGGCGGCCTGGGCCTCGCGGTGCCCGGCCACGCCTGGTCGGTGCAGCAGTCGTACGTCGACGTCGACCCGGCCACCTACACGGACGACTACCTGGCGAAGCTGGACGAGGTCCGGGCACTGGTCTGCCGGGGCAGCAACGGGGCCGTCTACACCCAGATCGCGGATGTCGAGGGCGAGCTGAACGGCTTCCTGACCTACGACCGGGCCGTGCTCAAACCGGACACCGCCCGGCTGAAGGCGGCCCACGAGGCGCTGATCCGTGACGCCTCCCGGGTGACTCCCACGGGGTGCCCGGCGCCGCGTCCTGTGCTGAACTGACCTCACATGCACCATAAGTCCCGCCCCTTTCATCGGGGCGGGACTTAATCTGCTGTTAACTGTACGTAGCCTGATCGTACTTGACCGTAATCGGCTGGGGGCGATTGACTGCTGGCCCACCCGTCGTCGACGCGAGGCAAGCCCTTGACTGCTGACCTGCTCGCTCCTCTCGACCTGGCGTTCTGGAACATCGAGTCCGCGGACAACCCGATGCACCTCGGCGCGCTCGGGATCTTCTCGGCTCACTCGCCCGCCGCCGGCGCCCACGCGGCCGATCTGCTCGCGGCCCGCGCCGCCGGCGTGCCCGGACTGCGGATGCGCATCCGCAACGTCTGGCAGCCGCTGCCCGCCGCGCTGCGCCGGCCCCTCGCCTTCGGCGGCGCCGCCCGCGAACCCGACCCGGACTTCGACCCCCTGAACCATGTGCGGCTGCACGCCCCGACCGCCGACTTCCACACGGTCGCGGGCCGGCTCATGGGACGTCCGCTGGAGCGTGGCCGGCCGCCGTGGGAGGCCCACGTGCTGCCCGGCGAGGACGGGGTCTCCTTCGCGGTGCTGTTCAAGTTCCACCACGCCCTGGCCGACGGGCTGCGGGCGCTGACCCTCGCCGCGGGCGTCATGGACCCCATGGACATGCCTACGCCCCGGCCCCGCCCGGCCGAGCCCCCGCGCGGCCTGGTGCCCGACGTGCGCGAGCTGCCGGGGATGGTGCGCGGCGCCCTGTCCGACGCCGCCCGGGCCCTCGACATCGGCGCCTCCGTCGCCCGCTCCTCCCTCGACGTGCGCTCCGCCCCCGCGCTCACCTGCGAGCCGAGCGGCACCCGCCGCACCGCCGGAGTGCTGCTCGACATCGACGACGTGCACCGCGTCCGCAAGACCGTCGGCGGCACCGTCAACGACGTCCTGATCGCGGTCGTCGCGGGCGCGCTGCGCCGCTGGCTCGACGAGCGCGGCGACGGCAGCGAGGACGTCGCGCCCCGTGCCCTGATCCCCGTCTCCAAGCGCCGCCCGCGCACCGCCTACCCGCAGGGCAACCGGCTCTCCGGGTACCTGATACGGCTCCCGGTGGACGACCCGGACCCGCTGGCCCGCCTCGCCTCGGTCCGCACCGCCATGGACCGCAACAAGGACGCCGGCCCCAACCGGGGCGCGGGTGCCGTCGCCCTGCTCGCCGACCACGTCCCGGCCCTGGCCCACCGGCTGGGCGGACCCCTGGTCGGCCAGGCGGCCCGGCTCTGGTTCGACATCCTGGTCACCAGCGTGCCCCTGCCCAGCCTCGGCCTGAAGCTCGGCGGCAACCCGCTCACCGCCGTCTTCCCGTTCGCCCCGCTGGCCCCGGGACACTCCCTGGCGGTGGCGGTCTCGACGTACCGGGGGAGCGTCCACTACGGGCTCGTCGCCGACGGCCATGCCGTGCCGGATCTCGACCGGCTCGCCGCGGCCGTCACGGAGGAGGTGCGCACGCTGATCACCGCCTGCCGGCCCTGAATCGGCCGGGTTTGGCGGTATGGCCCGCCACTCGCGTAAAATTCGCCCTTCGAAAGCGGGCGCGGCCGGCGCGCCACCACGGCAGAGCAGGGAACGACAGCGGCGATGACGGTGACAGAGGACGGCCCGCAGGCCATGGACGAGGCGAGCGGGCTCTCGTACGGACCCGGCATCGACCCGGAGCGGCTGGCCGTCTGCCTCAGCGTGCTCGAGGAACTCGACAAGCTGGAGATCGACCACCCGGACGCCGTCGCCGTGCGCCGGGCCACCGCGGGCGTCTACCGCACGGTCAAGCAGCGCCGCCGCCAGGAGCGCCGGGCCGCCAAGACCGCCCACGACAAGGCGGTCACGGAGGCCACGGCGACCGGCTCCGCCCAGCGCATCGACGACGAGACCGAGGGCCTGCTGCCCTCCTCGCGCACCGAGGAGGGCCGGATCGCGGGGATACTCCAGCGCCCGCGCTCCTGCTACACCTGCAAGACCCGGTACGTGGAAGTCGACTACTTCTACCACCAGCTCTGTCCGGACTGCGCCCGCGTGAACCGCGAGAAGCGCGACGTCCGCGCCGACCTCAGCGGCAAGCGCGCCCTGCTCACCGGCGGCCGCGCCAAGATCGGCATGTACATCGCGCTCAGGCTGCTGCGCGACGGCGCCCACACCACGATCACCACGCGCTTCCCCAAGGATGCCATCCGCCGCTTCAAGGCGATGGACGACTCGGCGGACTGGATCCACCGACTGGAGGTCGTCGGCATCGACCTGCGCGACCCGGCCCAGGCCGTGGCCCTGGCGGAGCAGGTCGCCGAGGCGGGCCCGCTCGACATCCTCGTCAACAACGCGACCCAGACCGTACGCCGCCTGCCTTCCGCCTACGCGGCGCTGGTCGAGGGCGAGAGCGCCCCGCTGCCCGCCGGTGAGCTGCCCGCCCACCACGTCATCGGCGCGTTCAACTCCGGCGCGGTCGACGGCCTGGCCGCGCTGCCCCTGGGCACCAGCGGCCTCGATGCCCAGCAGGTCGCCGACCTCGCCCTGGTCGCGGGCAACGCCAGCGTCGAACGGCACCTCGACGGCACGGCGATCGACGCGGGCGGACTGGTCCCCGACGTCGTCGACTCCAACACCTGGGTGCAGACGATCGAGCAGATCTCCCCGGTGGAGTTGCTGGAGACCCAGCTGTGCAACTACACGGCGCCGTTCATCCTCATCAGCCGGCTCCGCCCGGTCATGGCCGATGCCGCGAAGAAGGCGGCGAGCGGACGCGCGTACGTCGTGAACGTCTCGGCGATGGAGGGCGTGTTCGGCCGCGGCTACAAGGGCGCGGGGCATCCGAACACCAACGCCGCGAAGGCCGCGATGAACATGGTGACGCGGACCAGTGCGCAGGAGATGTTCGAGACCGACGGGATCCTGATGACCTCGGTCGACACGGGCTGGATCACGGACGAGCGGCCGCACTACGACAAGCTGCGGCTCGCGGAGGCCGGGTTCCACGCGCCGCTGGACCTGGTCGACGGTGCGGCCCGGGTGTACGACCCGATCGTCCGGGGCGAGGCCGGGGAGGATCTGTACGGCGTCTTTCTGAAGGACTACGCCCCGGGCAAGTGGTAGGGCTTCCCGGCTTCCCGGCCGACGTCTGGAAAACGCCGGTGCGGGTCTACCCCGTTCGGGTGAGCCGCAAAACGTCCTACCGTGGGCAAATCGGTGCGTAAACCCGAGCTGAACACGGGATGACGCGCGATCGTTACCGCTTGTTTTCAGCCCCATCGAGCGGGGTGCCGCTCATTTGGTTAACCTGAGGCGGACGGACAGCAGGACGGGACCCACACCCACGGTCCGTCATGGGACTAGCCGGTACACCACGGCCTGCGCTCCCGCGAGTTACCGGCGCCACCGCGTCCGAACTGCATTTGGCATCAGACCCGAGCGGGCGTCAGGCGCAGAGCAGGACGGCGCATACGTCCCGAGGGTGACCGACACATAAGGAGTGCGCGGTGACACCGGAGAAGACGAATCGCGAGCAACGCCCCAAGGAACGCACGGAGCGCAAGGGCCGCCGGTCCGACGAACTCGGCAGCCTCGACGTGTGGGCCCGGTCGGCCCCCATCCGCCTCGCGGGCTATGAGGAGGACCTCGCCGAGCCCCACATCCTGCCCAGCGTCGACTGACCGGGCGCGGCCCCTCCGCGTTCGCGCGCACAGGGGCGTGCCAGACTCGCGTCCATGCTGATCAGGGAAGCAGCGGCTGACGACTGGCCGCACATCTGGCCGTTCTGGCACCGCATCGTCGCCGCGGGCGAGACCTACGCATGGGACCCGGGCACCTCCGAGGAGGAAGCCCGGGTCCTGTGGATGAATCCGGCGAAACGCGTCTATGTCGTCGAGGACGACGGCGGCCGTGTCGTCGCCTCCGCGTACCTCACCCCCAACTACGGCGGGCCCGCCGCCCGTATCGCCAACGCCGGCTTCATGGTCGACCCGGCCCAGGGCGGGCGGGGCTACGGCCGCGCCCTGGCCGAACACCTCCTGACCGAGGCCACGGCCGCCGGCTACCGGGGCATGGTGTTCAACGCCGTCGTCGAGACCAACCCGGCCGTGAAGCTGTGGACCTCACTGGGTTTCACGATCCTCGGTACGGTGCCCGACGCGTTCGAGCATCCCCGGCACGGCCTCGTGGGGCTGCACATCATGTACCGGGCGCTTTAGAGCATCAGGACATCGGAGGGCTCCATGGCCGGCTTTCGGGTGAGGCCTCTGGACACGGGCAGCTGGCCGGACTTCGCAGCTCTGGTCGAGCGGCACAGGGGCGTGTGGGGCGGCTGCTGGTGCATGGCCTTCCACCCCGAGGGCCTGAGCCGCACCAAGCGTCCCGAAGAGAACCGCGCCCGGAAGGAGAGCCGCGTCCGTGAGGGCGACGCGCACGCCGCCCTCGTCTACGACGGCCGGGACTGCGTCGGCTGGTGCCAGTTCGGGCCGACGCCGGAACTGCCCCGCATCAAACACCGGCGTGCCTACGAGAAGGACCTCGGGACCCCTCCCGACTGGCGGATCACCTGCTTCTTCGTCGATCGCGCCCACCGACGGCAGGGCGTGGCATCCGCCGCCCTCGGCGGGGCCCTCCGGGAGATCGCACGCCTCGGCGGCGGAACCGTGGAGGGCTACCCCGAGGACGCCGAGGGCCGGTCGGTCTCTCCGTCGTTCCTGTACACCGGCACGGTGGCGCTGTTCGAGAGTCACGGATTCGAGCGGAGCCGGCGCCTCGGCAAACACCACTGGGTGGTCGGCAGGACGGTCCCCCGCGCGGCCGTCAGGGACGGACGTACGGCCGGGTCATGATCTCCATGTTGTGGCCGTCCGGGTCGTCGAAGTAGGCGCCCCGGCCGCCGAAGAGGTCGTTGACCCGGCCGGGCTCGGTGTGACTCGGGTCGGCGTAGTAGGTGACCCCCAGCGCCTCCAGCCGGGCGATCATGATGTCGAACTGCTCCTCGGGCACGAGGAACGCGTAGTGCTGCCCCTGGATCGGCTCGTCGCGCTTCTCGTAGTAGTCGAGGGTCACGCCGTTGCCCAGGTCGACGGGCAGGAAGGGTCCGAAGGGGGCGCCCACCTTCAGACCCAGGACCGCCGCCAGGAACTCGGCCGACAGCTGGCGGTCCGAGGAGAAGACGACGGTGTGGTCGAGGCGGGCGACGGTGGCCGGAAGTTCGGGCGTGTGCTGTGCGTGGGACATGAGTCTGAAAGGTCTCCGGGTCTCGGGATCCGTGGTGAAGCGCCGCAGCGGGCGCGAGGGGATGAGGACACGGAGACGGGAGGTGGGGCTCGTGCCCCCTCCGGCTCTCGGGCGGGCCCGGGCGGGGTCACCCCCGCCGCGCTCACTCCGAGGCCGGGCGCCTCACTCGTGCATGGCCTACGGCCGACCCGGCAGTCACCCGGCCGACTCTAGTTCATCGGCGCCGTACGCCGCCACGGATTACGTTCCTGCAACTGCTGGGCCAATTCCAGGAGTTGGTACTCCGTACCGGGGCGTCCCACCAGCTGCACGGCACAGGGGGCGCCGGAGGGGAGGGTTCCGCAGGGGACCGACATCGCGGGCCAGCCGGTCAGGTTCCACGGGGGCGTCAAGGGCGAGTAGTTCGTGTTCGCCAGGAGGTTGCTCAGCCAGCTCCGCTCGTGCCAGGGCGCGGCCTTGGGGGAGCGGCGGGCGAGCGCGGGCGTGAGCAGCACGTCGTACTCGGTGAAGAACGGCTCCAGCCGCCGGCGCAGTTGCTCCCGGGCCGTCCCGGAGCGCACCCTGCCCATGACGAGTCGGCCGAGTCTCGCGTGGGTCCGGGTGCGCCGGGTGAGCAGACGTGCGTCGAGGTGCTGGGCGTCCGCGGCGGTGCCGGCCGTCCAGTGGACCAGTGAGGTCGTGGCGAGCGACATCGGGTAGGGCGGGTCGGCGCGCCGGACCTGGTGGCCCGCCTTCATCAGCACCCCGGCCGCCTCCCGTGCGGCCGCCGCGTAGGGCCGGCTGATGGTGACGCCGGCGACCGGACTGCGCAGCGACACGGCGACCCTGAGGGGGCCGGGCTCGGCGCGGAGGGCGGGCTCGTCGTCCGCGAGCACCGAGAGCATCAGACGGGCGTCCTCGACGGTCGTGGCGAGGGGTCCGTTCTCCGACAGGCCGAACCAGCCTCCGTCACCGTCACCCGCCGGGACCACTCCGTGTCCCGGTTTGATGGTGACGAGGCCGCAGTTGGCGGCGGGTATGCGCAGCGAGCCCATGCCGTCGTTGCCGAGGGCGATCGGCACCATCCCGGCGGCGACCGCGGCGGCACTGCCGCCCGACGAGCCGCCCGCCGAGCGCGTCGGGTCCCAGGGGTTGCGGGCGATGCCCAGCACGCCGTCCGTCGTGCCGAAGACGCACAGCTCGGGCACGTTCGTCAGACCCACGACCACCGCGCCCGCCGCCCGCAGCCGGGCCACCGTCACATGGTCCTGAGCGGCCGGAGTGTCGGGAGTCGCGGCCGAGCCGACGCGGGTGGACTCGCCGCGCACGGCGAGGTTGTCCTTGACGGCCACGGGCACCCCGGCCAGGGGCAGACGGTCGAAGTCGCCGCGTGCGGCCACTTCGTCGGCCTCGGCCAGCGCCGCCTCGGCGCGCACGGTGCGGAAAGCCCCGACACGGCCGTCGAGCCGCTCGATCCGCGCGAGGTGCTCGGCGGCCACCTCGCGCGGGCTGACCCGCTTCTCGCGTACGGCGGCGGATATCTCGGCGGCGGTGCGGCCGGCCCAGGTGGTCACGGAGGCTCCTCGGCGTGGAAGGACGGGCTTACTGGCGAGTACGTAGAGAACTCTGCACCGGCCGGGGGCGCACGTCGAGGCCCTCGGCAGCCGGATGATCCGAGCCGTTCAGCGCAAGTGGCGTGCGAAGAAGGCCTCGGTGAGGTCCATCGAGGCCGGCCACCGCGGCCCGAAGGTGTGGCCCTCGCCTGCGTGGGTGCGCAGTTCCACGTCCTCGCCCGCCTTCTCGAACGCGGCGGCGACCTCGCGTGACCAGGTGAGGGGGCAGGTGTCGTCCGCCGTGCCGTGCTGGATCAGCAGGGGTTCGGTGACGCGGTCGGCGTACGTCAGGGGCGACACGGCGCGCCAGAAGGCCGGGTTCTCCTCCGGCGTGCCGTGCTTCTCCTCGATCTCTGCCACGAGGGGATCGCCGTCGGGCCGCTGGAAGTGGTCGATGTTCTCCTCCGGGCGGGCGCTCACCGGCGCGTACACCACCGCGGCGTCGAACAGGCCGGGCGCCACGACCAGGGTGTTGTACACGACCCCGCCACCCATCGACCGGCCGAACAGGCCGATCCGGTCGCCGTCGATCTCCGGCCGCCCGGAGTCGCGCAGGGCCAGGGCCGCGCCGATGACGTCCTCGGTGTAGCCGAGGCGGAGGTCCACGTCGTTGTCCGGGTCGTCGTCGGAGCGGGCGTGGTTGCGGTAGTCGGTGTGCAGCACGACATAGCCGCTGCGGGCCAGGCGGTCCTGCTCCCGGGGCATGCCCTGGCCGCTGAAATAGACGTCCGGGTCGATGTACCCGTGCGCCAGCACCAGCGCCGGGAACGGGCCCTTGCCCTCCGGGATGTTCATGATCCCGGAGATGGTCAGACCGTTCGCCTCGTACGTGACCGCGTAGCGGGTGTAGGCGGAGGTCCGGTCGAGCACGTTCCCGAGCCGCAGGCCGGAGCCGGTGTGCTTCCGCTGCATCAGGGCCGGCAGGGAAACGGGATCGGCCGGGGTGGGGGAGGGCGTGGTGCGAGGCCGCTCGTTCCCGGCCCGGGTGGACTTGGGCGACGCCTCGGGCGCGCTTTCGTCCCCGCCGCCGGTACAGCCGATCGCGACGGCCGCCAGCAGTCCGGCGGTGACCCAGGCCGTGCCCCGCAGTCGCATACGGCCCATTGTCGCCCTGCGAGAGACGCACGTCACATTCCTCGATGTCACATCGGGCCGAGCCGCCGGCTCATAAGGGCGTAAGCATCGACAACGACACAGGAGTTCACCATGAACGCGCGTCTGGACGTCTTCGCCATCCCGAGCGCCGCCAAGGTCATCAAGCAGTTCATGTCCCTGGGGCGGCTGGTCGTGGAGTCTCCGCTGCCGGCCGCCACCCGGGAGCTGGTCTCGCTCCGGGTGAGCCAGATCAACGGCTGCGCGGTCTGCATCGACATGCACACCAAGGAGGCCGCGGCGGCGGGTGAGACCTCCGTGCGCGTCAACCTGGTCGCCGCGTGGCGGGAGGCCACGGTCTACACCGAGGCCGAGCGCGCCGCACTGGAGCTGGCCGAGCAGGCGACGCGGATCGCGGACGGCGCCGGCGGGGTGCCGGACGAGGTGTGGGAGCGGGCCGCCAAGCACTACGACGAGGAGCAGCTCGTCGCCCTGGTGACCCTGATCGCCTTCATGAACACGGCGAACCGGCTGAACGTCGTCCTCCAGCAGCCGGCGGGCGACTACCAGCCCGGTCAGTTCAAGTAGCGGCCGCACACCGGGCCCTGGGTACTGTTCCCGGACACTCCCTAGGGCCCGAGCTGTGCCCGCAGCCACTCCTCCACCTCGCCCACGTGCGCGGCCGCCGCCGCGCGGGCCGCCTCCGGGTCGCGGGCGGCCAGGGCGCGGTGGATCGCGGCGTGTTCGCGGCGGGTGCGGGCGAAGGCGCCCTCCTCCTGGTAGCCGCGCCAGACGCGGGCGCGGAACGTCCGCGACGACAGGCCCTCCAGGATCGCGGCCATCGTCTCGTTGCCCGCGGCCATCGCGATCTCACGGTGGAAGGCCAGGTCGTGGGCGAGGATCTCCTCCGGATCGTCCGTGGCGTTCATCGCCGCCAGGTGCTTCTCGACCTCGCCCAGCTGGTCCGCGGTGATCCGGGCCGCGGCCAGTGCCGTCGCCGTCGACTCCAGGATCCGGCGGATCTCCAGCAGCTCCACCAGACGCGGGCCGCGCGACAGGTCCGCCACGACCCCGAAGGTCTCCAGCAGGTCGCCGGCCTCCAACTGTGTGACGTAGATGCCCGATCCGTGCCGGGCCTCCAGCACACCCAGCACCGTGAGCGCGCGGATCGCCTCCCGCATCGAACTGCGGGACATGCCGAGCTGCGCGGCCAGGTCACGTTCGGTCGGCAGGCGCTGGCCCGGCTCCAGCCGGCCCTCGCCGATCATCGCCTTGATCCGCTCGATGGCGCGCTGCGTCACGGTGCCCTTCTGCGGGGCTGTCTCGTCGTCCACGCCATTCCTCCGATCACCGGCTGCGGCGCAGTCTAATCGGCGATGTGGTCGGACCACTATGCGCCAAGAGCGCGAAAATCTGGCGCCGTGGGGTGTTCCGGCGGGGGAGTGGTCTGATAAGTATGCGGGCATCTGCTGGAAGACCGGTCGATGGGAGGGCCTCAGATGCCCGGAAGCACAGCCCGCAAGCGGAGCAGGTCCCGGATCGTTGGCACGGTGGCCCTGGCCGCCGGCGCCTCCCTCCTGCTCGCCGCGTGCGGCAGCACCAAGGACACCGGCGCCTCCAGTGCCGGCGGCGGTGACGGCAGCGGCAAGGTCGGGGTCGTCCTGCCCCTGCTGACCTCGCCGTTCTGGCAGTCGTACAACGACTACGTGCCGAAGATGGCGAAGTCCGAGGGTGTGGACGCGATGAAGACCGTCAACTCCAACAGCGATCCCTCGCAGCAGATCACCGACATCAACAACCAGCTCAACCAGGGCGTCAAGGGCCTGGTCGTCGCGCCGCTGGACAGCGCCGCCATCGAGGCGGGCCTCGACCAGGCCGAGCGCAAGGGCGTGCCGGTCGTCGCGGTGGACGTGGCGCCCGACAAGGGCAAGGTCGCGATGGTGGTCCGGGCGAACAACGTGGCGTACGGGGAGAAGGCCTGCCAGTACCTCGGCGAGCACATCACCTCCGGCAAGGTCGTGCAGATCATGGGCGACCTGGCCTCGGTCAACGGCCGCGACCGCTCCGAGGCGTTCCGCTCCTGCGTGAAGAAGAACTTCCCGAAGCTGAAGGTCCTGGAGATCCCCGCCAAGTGGGAGTCCGACGCGGCGGCGTCGAAACTCGACACCCTCCTCAACGCCAACCCCGACATCAAGGGCATCTACATGCAGGCGGGCGGCGTCTACCTCGCGCCCACCCTCCAGACCCTCAAGTCCAAGGGGATGCTGAAGAAGGCCGGGCAGCCGGGGCACATCGCCATCGTCTCCAACGACGGCATCCCGCAGGAGTTCGACGCGATCCGCAAGGGCGAGATCGACGCGACCGTCTCCCAGCCCGCCGACGCCTACGCCAAGTACGGCATGTACTACATCAAGGCGGCGATGCAGGGGAAGACGTTCAAGCCCGGCCCGACGGACCACGACTCGACCATCGTCAGACTGCCCAGCGGCATCCTGGAGGACCAGCTGCCCGCGCCGCTGGTGACGAAGGACAACGTCGACGACCCCAAGCTCTGGGGCAACACGGTCGAATGAACACCCCACGCACCCCACTGGCTGAAGCGCGGGGCGTCGTCAAGCGGTACGGCCCCACCACCGCCCTCGCCGACGGGCAGCTCACCGTCATGCCCGGCGAGTCCCACGCCCTCGTCGGGCGCAACGGCGCAGGCAAGTCGACCCTCGTCAGGATCCTCACCGGCCTTCAGGCCCCGGACGAGGGCACCGTCCGCTTCGACGGCGACCCCGCGCCCCCGCTCACCGACCGCGACGCCTGGCGCCGCAAGGTCGCCTGCGTCTACCAGCACCCGACGGTCGTCCCCGAACTGACCGTCGCCGAGAACCTGTTCATCAACCGGCAGCCGCTCCGGCGCGGGTTCATCAGCTGGCGCCGCCTGCAGACCGAGGCGGCCCGGCTCCTCGACACCTGGGACGTGCGCGTCGATCCCGGCGCCCGCACCGCCGACCTCAAGGTCGAGGACCGGCAGATGGTGGAGATCGCCCGGGCCCTGAGCTTCGGCGCCCGCTTCATCATCCTCGACGAACCCACCGCCCAGCTCGACAACCGCGAGATCGAGCGGCTGTTCACGCGCATGCGCGCCCTTCAGGACTCGGGCGTCACCTTCCTGTTCATCTCCCACCACCTCCAGGAGGTCTACGAGGTCTGCCAGGCCGTCACGGTCCTGCGCGACGCCCGCTGGATCACCACCGCGCCGGTCGCCGACCTGCCCCGCCAGGCCCTGGTGGAGGCCATGGCGGGGGAGACGATCGCCGAACAGGCCGAGCGGCTGCGGACCGTCGCCGCCTCCGGACCCGTCCTCCTCGACGTCCACGGCCTCACCTCGCCGGCGTACGAGGACGTCGACCTCACCGTCCGCCGCGGCGAGGTCGTCGGACTCGCCGGATCCAGCGCCAGCGGCAAGATCGAACTCGCCGAGTCGTTCACCGGACTGCACACCCCCACCAGCGGGACGGCCCGGATCGACGGCGCCCCGCTGCCGTTCGGGGACGTCCAGGCCGCGCTGAAGGCCGGTGTCGGCTTCGTCCCCCGCGACCGGCACGACGAGGGGCTGGTCTTCGGCATGTCCATCGGCGACAACGCCACCCTCAGCGTCCTGGACCGGCTCGGCCGGTTCGGGTTCGTCGGCACCGACCGCAAGCGCGGTGTCGCCACGGCGCTGATCGAACGCCTCGACATCCACGCGGAGGGCCCCGACCAGCCCGTCTCGGACCTGTCCGGCGGCAACGCGCAGAAGGTCGTCATGGCCCGCGCCCTCGCCTCCGACCCACGGCTCCTCGTCCTCGTCAACCCGACCGCGGGCGTCGACGTGAAGTCCAAGGAGTCGCTGCTGGCCCGGGTGGACAGCGCCCGCGAGGACGGCACCGCCGTGCTGGTCGTCTCCGACGAACTCGACGACCTCAGGCGCTGCGACCGGGTCCTCGTCCTCTTCCACGGCCGTGTCGTCGCCGAGCACCCGGCGGGCTGGCGCGACCACGAGCTCATCGCCTCCATCGAAGGAGTGGACCATGGCTGACACCAAGGCGGCCCCGCCGCTCGCGCCCGCGCGCGCCACCGACCCGCGCGCCGCCAAGGCCGTCCTGCTCCGCCGCGCCCGTGAACTCGCCCTCGTGCCCGCCCTGTTGCTGCTCCTCGTGCTCGGCGCGATCGTCAACGACTCGTTCCTCACCGAGCGCAACCTGATCTCGATCCTCGGCGCCTCCGCCGCCCTCGCGATGGTCGTGCTCGCCGAATCCCTCGTGCTGATCACCGGCAAGTTCGACCTGTCCCTGGAATCGGTCGTCGGCATCGCACCCGCCGTCGGCGCCCTGCTCGTCCTGCCCGCCGCAGCGTCCGGCTGGGGCACCGAACTCCCGGCGGCACTCGCGCTGCTGGCGGTCCTGGTCGCGGGTGCGGCCGTGGGCGCCTTCAACGGCGTCCTGGTCGTGAAGTTCAAGCTCAACGCGTTCATCGTGACGCTCGCCATGCTGATCGTGCTGCGCGGCCTGCTGGTCGGCGCCACCAAGGGCAAGACGCTGTTCGGGATGCCCGACAGCTTCTACTCGCTGGCGACGACCACCTTCCTCACCGTCCCGCTGTCGGTGTGGCTCGCCGCGATCGCCTTCGCCGTCGCCGGGCTGGTCCTGAAGTACCACCGGGTCGGCCGCGCGCTGTACGCCATCGGCGGCAACGCGGACGCGGCCCGGGCGGCGGGCATCCGCGTGGAGCGCGTCATGCTCGGCGTGTTCGTCGTCGCGGGCGTCCTCGCCGCCGTCGGCGGCATCATGCAGACCGGGTACGTCGGCGCGATCAGCGCCAATCAGGGCCAGAACATGATCTTCACGGTGTTCGCGGCCGCGGTGATCGGCGGCATCGCCCTCGACGGCGGCAAGGGCACCATGTTCGGCGCCCTGACCGGCGTCCTCCTGCTGGGCGTCGTGCAGAACCTGCTCACCCTCGCCCAGGTGCCGTCGTTCTGGATCCAGGCCATCTACGGCGGGATCATCCTGGTCGCCCTCATGATCGCCCGGGTCACCACCGGCCGCGCCCAGGACTGAACCGCCCGTCTCCGCACCCGACCCGAAAGGCCCTCCGTGTCCCCGACGCCCGCCCGCATCATCGCGGTCGACACCCACGACATCCGCTTCCCCACCTCGCGCGAGCTCGACGGCTCCGACGCGATGAACCCGGACCCCGACTACTCGGCGGCCTACGTCGTCCTGCGCACGGACGCCGCCGACGGGCACGAGGGGCACGGGTTCGCCTTCACCATCGGGCGGGGCAACGACGTGCAAGTCGCCGCGATCGACGCACTGCGCGGACACCTGACTGGCCGCTCGGTCGACGACCTGTGCGCCGACCCGTCCACCCTGAACCGCGACCTGATCGGCGACAGCCAGCTGCGCTGGCTCGGCCCCGAGAAGGGCGTGATGCACATGGCGATCGGCGCGGTCGTCAACGCCCTGTGGGACCTGGCCGCCAAGCGCGCCGGCCTGCCGCTGTGGCGGCTGCTCGCCCAGGCCGAACCCGAATGGCTGGTCCGCCAGGTCGACTTCCGCTACCTCACCGACGCCCTCACCCCCGAGGAGGCCCTGACCCTCCTGCGCCGGGGCAGACAGGGCGCCGAGGAGCGCACGGCCCGGCTGCTGGAACACGGCTACCCGGCCTACACCACCTCGCCCGGCTGGCTCGGCTACGACGACGAGAAACTCACGCGGCTCGCGGACCGGGCCGTCGCCGACGGCTTCCGGCAGATCAAGCTCAAGGTCGGCGCCGACCTCGACGACGACATCCGCCGCTGCCGCGTGGCCCGTTCCGTCATCGGCCCGGACGTCCGCATGGCCATCGACGCCAACCAGCGCTGGGACGTCGACGAGGCCATCCGCTGGACCAAGGCCCTCGCCGAGTTCGACCCCTACTGGATCGAGGAGCCCACCAGCCCCGACGACATCCTCGGCCACGCGGCGATCCGCCGGGCCGTCGCCCCCGTGAAGGTCGCCACCGGCGAGCACGTGCACAACCGGATCGTCTTCAAACAGCTCCTCCAGGCCGGCGCGCTGGACGTCGTCCAGATCGACGCGGCCCGTGTCGGCGGCGTCCCCGAGAACCTCGCGATCCTGCTGCTCGCGGCCAAGTTCGGTGTCCCGGTCTGCCCGCACGCGGGCGGCGTCGGCCTGTGCGAACTCGTCCAGCACCTGTCGATGTTCGACTACGTGGCTCTGACCGGAACCACCGAGGACCGTGTCATCGAATACGTCGATCATCTGCACGACCACTTCCTCGCCCCGGTCGTCATCAGCGAAGGTCGTTACACGGCACCCACCGCGCCGGGCTTCTCGGCCGCCATGCGGCCCGAGTCGCTGGCGCGCTACACCTACCCGGGCGGCGAGTTCTGGGCCGCCGACCTCGACAAGAAGAAGGGTCGGGCTGCATGAGCGACTTCGAGGGCATCAGGGCCCTGGTGACGGGCGGCGCCTCCGGTATCGGCCGGGCGACCGCGGACCTCCTGGCCGAGCGCGGCGCGCAGGTCGCCGTCCTCGACCTGGACCCGTCGCCGGTCGACAAGCCCCTGCTGGCCTACCGCGCGGACGTCACCGACGACGCGTCCGTGCGCGAGGCCGTGGCGGCGGCCGTCGCCGACCTCGGCGGGCTGGACGTCCTGGTCAACAACGCGGGCATCGGCGCCCAGGGCACCGTCGAGGACAACTCCGACGACGACTGGCACCGCGTCTACGACGTCAACGTCGTCGGCATGGTCCGCACCGCCCGCGCCTGCCTGCCCCACCTGCGCGCCTCCGCGCACGCGGCGATCGTCAACACCTGCTCCATCGCGGCCACCGCGGGCCTGCCGCAGCGCGCCCTGTACAGCGCCACCAAGGGTGCCGTGTACTCGCTGACCCTCGCCATGGCCGCCGACCACGTCCGCGAGGGCATCCGCGTCAACTGCGTCAATCCGGGCACGGTCGACACACCGTGGGTCGGCCGCCTCCTCGACGCCGCCCCCGACCCGGCCGCCGAGCGCGCGGCCCTGGAGGCCCGCCAGCCCACCGGCCGCCTGGTCGGCGCCGCCGAGGTCGCGGGCGCCATCGCCCACCTGGCGAGCCCCCTGTCCGGCGCCACCACGGGCACCTCGCTCGCCGTCGACGGCGGCATGCAGGGCCTGCGGCTGCGGCCGGTGGCCCGGTGAACCGGCTCGGCGGCAGCGGCGTCGAGGTCAGCGCCCTGTCCTTCGGCGCGGCCGCGATCGGCAACCTGTACACCGAGGTCGGCGAGGAACAGGCCCGCGAGGCCGTGGAGGCCGCCTGGCAGCGGGGCATCCGCTACTTCGACACCGCCCCGCATTACGGCCTCGGCCTGTCCGAGCGCCGCCTCGGCGCCGCCCTGCGCGACCGCCCCCGCGACCGGTACACGATCTCCACCAAGGTCGGCCGCCGCCTGGAACCCGCGGACGGCACCGGCGACGACCTCGCCGGCGGCTTCGCCGTGCCCGCCACCCACCGGCGCGTCTGGGACTTCAGCGCCGACGGCATCCGCCGCACCCTGGAGGCCAGCCTGGAACGCCTCGGCCTCGACCGGGTCGACATCGTCTACCTGCACGACCCGGACGAGCACGCCGAATGGGCCTTCCGCGAGGGCTACCCGGCGCTGGAGAGGCTCCGGTCGGAGGGCGTGGTCGGGGCGATCGGCGCCGGGATGAACCAGGCGGAGATGCTCACCCGCTTCGTCCGCGACACCGACGTCGACGTGGTGCTGTGCGCCGGCCGCTACACCCTGCTGGACCAGAGCGCCCTCACCGGCCTGCTGCCCGCCGCCCACGAACGCGGGAAGTCCGTCGTCATCGGCGGCGCCTTCAACTCCGGCCTGCTGGCGAACCCGCAGCCCGGCGCGAAGTACAACTACACCGTCGCCCCCTCCGACCTGGTCCAGCGGGCGCTGCGCCTGAAGTCCGTCGCCCACCGCCACGGCACCACGCTGCGCGCCGCCGCCCTGGCCTTCTGCGCCGCCCACCCGGCCGTCGCCAGCGTCCTCGTCGGAGCCCGCTCGGCGCACGAAGTGCGCGACTGCGCCCACCAGTTCGCCGCCCGGGTGCCCGCCGGGTTCTGGCAGGAGCTGCGCGCCAAGGGCCTGCTGCCCGCCGACGCCCCCGTCCCCGGCGAGGAGCCGTCCTCCACGACGGCCCCGGCCAAGGAGCCGTCATGAGAGTCGCCCTGCACACCAAGGTCCGCGCCGACCGCATCGCCGACTACGAGGCCGCCCACCGCGAGGTGCCCGAGGAGCTCACCGACGCCATCCGCGCCGCGGGCGCCACCTCCTGGACCATCTGGCGCAGCGGCACCGACCTGTTCCACGTCCTGGAGTGCGAGGACTACGCCAGCCTCCTCGCCGAGCTGGAGAAACTGCCGGTCAACGTCGCCTGGCAGGCCCGCATGGCCGACCTGCTGGACGTGGTGCACGACTACTCCGGCGACGGCGCGGACGCCGGCCTGCCCGTCGTCTGGGAGCTGCCCTCATGACCGTGGTCGACGCCCACCACCACCTCTGGGACCTGTCCGTGCGGGACCAGGACTGGATCGCGGAAGACAGCCCGATCCGCCGTGACTTCACGATGGAGGACCTCACGCCCGAGGCCCGCGCGGCGGGTGTCGACCGTACCGTCCTCGTCCAGACCGTCACCGTCCCGGAGGAGACCCCGGAGTTCCTGGCCCTCGCCGACGAGCACGAGCTGATCGCCGGAGTCGTCGGCTGGACCGACCTCACCCGCCCCGACGTGACCGACGAACTGGCCCGGCTGCGGGAACTGCCCGGCGGGCGCTACCTCAAGGGCATCCGGCACCAGGTCCAGGGCGAGCCGGATCCCGAGTGGCTGCTGCGTCCGGACGTACACCGCGGCCTGACCGCCGTCGCCGACGCGGGGCTGGTGTACGACCTGGTCGTGCTGCCCCACCAGTTGCCGGCCTGCACCAAGGCGGCCGCATCCCTGCCGCACCTCACCTTCGTCCTGGACCACTTGGGCAAGCCGCCCATCGCCTCCGGCACATTCGAACCCTGGGCGTCCGGCGTGCGCGCCCTCGCCGCGCTGCCCAACACCGTCTGCAAGCTCTCCGGCATGGTCACCGAAGCCGACCTCGCGTCCTGGACGATCGACGGCCTGCGCCCGTACGCCGACGTCGTGCTGGAGGCCTTCGGCCCGGACCGCCTGATGTTCGGCTCGGACTGGCCGGTGTGCACCCTCGCGGCCTCCTACGGCGACGTGCTCGACACCGCACGCCGGCTGACCGGCCCGTTCGAACACGCCCGCATCTTCGGGGCCACCGCCACCCGCGTCTACGACCTCTGAACCACCCCGGTCAGTCGCGTCGGCGGCAGATACTCCCGTACGTACGTCCGCTCCCAGCACGCGCCCGTCTCTCGCAGCTCGCGCCAGGTCGTGTACCGGTAGCGGAAGAGGCGGGCGCGGACGAAACGGGGCGGCGCGTCGGGCGGGAACGGGGAGCGGCGCAGCAGCTTCAGGGTGTCGCGGTCGTTCTCCAGCAGCCGTTCCACCAGGGCGCCGAACCACGACCCGGCGTACGCGGGGGAGAGGGCCGCGAACCACATCATCCAGTCGAGGCGCAGATGGTACGGCGCGAACTGGCGCGGCCAGCGCCGCGGATCACCGGGCTTGCCCTTGAACTCGTACTCCCGCCAGTCGGAGTCCTCGCGGGGCACGTCGTCGGCCGTGCCCTCGACGACCACCTCGTAGCGGACCCGGCTGACGCTGCCGAACGCGCCGTAGGTGTTGACCAGATGGAGCGGGTCGAAGGAGCGGTTCATGACCTGCCGACGGGAGATCATGTTGCGGACCGGCTGGTAGCTGAGCCCCAGCAGCAGCGTGGCGACCGCGAGGACCACGACCTCGTACCAGAGCGGCGCGCCGGGCACCGACGGCGGATCGGTGGGGAACTCCACCGCCGACAGGGCCAGCACGATCGTGATCCAGTTCAGCCAGGAGAAGTTGCCCGACAGCACCAGCCACAACTGGGTGACGATCATCAGCGCGGCGGCGGCCGACGCGACCGGCTGCGGGGTGAACAGCAGGAAGGGCACCACGAGTTGCGTGACGTGGTTCGCGGCCACCTCGACCCGGTGCACGGGACGGGGCAGATGGTGGAAGAACCAGCTCAGCGGACCCGGCATCGGCTGCGTCTCGTGATGGTGGTCCAGGCACGTCAGCTTGCGCCAGCACTCGTCGCCCCGCATCTTGATCAACCCCGCGCCGAACTCCACGCGGAACAGGATCCAGCGCAGCAGGAACAACACGACGACGGGCGGCGCCACTTCGTCGTTGCCGAGGAACACGGCGAGGAAGCCGACCTCCAGCAGCAGTGACTCCCAGCCGAACGAGTACCAGGTCTGCCCGACGTTGACGATCGACAGGTACAGCGCCCACGGCACCAGCCACAGCAGCATGCCGCCCCACAGGGGGAGAGCCGAGTCGAGCCCGGCCAGCAGCGCCGCCGACACCGCGCAACCCGTCCACGCGCAGACGGCGAAGAAGCGGTCCGAGTAGTACAGCTGGAACAGGCTCGGCGCCCGCTTGAAGGGCACCCGCTCGACGAACTTCGGCACCGGCAGCATGCCGCGTTCCCCGAGCAGCGCGCGGAACTGCAGCGCGGCCGTCAGGAACGCGACCAGGTACACGGCGGCCAGCGCCCGCTGGAAGACCAGCCGGCTCAGCCAGTAGTCGGATGCGGTGAACCAGTCCACGGCCGTGCGTTCCTCCCAGTGCGGCGCCGGACCCCGGTGTCACGCTCCGTTTACCGCCGCTCCGGTTGCGTAACCCGAGTGAGTGAAGCAAACAATAGTGATGAAGTGCCATATTTGTGATGCATCTGCCATATGTGATGCATGTGACGTAGCGGGCTGGAGGGCGAGTGCGGACACCTACCGGGACCTTCGTCACGGCCTGCGCGCTCTTCGCGGCGGCACTCCTCCTCTCCGGCTGCGGCGGCGACAGCGGCGGCGACGGCGACGCCGCGGGCATCGGCGGGGCACTCTTCCTCCAGCCGGCCGCGGCCCAGGGGCCGAACCCCTTCACGGACTCCACAGCCACCACGACGGCTACCCCGTCCCCCATCCCCCGAACGCCGGAGTCGGCCGGCGCGGGCGACGCGGCCCCGGTCTCCGCCGACCTGAGCGGCCTGCGCTCGCTGTCCGGCGGAACGCCCGGCCTGTACGGGGGCATCGAGCGGACCGGCAGCTGCGACGTCGCCTCGCAGATCGGCCACCTCACCCGCGACCCGGCCAGGACGCGCGCCTTCGCCCGGGTCGCGGGCGTCTCCCCGGCGTCCGTCCCGGACCACCTGCGCGGACTGACCCCGGTCGTGCTGCGCGCCGACACCCGCGTCACCGACCACGGCTTCCACACGGGCCGGGCCGTCGGCCGCCAGGCCGTCCTCCAGGCAGGCACCGCCGTCCTGGTCGACGACCGGGGTGTGCCGCGCGTCCGGTGCGCCTGCGGCAACCCCCTGCGCCCTCCCGTGGCGCTGCGCGGCACGCCGGACACCCAGGGCGCCCCCTGGCCCGGCTACCGGCCCGGCCGGGTCGTCGTCGTGACGCCCGCCCCGCAGGCGATCGCCACCTTCACGATCGTCGACGTCAGCACCCGCACCTGGATCGAACGGCGCACCGGCCACGACGTACGCCACGACCGGGCCCTGCCGCCACCGGTCTGGGCGACGGACCCGCCGCCACCGGCTCCGGTGGCGTCCGAGCCGCCGCACCCCGTTCCGCGCGAGTCCGGCGTCTCGGTGGACCTGGACAGCGCGTCCCCCTGGGACGTGAGCTCCCCGCTCACCGTCACGGACGCACCACCGCCCGACGAGCCCGGCCCGCCGCCCGGCGAACCCTCCCCCGAAGACCCCGTCGGCCCCGACATCGGCGAGGTCGGCCCCGACATCGGCGAAGTGGGCCCCGAGCCCGGCGAGGTGGGCCCCGAGGCTGTCCCGGACAGTCCCGATCCGCCCGACGGAGCCGGGCTGATTCCCGACGAGCGGGCCGCCGACGTCATCCTCGGCAGCCCCACGGACGTCTTCGGTAACTGAGGGCCGCTTCGGCGGAGCGGCCCGTAAACTCAGCACATCCGGTCGAAGAATCGGACGAATCCTGGCAAGGTGGGCCCATGGCTGATCGGGGAGCGAGCGCCCTGTCCCTCCCGGACGACTGGCCCGCCCACCCGGATCCGATCCTCGCGCTCAACCGGATGGGCAGCTTCGACTGGGATCTGGACACCGGCCTGATGCACATGGACGCCCAGGCCCACGAGATCTTCGACGTGCGCCCCGACGAGTACGACGACCACCCCGAGACGCTCGCCAAGCGGGTCCCGCCCGGTGAGTCCCGGCGCCTGGACACCGCGGTCTCCCAGGCCCTGAAGGACGGCAGCGAGAACTACGGCGCCTACTTCCGTATCCGCCGCCGCGACGGCTCCCTGCGCTGGACCCACACCCAGGGCTACATCCGCCGCGACCACACCGGACGGCCCCGCCGCATCATCGGCATCGTCCGGGACGCCACCCGGGAACTCGCCGAGAGCGACGCCCGCAGCGACGAGGCCGCCCAGGACGAGGCCCGCCGGCAGCAGACCAGCGTCGTCGAACTCACCACGGCCGCCCTCGCGCACGCCCGCACCGTCCAGGACGTCATCGACGTCCTCAAGGACACCCACGGCCTCACCCACCTGGGCGCCGCCAGCCTCGTCATGGGCCTGGTCGAAGCCGGCCGCATCCGCCTGGTCGCCGAGGGCCCCGCGGACAGCTTCGTGCCCGGCACCCGCATCACCCGGATCGACGAGCCCTACCCGATGAGCGAGGCCGTACGGACCCTCGGCCCCTGCTTCATCGAGTCGCCGGAGGAGTTCGCCGAGCGCTACCCGATCCTCTGGCCGCACATCACCGGCCTGAACATCACCTCGGCCGCCTATCTGCCGCTCATCGTCCAGGCTCGGCCGATCGGCGCCATCGGTCTGCTCTACAGCGACCGGCGCGGCTTCACCCCCGAGGAGCGCAACATCCTCGTCGCCCTCGGCAGCAGCATCGCGCAGAGCCTGCAGCGGGCCATGTTCTACGAGCAGGAGATGGATCTGGCGCAAGGTCTCCAGCAGGCCATGCTGCCCCGGACCATCCCGAGCGTGCCCGGGGCCGACGTCGCCGTCCGCTACCGCGCCGCCACCATCGGCGGCTCCGTCGGCCGGGACATCGGCGGCGACTGGTACGACCTGATCCCGCTGCCCGGCGGCCGGGTCGGCGCCGTCATCGGCGACGTCCAGGGCCACGACACGCACGCGGCGGCCGTCATGGGCCAGCTGCGCATCGTGCTGCGCGCCTACGCCGCCGAGGGACACACCCCGGCGACCGTGATGGCCCGCGCCTCCGTCTTCCTGCACGAACTCGACACCGACCGCTCCGCGACCTGCCTCTACGCGGAGGCCGACCTGTCCACCGGCGTGCTCCAGATGGTCCGGGCCGGCCACATCGATCCGCTCGTGCGGCACACCGACGGCTCCTGCCGCCGCGTCACCGTCCCGGGCGGCCTGCCGCTCGGCCTGTCCGCCGAGTTCGGCCGCCTCGACTACCCGGTGAGCACCGTGGAGCTGGACCCGGACGAGACGCTGCTGCTGTGCACCGACGGTCTGGTCGAGCAGCCCGGCGCCGACCTCGACGACGGCATGCGCACCCTCACCGCCCTCGTCGACACCGGCCCCGACGACGTACGGGACCTCGCCGACCGGCTCATCGACGTGGCCGCCGAGCGCGGTGGCGACGACGACGTGGCGCTGCTCCTGCTGCGCCGGCGCGGCCCGGACAGCCCGCGGTCCGGTCAGCGGCTCCAGCGGCACGTCGCCCCCGGCGACCCGGCGGCCCTGGCCGAGGCCCGGCACATGATCCGCACCGCGGTCGGCGGCTGGGGAGCCGGGGAGCGCGCCGACGACATCGAACTCGTCGCCGACGAGATGATCACCAACGCCCTGATGCACACCGAGGGCTCCGCCATCGTCACCCTGCGGACCCTCACCGGCTCCGAGCGCCGGCTGCGCGTCGAGGTCGAGGACTCCTCCAGCGCCCTGCCACGCCGCCGCGAGGCGGGCGAGTCGGGCGTCTCCGGCCGGGGTCTGCTGCTGGTCGAGCTGCTCACCGACGTGTGGGGCGTGGAGGCACGCGGCGGCGGCAAGGCCGTGTGGTGCGAGTTCGTGGTGCCCGGCCAGGACTGACCTCGCGTGGCACTCTGGTCTTATGCCGGAACTCCCCGAGGTCGAGGCGCTCAAGGACTTCCTCACCGAGCATCTCGTCGGCCACGAGATCGTACGGGTGCTGCCCGTCGCGATCAGCGTCCTGAAGACGTACGACCCGCCCCTGTCCGCGCTGGAGGGTCACGAGGTCGCCGCGGTACGCCGGTACGGCAAGTTCCTCGACATCAAGACCGCGGACGGACCGCACTTCGTGACGCACCTGGCCCGCGCCGGCTGGCTGCACTGGAAGGACCGCCTGCCCGACGGCCCGCCCCGCCCCGGCAAGGGCCCCCTCGCCCTGCGCGTGGCCCTGGAGACCGGCGCCGGGTTCGACCTGACCGAGGCCGGCACCCAGAAGCGGCTCGCGGTCTACGTCGTGGCGGACCCGCAGGAGGTCCAGGGCATCGCCCGGCTCGGCCCGGACCCGCTGGCCGACGACTTCGACGAGCGGCGCTTCACGGAACTCCTGGCCGGTGAACGGCGGCAGCTCAAGGGCGCGTTGCGCGACCAGGGCCTGATCGCGGGCGTGGGCAACGCCTACAGCGACGAGATCCTGCACGCGGCGAAGATGTCGCCCTTCAAGCTGGCCGCGTCCCTGAGCGAGGAGGAGACCGGGCGGCTGTACGCGGCCCTGCGCGACACGCTCACCGAGGCGGTCGAACGCTCCCGGGGCGTGGCGGCCGGCCGGCTGAAGGCCGAGAAGAAGAGCGGCCTGCGCGTGCACGGCCGCACCGGCGAGCCCTGCCCGGTGTGCGGCGACACCGTCCGCGAGGTGTCCTTCAGCGACTCCTCGCTCCAGTACTGCCCGACCTGCCAGACGGGCGGCAAGCCGCTGGCGGACCGCAGGATGTCCCGGCTGCTGAAGTGACCCGGCCCCGCCCTCAGCGGGGCGGGCCCGACCACTCGAACATGAGGATGGTCGCGTCGTCCCGCAGCCGGCTGGTGGACGAGTCGAGGATGGAGTGGATGAGGCGCCGCAGCGTCTCGGGCGCCAGCTCTCCCGCGTCCGTAGCCCGGATGATGTAGTCGGCGAACTGCTCCAGCCCGAACTCCGCGCCGTCGGCACCCCTGGCCTCGGTGACCCCGTCCGTGTACATCAGCACCCGGTCGCCCGGCTGCAGCGCGATCTCGTGCGTCCGCCGCTGCCGCCCGGCGAGCAGCGAGGGCAGCCCCATCGGCGGTTCCGGCTCGCGCCGCATCGCGTCGACGAGCAGCCGCTGGTCGCGGATGAGCAGCGGGGTGGGATGCCCGCAGTTGCTCCACCGCAGCGTCCCGGAGGCCAGGTCCAGCTGGGCCAGGACGCCCGTGCAGAACTGGTCGGGCAGCCAGCGCGCCAGCGCGTCGTCGACGCACTCCACGAGTGCGGGCAGGTCCGCCCCGGTCCGCCGGGCGTTGCGGCACGCGGCCAGTGACACGGCCGTGGTGAGCCCGGAGGCCAGGTCGTGTCCCATGGCGTCGAGGACCGTGGCGTGCAGCGTCGTCTCCGTCAGGGAGTGGTCGAAGGCGTCGCCGCCGATCTCGTAGGCCGGCTCCAGCACGGCCGTCGACACGACGTGTCCGGTGCCGATCGTGCGGGGCGGCAGGAAGGCCCGCAGCATCTCGGCGGGCAGGGCCATGGGGTTGGTACGCGTACGCCGGACGAAGGAGTCCTGGTACGCCCGGGCCGAGGTGATCATCATGGCGAGCAGGGTGGCCAGAGCCCTGCCGCGGCGCAGGACGGCCGGCGTCAGCGACGGCGCCTGCACGGCGAGGACGCCGAGGCGTTCCGCGCCGTCCACGAGGGGGACCCAGGCCGTCATGCCGCCCGCCTCGGACTCCGCCACGCGCAGGGACTGGGTGCGGTAGGTCCAGCCCGCGAGCGAGTCGTCGACGAGCAGGGGTGGGGTGATGTCGCCGAGCGGGACGAGCCGGCGCTGCTGGATGTCGGCGAGATAGACCACGGAGTGCTGCAGGCCCAGCGCCTTGGTGCAGCGGGCCGCCGCGGTGGTGAGGTCCAGCGCCGCGGTCTCCGGGTCGGCGAGGAACGCCTCCAGGCGACCGTCGCCGGTCTCTGCCGTCACCACCTCGTCTCCCCTCGCCGGGACCGCGGGCACCCGGGGCCTTCCGGGTGCGTCGTCCAGCAGTTTCACACCGGGGCGCGCGGGGTGCCCGGCGGCGGGGGCGTACGGACGACAGCCCCTTCGCGAACGGAGACACGGAGGCGGCCTACTGGGGCTGGAGTCTCACCAGGACCTCTCCGGACGCCGAGCGGACCTCGTAGCGGGCGGTCTCGTCGGGATGCTTGGAGGAGCTGGCCATCATCGTGCTGGGCCGGTCGTCGTGCCCGGGCCCGTGCCAGCTGGTCGCGGTCTCCTCGGTGCCGTCCCGGCCGACGATGACCAGGTGGCAGGGGCGGGGACCGGCCGAGTCCTTCACCTTCAGTTCGACCTGGCTGCCCGAGGCCTTGTCCTCGACCGTGACCTGGGCCCAGACACCCGACCGCGCGTCGGTCGCCGCGATCCGCACCGGCTCCTCGGCGCCGCCCCGCGCCATCATCGCGACGCCGGGTACCGACACGGCGATCACCACCGACGCGGCCAGGCCGAACAGCATGCGCCGGCGTCCGGCCCGGCGGCGCGTCGCCACCTCGGCCAGCAACCGGTCCAGCATGCGCGGCCCGGGCTGCGCCATCGGGTGCACGAACCGTGGCGTAGCCCGCCGGTACAGCATCAACTGCCGTGTCGTCGGTCCAAATTCCGTCACCTCTGCGGCGCACCGAGGGCACTCCATGAGGTGGTCCTCGAAGCGGAAGGCTTCCGCCTCGTCCAGCACGCCGAGCGCGTAGGCGCCGACGTCGCGATGCCTTTCCAGGGACCTCATGCCGAATCCTCGTGCCGTTGGGTGCGGGTGGGGTTACTCCTTGCTCCCACCGGTACGGACCAGGCAGCGGAATCACTCAAGCCGGTGACACAATCGCAACCAAAGGATTCGGAGCGCTCCGGCCCGCGGATTGGTCCTGGGCCGCAGAAATCTAAAAAAGATGGATGGCGAGGTGTCCCAGCGGCAGTCCGAGCTGCCAGGCGGGCGTCCAGACCTTCGGCCCCTCGTCCTCCCCGACCACCGGAGCGCCGCCCGGCACCGCGTTCAGGTCGGGTGCGAGCAGCTCCGTCTCCTGGAGCCAGCGCCAGGCCTCCTCCGCGAGGTCCAGGTCCGGCGAGGGCCGGCCCGACTCCGCGGCCGCGGCGGCGAGCTCGTCGAGCCGCTCGCGCACCCACTCCTGCCACGGCTGGTCGTACGCCGTCAGTGACAGCCACGTCTCCAGCTGCGTGACGACCCGGATGCCGGACAGCTCTCCCTCCGTGTCGGAGAGGAAGATGGTCAATGCCAGTGCGTCCCGCCCCGCGCGGAACTCGAAGGACGTCGGCGGCATCAGATCGCCGGTCCGCAGCAGCTCGTCGGCGATGTACTCGGCATACAACCACGCCATGGGGACGGTCAGTTCACCGCCGGCGCCGTCCGTGCCCTCTTCGCTTCTGTGCAGCATCCCTTCCTGCCTTCCTCCGGTACGTGCGCGTCGCCCGACACCGGGCCCCGGGGCGCTGACGGCCCCATCCGGAACACGGATGGGAACAGCCGATTACTCAACCGGGGTCCTCAGCAAGGCGCTTTACGGAGGCTTGACTCGGCCATTGGTTTCAGTGCAGGTCGGCGGCGTATCCCGGAAGCACCCGGCGCAGGGCGCGCAGCGCATAGTACGCGCGGGACTTCACGGTACCGGGCGGGATGCCGAGGGTCGCCGCTGCTTCCGCCACACTCGCCCCCTGGAAGTACACGAGCACCAGGACTTCACGGTGTTCCGGAGTGAGTGTCTTCACAGCCTGGCGGACGTCGAGCATCGCCGCGGCCCGCTCGGCGTGGTCGGAGATGACCCGCGCGTTCTCCAGCACCGCGTCGCCGACCTCGGTGGGACGCGCCTGCCGGGCCCGCCGGGCGTCGATCGCGAGCCGCCGCGCGACGGTCATCAGCCAGGGCCGCACGGAGTCGAAGTCGTCGGCGCGCAGGGCCTCGGGATGCTGCCAGGCGCGCACCAGCGTCTCCTGCACCAGGTCCTCCGCGCGCTGCCGGTCGCCGTCGCAGAGCCGGAGCAGGAGCGCGAAGAGGGGCCGGCCGTGCTCCCGCTGCAGTGCGGCGAGCTCGTGCTCGGCGGTCGTCCCGTTCGTGAGAGTGGATCCGGCCGTCATGGCCGTATGCCACCGCAGGGCGCGGCCGGGGGGACAGGCCACGTACCCGCCTGTGCGGCGGACGGTCGATCGCGTCGACGAACGGTTCGACGAACGGTCGGGGCGCCGTCCATGTGGGTGCCGGACGGGCTGATGAGCGTGTCGGAGCCGGGCGGGGCGCTGTGCGCCTTCTTTCCTGTTTGTGTGTAAATACGACAACAACGCCCACAGTGGGGTGAATGGATGATCGCACGCAGTCGACAGGTGGCCCTGGCCCTGACCGTCGCCCTCGCCGCGGGGGCCGCCTGTCAGGCCCGCAGCCACGAACCGTCCGGCCACGGACGCCCGGCACCCTCCGCGGTGGGATCCCGCGGCTTCACACTGGTCGCCTCCGGAGACGTCCTCCCGCACAGCACGATCATCGACCGGGCCCGCTTCGACGCCGGCGGCACCGGCTACGACTTCCGGCCGATGCTCGCGGGGATCCGCTCCGTCGTCTCCCGCGCCGACGTGGCCCTGTGCCACATGGAGACCGTGTACGGCGCGAACGGCGAGTACACCGGCTACCCCACCTTCAAGTCCCCGCCCGAGGTGGCCCCGGCCCTCGCCACCACCGGCTACGACGGTTGCTCCACCGCCTCCAACCACACCCTCGACGACGGCGCCGACGGCATCCGCCGCACCCTCGACGCCCTCGACCGCGCGGGCGTCCGGCACGCCGGCTCGGCACGCACCGAGGAGGAGGCCCGCACGGTGACGGTGCTGAGGGCCGGACCGGCGAAGGTCGCCCACCTCGCCTACACCTACGACACCAACGGCGTCCCGCTCCCCGACGGGCAGCCCTGGGCCGTGAACCTCATCGACGAGGCAACGGTCCTCGCGGACGCCCGGGCCGCACGCGAGGCGGGCGCCGACGTGGTCGTGGTCTCCCTGCACTGGGGCACCGAATGGCAGGACGCCCCCGACGAACGGCAGCTGACCCTGGCCCGGAGCCTCACCGCCGCGCGCAGCGGGAGCCGCCCCGACATCGACCTGATCCTCGGCACCCACGCGCACGTCCCGCAGGCCTACGAGAAGGTCAACGGCACCTGGGTGATCTACGGCATGGGCGACCAGATCGCCGGCGAGATGACCAACCACCAGGGCGCCAAGGACCCGCGCGGCAACCAGTCCACCCTCGGCCGCTTCACCTTCGCCCCGCCCGCACGGCCGGGCGGCCGCTGGGAGGTGACGAAGGCCGAGTTCGTCCCGCAGTGGTTCGACGTCGACGCCGGCCGGGTCGTCAACCTCAACCGGGCGATCGCCCAGGGCGCCGGCGTACAGGCCGTCCGCGACCGCATCCGCGACATCGTGCTCAGCCGGGGCGCGGCCGAGGACGGCCTGGTGATGGGGGAGTAGGCGAGAACCGCCCGGTCAGCGCCGCGCCAGCTCCGAACGCCGGTAGGAGTAGGCGAAGTAGATCACGAGCCCGATCGCGAACCAGACGGCGAACCGCGCCCACGTCTGCCACTGGAGGAAGGTGATCAGCCAGATCGAGAAGACGATGCCCACCGCCGGTACCACCGGCATCCACGGCGTACGGAACGTGCGCGGCAGGTCCGGCTGCCGGTAACGCAGCACGATCACCGCCGCGCACACCACCACGAACGCCAGCAGGATGCCGATGTTGGTCAGTTCGGCCGCCTCGCCGATCGGCAGGAACCCGGCGATGGCGGCCGACGCGAACCCCACGATCCAGGTGACACGCGTGGGCACGTGCCGCGTCGAGTGCGTCTTCGCGAACCACCGGGGCAGCAGCCCGTCACGGGACATGGAGAACCACACCCGGGTCACGCCCAGCATGAAGGTGAACATCACCGTGAGGATGCCGATGATCGCGCCCACCGCGATGACGTCGGCCAGCCCGCTCAGCCCCACCGACTTGAACGCCGTCGAGAAGCCGCTCTCCTTGTCGATGTCCTTGTGGTCCTGCATGCCCGTCAGCACCAGGCAGGCCGCCACGTACAGCACCATCGAGATGACGAGCGAGTAGATGATCGCCTTCGGCATGTGCCGCTGCGCGTCCTTGGACTCCTCGGCCGCCGTCGACATGGCGTCGTAGCCGAAGACCGCGAAGAACACCGTCGCCGCGCCCGTGAACGCCCCGCCCACCCCGTAGGGGAAGAACGGGTTGTAGTGCGCCGTGTCGATGTGGAACACGCCGACCCCGATCACCAGCAGCACGACCAGGACTTTCAGCACCACCACGACCGTCTCGAACCGGGCCGCGTTCTTGATGCCGAGGGTGAGCAGATACGCGATCAGCAGGCACAGCAGCGCCGCGAAGAGGTCGACTCTGTGCCCGTCGCCGGTGCCGGGCGCGCCCAGCATCCAGTTGGGCAGGTCGGCGCCCATCTCGCCGACCAGGAAGCTGAAGTAGCCCGAGATGCCGATCGCGACCACCGCCACGATCGCCGTGTACTCCAGCAGCAGGTCCCAGCCGATGAACCAGCCCGCGAGCTCGCCGAGCACCGCGTAGCCGTAGGTGTAGGCGGAACCGGCCTTCGGGATGAGCCCGGCAAACTCCGCGTAGGACAGGGCGGCCGCGGCACTCGCGACGCCCGCGATGAGGAACGAGACGAGCACGGCCGGACCCGCCGTGCCGTTGGCCACCGTTCCCGCGAGCGTGAAGATGCCCGCGCCGATGATGCCGCCGACCCCGATGGCGGTCAGCTGCCACAGTCCCAGGGACCGTTCCAGCTGGGTGCCCTTGCCGACTTCCGTCTCCTCGATCAGCTCGATGGGTTTGCGACGGAGAATCCCTTGTCCCATCCGGAGCCCGGCCATGCGCCTCACTTCTTCGCGATCGGCAAACGGCTGATGGCGGATCATGATGGCCCAGCTGCCCCCGCGACGGAAGACACCGCGCACGGCCCCTGCAGCCTCAGGAGGCCACGGCGTAGCTCAAGTCGTGCGCGACGAGGGACACGGGCTTCAACCGCAGCCAGACCGTCCCCCGCTGCGCGGGATCGTCGTACAGATAGTGCACGAACCGCTCGTCCCACCGCTCCTCGTCCGCACCCAGATAGCGGACGAGCTTGCGCCTGCCCCGCTCGACACCGAACGGCACGAGCTCGGCCCGGCCCCGCGCGATCACCTGCCGGACCAGCCCGGTCGCCAGGTCGCACTCGTCCACCACCAGCGCGACCTCGGGATCGTCCCGCACCCGGCCGAAGAGACGGGCCCAGGGCCCGGTCAGCACCCAGAAGGCGTCGTCCTCCCACAGGTACCAGACCGGGCGGACCG
Organism: Streptomyces sp. NPDC006235; assembly: GCF_040613735.1. Taxonomy (NCBI): domain Bacteria; kingdom Bacillati; phylum Actinomycetota; class Actinomycetes; order Kitasatosporales; family Streptomycetaceae; genus Streptomyces; species Streptomyces sp. NPDC006235. Next base: position 408,410 of record NZ_JBEXSR010000002.1, read on the forward strand.
TCGGCCCGTTGGTGGCGAGGCGTGCGGTGAGGGGCCGGCGCAGGAAGGCGTCCACGTCGAAGGCGTAAGAAGTCACCCCCGCATCATCGGGCCCCCATGCCCGCGTGCCCACCGACCAGGGACCTAGGTCCTCGCATGCCGGTCGAGGCCTACGGCACCACCGTCACCGGCCAGCGCCCGGCCTTCACCAGACGTACCGCCACCGATCCGACGAACCGGTGGCCCGCCTGCTCGGACGCGCCCACGACCACCGCGTCGGCCTTGAGTTCGTCCGCCGCCTTCACCAGGCCGCTGTACGGGTCGCCGCGGAACGTGTGGAACTCCCAGCGGACCTCGAACATCCCCTTGAGCCGCTCGGCCGCGTCCCGGATGTACGCCACCAGGTCCTCGGCGATCTCGTCGGTCGTCTCGGCCACCGGCGCACCGAGCGCCGCTCCCGTCGCCAGCACCGGCTGCACGTACACCACGGCGAGCAGCGCGTGCTGGCGGCGGGCCAGGCCGGCGGCGTAGGCCGCGGCCCGCAGGGACGAGTCGGAGCCGTCCACCCCGGCCACGATCACCTTCGGCCCGTCCGTGCCCCGTTCGAACTGAGGGGAGTGCTGTTCCATCACGCCGCGAGGCTATCGGAGGCCACAGCTCCGTTCCGGGGGCGGGAGCCCTCGAGGGGCGAGAAGACGCGGGTGTTCCTAGAGTCGGAACATGAGCGCCTCCGCGGAGACCGGGACGGCCGAGAAGGACACCACGGGTCCGATACGGCCGTCCCGCCGCCGGGCCCACGGCTTCCTGAGCCGGGTGCCCGGCGGCTTCGCGGTCCTCTTCGGCGCCCTGGGCCTGTTCTGCGCCCTGCTGGCGGTCATCCCGCCGCTGCGCACCGGCCTCCGCCCCCTCGTCCGCTTCCTCGACCTGCTGCTCGTCCCCGTCAGCGCCAACCTCGCCTACGCGGTCTTCCTGTTCCTGCTCGCCGCCGCGACCGGCGCCCGCAAGAAGATCGCCTGGTGGTTGGTCGTCGTCTACCTGGGCCTGCTGGTCCTGACCGACATCCTCGGCATGGCCGTCGGCGAGTTCGCCGAATCCGTCCCGTCCTTCGTGGTCTGCGGCCTCGCCCTGGCCCTGCTCATCGTCGCCCGCGGCGAGTTCTACGCCGCCTCCCGCCGGGCTGCCGTGCGCCGGGCGCTCGCCGTCCTGGTGGCCGGGCTGCTCGTGGTGATCCTGGCCGGCTGGGGCCTCGTCGAGGCGTTCCCGGGCACTCTGCCCCGCGGCGAGCGCCTCGCCTGGGCCGCCAACCGGGTCCTGGGCGGCCTCGTGCCCGCGGGCAGCTTCGACGGCCGCCCGCCGCACGCCCTGTTCTTCCTGCTCGGCCTGTTCGGCGCGCTCGCCCTGCTGAACGCCGCCACCACCCTGTTCCGCTCGCAGCGCCTGGAAGCCGCCCTGCACGAGGACGAGGAGGCCCGCATCCGCGCCCTCCTCGGCCGCTACGGCGACCAGGACTCCCTCGGCTACTTCGCCACCCGCCGCGACAAGGCCGTCGTCTTCTCGCCCAGCGGCAAGGCCGCCGTCACCTACCGCGTCGAGGCCGGGGTGTGCCTGGCCAGCGGCGACCCGGTGGGCGACCGGGAGGCCTGGCCGCACGCGATCGCCGCCTGGCAGGAGATGGCCCGCCGGTACGCCTGGGTACCGGCCGTGATGGGCGCCTCCGAGGAGGGCGCCAGGGCCTTCGTCCGGGCCGGGCTCGGCGCGCTCCAGCTCGGCGACGAGGCGATCCTGCACGTCCTCGACTTCGACCTCGACGGCCGCGACATGCGCGTCACCCGCCAGGCCGTCAACCGGGTCCGCCGCCTCGGCGTCACCTGCCGGGTCCGCCGCCACTCCACCCTCGCCGAGGAGGAGATGCGGCAGATCGTCGAACGGGCCGACGCCTGGCGCGACACCGAGACCGAGCGCGGCTTCTCCATGGCCCTGGACCGGCTCGGCGACCCGGCCGACGGTGACTGCCTCCTCGTCGAGGCCCACGACGAGGACGGCCGTCTCCTCGCCCTCCAGTCCTTCGTGCCCTGGGGCAGGGACGGCGTCTCCCTGGACCTGATGCGCCGTGACCGCACCGCACCCAACGGCGTCATGGAGTTCATGGTCGGCGAACTGTGCCACGCCGCACCGAAACTGGGCGTGCGCAGGATCTCGCTGAATTTCGCCGTCTTCCGCTCCGTGTTCGAGGAGGGCGCCCGCATCGGCGCCGGACCGGTGCTCCGCCTCTGGCGCCGCCTGCTGCTGTTCTTCTCCAAGTGGTGGCAACTGGAGGCCCTGTACCGGTCCAACGCCAAGTACCGCCCCGAGTGGTACCCCCGCTTCCTCTGCTACCCGGACGCCGCCTCGCTCGCCCGGGTCGGCCTCGCCTCCGGAATCGCCGAGGGCTTCGTCTCCGTACCGTCGATGCGCACGTTGTGGGGAAGAGGAAGAGGGCACCCGAAGGGCGGACAGCGGCCCGCCACCACGCGCGGGCTGCCGTCGTTGGCGGCGCTCGGCCTCGCCGGAGGGGACGGGACCGAGCCCGCCGACCCCCTCGACGGCCTGCCCGACCAGGTCCGCGTCCGGCACCGCAAGCTCGACCGGCTGCGCGCCGCCGGCACCGACCCCTACCCCGTGGGCATCCCGGCCCCCACCCACACCCTCGCCGGCGTCGAGCGGGGCCAGGACGTCACCGTCGCCGGGCGGATCATGCTGGTCCGCGACTTCGGCGGCATCGTCTTCGTCGTCCTGCGCGACTGGTCCGGTGACCACCAGCTCGCCCTCACCCGCGACCGCTCCGGACCCGCCCTGGACCGCTTCACCGCCGACACCGACATCGGCGACCACATCACCGCCACCGGCCGGGCCGGCGTCAGCGACCAGGGCGAGCCGACCGTCTTCGTCACCTCCTGGCAGCTCACCGGCAAATGCCTGCGCCCCCTGCCCGACAAACGCCGGCGCCTGGCCGACCCCGAGGCCAAGGTCCGCCGCCGCTACCTCGACCTCGTCGCGAGCCCAGACGCCCGCGAGGTCGTGCGCGCCCGCTCCACCGCCGTCCAGGCGCTGCGCCAGGGCCTGCTGGAACGCGGCTACCTGGAGGTCGAGACACCGATGCTCCAGCAGATCCACGGCGGCGCCAACGCCCGCCCCTTCACCACCCACATCAACGCCTACGACCTCGACCTCCATCTGCGCATCGCCCCCGAGCTGTACCTCAAGCGGCTGTGCGTCGGCGGCCTGGAGAAGGTCTTCGAGCTGGGCCGCACCTTCCGCAACGAGGGCGTCTCCTACAAGCACAACCCCGAGTTCACGATGCTGGAGGCATACCAGGCCTTCGCCGACTACGACGTGATGCTCGACCTCGTCCGCGAACTGATCCAGGGCGCCGCGACCGCCGCCTTCGGCAGACCCGTCGCCCACAAGGACGGCACGGAGTACGACATCTCCGGGCCGTGGCCGGTCAAGACCGTCTACGGCGCCGTCAGCGAGGCCCTCGGCGAGGAGATCCACCCCGGTACCGAGCAGCCCGAGCTGCTGCGGCTCTGCGACCGCGCCGGCGTGCCGTACACCGCCGACGACGGCCACGGCGACATCGTCCTGGAGATGTACGAGCGGCTGGTGGAGGAGCGGACCTGGCTTCCCACCTTCTACAAGGACTTCCCGACCGACGTCTCCCCGCTCACCCGGCAGCACCGCAGCGACCCGCGCCTCGCCGAACGCTGGGACCTCGTCGCCTTCGGCACCGAACTGGGCACCGCCTACTCGGAGCTGACCGACCCCGTCGAGCAGCGCCGCCGGCTGACCGCGCAGTCCCTGCTCGCCGCCGGGGGAGACCCCGAGGCGATGGAACTCGACGAGGACTTCCTCGACGCCCTCGAATACGCCATGCCGCCCACCGGCGGCCTCGGCATCGGCGTCGACCGGCTGGTCATGTTCCTCACCGGACTGACGATCCGAGAGACCCTGCCGTTCCCCCTGGTGCGCCGCCACTGACCCTTTTGCCTGGGCCGTTCGGGTGAATCCGTGCCGCCGCACCGGTGTTGCTCAGGTGCGTCGGCCTTCCGCCGGGCGACTGATGAGTCATGAAGAAGGATCAGTTGCTCACCCGCCGCCGGCTGTTGATCGCGGGCACCGGCGCCGTGGGAGCGGCCGCCACGGCCGGTGTGGTCACGGCGGTCACCGGGGAAGGCCCCGCCGGGTCCGTCCCGGCCGCGGGGCCCCAGCCCCGCCGCCCTCTCGGCGCCTCCGCGTACCGTCTCCAGCCCCTGACCGGATACGGCCCGCCGCAGGCCGCGCCCCGCCGGACCCTGGTACGCCGCGCACCGCTGCTGCGCGTCTCCGGACGCGGGCGGACCATGGTGCTGACCTTCGACGACGGCCCCGACCCCCGCTACACCCCGGCCATCCTCGACACCCTGGCCGAGTACGACGTGCGCGCCATGTTCTTCGTGTGCGGGGAGATGGCCGCCGACCACAAGGTGCTGCTGGCCCGGATGGCCGACGAGGGCCATGTCGTGGGGAACCACACCTGGTCCCACCCGCTGCTCACCCGCCTCACCCGCCGGCAGATCCGCTCCCAGCTGGAACGCACCTGCGACGTCATCGAGGAGGCCTACGGCGAGCGCCCCGAGTGGTTCCGCGCCCCTTACGGCGCCTGGAACCGCGCCACCTTCCAGCTCGGCGCCGAACTCGGCATGGAACCCCTCGCCTGGACGCTCGACACCCTCGACTGGACCACTCCCGGCACCCGGTCCATCGTCGACCGGGTCGAGAACGGCGCCGCCCCCGGTGTCGTGGTGCTCGCGCACGACGCCGGGGGCGACCGCTCGCAGAGCGTGCGGGCCCTGCGGCGTTATCTGCCCGAACTGCTGGACTCCGGCTACCACGTCACCGTGCCGCGGCGGCACTAGGCAGTGTCCGCAAAGTCCCGCCTGCCGCGCGGCGCCCGGCACGCTCCCCCACTGCCTTAAGGGCGTGGGAGGTGCCCCCACTCGCCGCACCGGGCGGCCACCCGCGTACAACCAGTACGCGGGCGTCCGCCCGGCACTCCCCCAGCCTTCGGCCGGGGGGACCCCCAGAGCACGCACCGGACGCCGCGCGGCCCGCCCTCCGGGCGGACGACGGGACTCTACGGACACGCCCTAAGCCTGAGATGGCTGTGGGGCCTTCGCCCGCCCGGCCGGGGAACGCTCAGCGCACCTCGACCAGGCGGGCGAAGGCGACGACGTTGCCGTCGTAGCCGTTCTGCTGGGAGAAACCGCCGCCGCAGGTGATGACCCGCAGTTCCGCCGCCCCCTTGGAGGCGTAGACACGGTCGCCGGGGAAGTTGTTCTTCTCGAACACCTCGATGCCGTAGATCTCGAACACGGCGGTCTTCGCGTCCTGCCGGGCGACCTCGACGCGGTTCCCCTTCTTCAGGGCCCCGAGTCCGTAGAACACGGCGGGGCCCTGCTGGTTGTCGACATGGCCGACGACGACCGCGGTGCCCTTCTCGCCGGGGGTGACGGCACCGGTGAACCAGCCGGCCAGGTTCGGGTCCTCCGGGGGCGGCGCGCCGACCCAGCCGTCGGCGTCCAGGCCCACGGGAATCATCGGCGCGTCGACCTGGATCGCCGGGATCCGCACCCGGTCCGGGAGGGCGTAGGGGAGGGGCTTGACGGACCCGGCGAACGTGGCCGCGGGCACGCGGCTGTCCGCCGCGGCCGCGGTCGCCGGCTGCGGCGGGCCCTCGTCGAATTCCCCCGAACCATTCCGGATGAGCGCGAGGCCGGTCAGCAGAACCAGCGCTATCACGCCCCACGGGGCGCGCTTCTTCGGCCGCGCCTCCTCTTCCGCCTCGGCCAGCTCGGACGCAGACATGGGCCATCCCCTCTCGACGCGGCCGTCGCCGTGTCGTTCGCGCATATCAGAACGCTAAGTGCCGCGCGCGAAACCGGCGACGGGGCGGGGGCGAACGGGTGGTGGGGGCCGGCCGGGGTGATCACGTGCCGTCCCGGGCTTCGAAGCCATGAGGTGCGCCATCCGAGTTGCCGCCGCGAGGAAATTTCCGACGGTCCGTGACCTGCGGTGATATCCGATTGCGCGGTTCTCCCGCGGTGCCTTCTCTCACCAGGACGGACCATTCCCGAAATGCGGGTGCCCCCAAGGCAACTGACTGTCTTTCTGGGAGGCGCTTTCTCGCCGATCGACCGGGGACGGGTCCCGGGGCGTCTTCCGCGGAGGTTCACATGCGTAACACTCGTGCCCTGGCGGTCGCCGGCGCCGCGGTCGCCGCCCTCGGCCTCTCCGCCCCCGCGGCCGTCGCGTGGGACACACCCAGCAACATCGTCGCCCTGCCCAGTGTGATCGCCCGCGGCGGCCAGCTGACCATCACGGTCGACGGCTGCCGCCACGGTGGCACGGCCACCTCCAACGCGTTCACGATGCCGGCGACGCTCTCGCCCGTCTCCCACGCCAAGGGGGAGACGGCGAGGGGCACCGCCACCATCAGGAACAACGCCCGCCCGGGGCCGTACGACATCACCGTCACGTGCAACGGCAGGAGCCTGACCAAGCCCCAGGCCTTCACCGTCATCGGCGGTGTCCGAGGCGGTGTCGGCGGCAGCAGCACCACCGGTGCGACCCCGACCGACATGGCCATCGGCGGTGGCCTCGTGGCCGCCGCGGTCGTCGGCGGTGGGGTGTTCTGGATGCGCCGCCGCGCCGAGCGCCGCGCCTGACGCCTCGCTCCACGCTCCTTGGACCCCTTCGACGAGCCGTCTCGCACGTGAACGGACTTCGCCCCGGATCCCTCGACGGATCCGGGGCGAAGACCTGTGGTGGGTGCCGCGCGGTGCGCGGGGCCGGTCAGCCGGTGTCCTCGTCGGTGCGGCGGCGGGCGAAGTGATAGGCCGTGCCCAGCGCGCCCGCGATCAGCGCGGCGCCGAGGCCGATCTCCTTGAGGTCGAGTCCGCCGAGGGTGCCGCCCTCTCCGGCGTGCACGCCCTTCCACGGGTGGCGGGGGTGGTGCGGCGGGTGATGCCCGTGGTGGTGCGTCGGGTGGTGCGTCGGACGGCCGCCGGCGATGGTCAGGCGCGCGGTGCCGCTCGACTCGTCGCAGACGAACTCCACGTCGTACACGGCGCCGGGCTTGGCGTCCCAGTCGACCCGGGCCGTCGCCGACGACTCCTCGGGCGGGATGACGACCACGTCGAAGACCGGTGAGGAGACCGCCGCCTCCCCCTCGCACGCTTCGTTGCGCTCCACCCGCAGCGTGACCTTGCCGCCCGCCGCGACGGTGGAGGGCTCGACGCTGAAGCCGAAGTCGGTCTGGATGGCCGCGTCGGCCGGCACGCAGGAGGTGAGGGCGCCGGCGCCCAGCAGTACGGCCGAGGCCGAGGCGACGCATATCGCGCGCATGGTGAATCCTCCGGGTCCCCGAGGAGCAATCGCGGACCTGTTCCGCTCACGTCAGAAATGCACCTCGATGCCCGAAACGCTAAGAACGTGCGCGCGACAGCGCGATCGCAGTCGCGCGAATGGGGCACACGTGTGGGCCGCCAGAGGGAATCCCGCTGACGCGAACGGGGGACGGCGACGGTGTGTCGCGCGCCCCCCGGCCGGGTTCCGTGATGTGGGGTGCCGTCAGTCCCCGACCCCTGGGAAGAGGTTCAGGAACGGTTCCGCCGACGCGGTCACGCCCCTGCTGTAGGGCGAGTCGAAGTCCCAGATCAGGAACAGCAGGAAGGCGATCAGCGCCGAGAACAGCCCGGCGAGGATCAGTTCACGCGTCGTTCTGCGGATCTGGAGGACGAAGATCATCCCGATGGTGACGACGGCTCCGGCGATCAGACCGAACCACACCACGCCCGGCATGGTCTCCCCGGTCGACTCCGACCGGGCGATCCGGGCCTGGCTGGCCGCGGTCACCTGGTCGACGAGCGGCTGGTAGGCCTGCGCCTGGAAGTCGGTCTTCGGCTGGTAGTCGGTGACGTCCTGGCGAACGCGCTCGAAGAGTTCACCGCCGCGCTCGGTGACCTGGTCCTGGTCGGCCATGGCGTCCCACTCGGTGGTGACGACGTGGCTCACGTACGTGTGGATGTCGTCCCGGATGCGGTCGCGCACGTCGTCCGGGTAGACCCGGACCCGCTCCGAGATCTCGTGCAGCGCGGTGGCCTCCGCCTGGACGTGGTCCTGGGCGGCGCTGCGCCCCTCCCACACACCGGCGATCGCCAGACCCAGGACGATGGCGTACACCACGCCGATCCACATCGTCATGTACTCGATGACGTCCGGGGTCTCGCTGGGGTCCTCGTCGTCGGACGCCGTGCGGTGGCGTACGAGGGTGACGACGACCACCACGACACCGGCGGCCAGCATCGCGAGGGTGAGAACAAGCCATTCCGGCAAGAGATGCCTCCAGAGCATCAGGGATCAGCGCGCGCGCAGCGCGGCGACGGCGACCACCGCGGGCACCGTGACGAGCAGGACGAAGGTGAGCGGCGACATGGTGCGGCTCACCGGCCGTGGCCGCGGCGCGGCCCGGTACCGCGGGTAGTGCACGGGCGACGCGGACGGACGCGGGGTGGGCTTGGCCGACGGCTTGGGTGCCGGGGCGGGGGGTGGGGGAGGGGCCGGTCGGGGCGCCTGCCGGGGCGGTGGTGCCGGGGGCGGCGGGGGCGGCGGAGGCGGGGGCGGCGGTTCCGGTCTGACCGTGGGGGCCGGTTTCGGGGGTGGCGGCGAGGGCGGCGGCGGCTTCGGAGTCGGCTTCGGCGGCGGAGGTTTCGGAGTCGGCTTCGGTGGCGGGGGCGGCGGAGGCGTCGGGGTGGGCGTGGGCGTGGGGGGCGGTGTGGGTGTCGGGCACGGCGGCTTCGGCCAGGTCCTGCTTCCGGCGACCGCCACCGCCTCCGTGCCGTCCGGCCCCGTCGAGGCGTACGCGCAGGCGTCGGCCACCGCCACTGAAGACGGTGCGCCGACGAGCGCCCACGTCAGCGTCGCCACCGCCAAGGCCTTTGCGGCGAGGGCGGATTGGGTCGATACGGGTCCATGCACGACGAAGATCATGAACCTTCTGCCGCCGAGACGTGCCGGAGCGCAAGGGGATTGCCCCGAAAGGGGGATATCCGGGCGCCACCGGTTTGCCGGGTGGGTCACCCGCGGACCTTCCGGCCCGTACCCGTGTGCGGTGGCGGCGGCGCTGTCACAGGTTCCGGAAAGAAATTTGGCCGGTGGTTGAACACAAACACGCCCGCCATGCGTACTCATGACCGTGCGGCGGCGCAGCAGGGCGCTGCAACACCCTTGCGATTATGGGGAGTTGACGATGAAGACCTCCTGGCGGAGCGCCTCACTCGTGGCGAGCGCCGCGGCGGTCCTGGCGCTGACGACGGCGTGTGGTCAGGACAGCCCTCCGGCGGCCAGCCAGAACGTGGGTGCCTCGGCAGCGCCCGGGGACTACGGAAGCATCGGCACCGGGAACGGGGTCGCCGGCACCCCGGGCGGCCAGCAGGCCGCGCCGAGCCCTTCCAGCCCGTCCAACCCCGCGGGCAAGCTCTCCGTCGCCACCGCCGAGGAGGTCGGCAAGGTGGTGACCGACAGCCTGGGCCTCACCCTGTACCGGTTCGACCAGGACACGGACCAGCCGCCCAAGTCGAACTGTGACGGCGACTGCGCCAAGACCTGGCCGCCGGTGCCCGCGGACGACGCCGAGGCCGGTGAGGGCATCGACAAGTCGCTGCTCGGCTCGGTCACCCGCGCCGACGGCACCAAGCAGCTCACCGTCGCCGGCTGGCCGGCCTACCGCTACGCCAAGGACGTCAACGCCGGTGATGTCAAGGGCCAGGGCGTGGGCGGCAAGTGGTACGCGCTGGCCCCCGACGGCAAGAAGGCGCGGGGCGGCGGGGCCGCCGGCGGCGAGGAGGCCGGGGCGCAGCCCGGGCTGTCCACCCGCAACGACCCCAAACTCGGCGAGATCGTCGTCGACAAGAACGGCATGACCGTCTACCGGTTCAAGAAGGACGAGGCCTGGCCCAAGCCCGTCTCCAACTGCACCGGCGAGTGCCTGGAGAAGTGGCCGCTCGTGGAGCCCGTCGACTACGCCGACACCAAGGGCATCCAGGAGAAGGGCTACATGATCTTCGACCGGACCGACGGCAAGGGCAAGCAGCAGACGATCAACTGCTCGCCGATCTACACCTTCGCCGGTGACAAGGCTCCCGGCGACACCAACGGCCAGGGCGTCGGCGGCACCTGGTACGCCGTGCGGCCCGACGGCAAGCTGGTCGGCGCGTCGGAGAAGTAGAGAAACCTCCCCAGGGTTGATCATCTCGTCCACCCGACGGAGCCGACCCGGTCCGCCCCTCCGTGATTCACGGAGGGGCGGACCGTTTTGACGTGCTCGAACACTGTTCGTCATATGTTCGAAGGGTGTGCGTGCGGGTATCAATTCGGCACGTGCCGCAGTCAGTGACCGGGAACGGATGGTCAATTTCCGTTTCGGGTCGCTCCATTGGCGGGCGATCAGTAGCCTCTGCTCGAACACCGGATCGCCTACGCCTTGGAGAGATAGATGGAGCGTCCCGCCTGGGCCCCACGGAGCATCGACATCTCGGTGCCCAGCGTCTCCCGGATGTACGACTACTACCTGGGCGGATCGCACAACTTCGAGGTCGACCGGGAAGCGGCCCGCAGGGCCATGGAGTTCATGCCGGGGCTCCCCAAGATCATGCAGGCGAACCGGGCCTTCATGCGCCGCGCCGTGCGGTACGCGGCCGGCCTGGGCATCGGCCAGTTCCTGGACATCGGCTCCGGCATCCCCACCTTCGGCAATGTGCACGAGGTGGCCCAGGCCGCCCGCCCCGGCGCGCGCGTGGTGTACGTCGACCACGACCCGGTGGCCGTGGCGCACAGCGAGGCGGTCCTGGAGGGCAACGACGACGCGGCCGTCGTCGCCGCGGACCTGCTCAAGCCCCAGGAGATCCTGCGCAGCCCCGAGGTGGAGCGGCTGATCGACCTGAATCAGCCAGTGGCGCTGCTCCTCGTTGCCATACTGCACTTCGTGGAAGACGAGGACGACCCGTACGGGGCGGTGGCCGAGCTGGGCGAGGCGCTCGCGCCCGGCAGCCTGCTCGTGCTCACCCATGCCTCGTACGAGGGGATCCCGCTGCCGCCGGAGCGGGCCGGGGGCGCGGTGAACGTGTACCAGGACATCCGCAACCCGCTGATCATGCGCTCGCGCGAGGAGATCGCGCGGTTCTTCAAGGGGTACGACATGGTGGAACCCGGACTGGTGGCGATGCCGCGCTGGCGGCCCGACACCGCACCGGAGGACGAGGATCCGTATGCGTTCTCCGGTTTCGCGGGCGTGGGGCGTACGGCGTGATCGCGGAACCGGACGGGCCGGAGGACAGACTGCGCCGGTTCGCGACGATCTGGAGCCGGGCCGTCTTCCCGGTCACCTCGACGTCGTCGACCCGGCCCGAGTTCGAGGAAGAACTGCTGCCGCTGGCCCGGCGGTTGAGCCGGGCGCTGCTGGCCCGCGCCTTCGACGCCGACGAGGGCAGGGCGGTGGGCGCCGCCCTCGTGGACGCGCACTGCACCGACCCGGAGGCGCTCAGCCGCACGCTGGACTGCGTGGACGCCTATCTCGTCCTGTACTGCGGCGGTGACGGCGACCAGGAGGACCTGCGGGCGCGCTCCGCACGCCTCCAGCACGCGATGGCCGCTGGCTTCGCGCAGGCGCTGCGCGAACGGACGCTGGCCGAGCAGGAGGCCATCGCCCAGGCCGCCCTCCGGGCGCAGGGCGTGGTGGCACAGGCCCTGCACGCGACCGAGGCCCGCTTCCGCGCGGTCTTCGAGGGCGCGGCCATAGGCATCGGCATGGCCGACCTCGACGGCAACATCCTCCAGGTCAACGGCGCGCTGCTGCGCATGTTCGGGGTCTCCGAGCAGACGATGCGCAGCCGCAACGTGATGGAGTGGACCCACCCCGACGACGCGCCGCAGACCTGGCGGCTCTACGACGAACTCGTGCGCGGCGAGCGTGAGCACTACCACCTGGAGAAGGCGTTCTACCGCCCTGACGGAACGGTCCTGTGGACCAATCTGACGGTCTCCCTGCTGCGGGACGCCGACGGCTCTCCGCAGTACCAGCTCGCGCTCATGGAGGACACCACCGAGCGGCGGCTGCTCAACCTGAGGCTGCGCTACGAGGCCACGCACGACGCGTTGACCGGGCTGCCGAACCGCACCTTCTTCTTCGAGCGACTGGAGAAGGCACTGAGCGCCGGCAAGGACCAGCGGTTCGGCCTGTGCTACCTCGACCTCGACGGCTTCAAGACCATCAACGACAGCCTCGGCCACGCGGCCGGCGACCGGCTGCTGGTGGAGGTCGCCGACCGGCTCCAGTCCTGCGCCACCGCACCCGGCGAGATGGTCGCCCGGCTCGGCGGCGACGAGTTCGTGGCCCTGGCCACGGGCCCCGACACCCAGCGAGAGGTCGACGAGCTCGCCACGCGCATCATGAACGCGCTGCTCGCCCCGATCAGCGTCGACGGCCGGGAGCTGACCGTGCGCGGCAGCATCGGCATCGTCGAGGGCCCGGCCGGGGAGCGCAGCCCGGCGGAGGTGCTGCGCAGCGCCGACATCACCATGTACCGGGCCAAGTCGGCGGGCGGCAACCGCTTCGAACTCGCCGACCCGGAGGCGGACGCCCGCGCCATCACCCGGCACGGCCTGACCACGGCGCTGCCGACGGCCCTGGAGCGGGGCGAGTTCTTCATCGAGTACCAGCCGCTGGTCCATCTCGGCGACGGCAGTGTGCGCGGTGCGGAGGCCCTGGTGCGCTGGCTGCATCCGCAGCACGGGGTGCTCGGCCCGGACCGGTTCATCCCGCTCGCCGAACACACCGGGCTGATCGTGCCGTTGGGTCGCTGGGTCCTGGAACAGTCGGTGCGGCAGGCCCGCGAGTGGCGGGAACTGCACGGTGGGGCCGAGGCGGTGGGCCCGCTGCGGATCAACGTCAACCTCTCGCCCTGCCAGTTGACCCACCCCGGTCTGGTCCAGGACACCGTCGACATCCTGGAGCGTACGGGCATCGAACCGGACGCCCTCTGCCTGGAGGTCACGGAGTCGGCGCTGATCGGCGCGGACGACGATCTGCTGAAGCCGCTGCGCCGCCTGGCGGAGATGGGCGTCGACATCGCCCTGGACGACTTCGGTACCGGTTACTCCAACCTCGCCAACCTGCGCCGCCTGCCGGTCAGCATCCTGAAACTGGACCGCTCCTTCACGCAGAGCATGCAGCAGTTCCCGGCCGACCCCGTCGACCTGAAGATCGTCGAGGGGATCGTCTCGCTGGCCCACAGCCTGGACCTCGCGGTGACGGTGGAGGGTGTCGAGACGGGAGCGCAGGCCGAACAGTTGCGGATACTCGGGTGCGACACGGCCCAGGGCTGGTACTACGCGAGGCCGGGCCCCCCGGACCGTCTGCACGAACTGGCACTGGCGGACGCCACTGGCTGAGCCGGCTTTTCTGGGGGCGCGGGGAACTGCGCGACCAGCCGCGCACCACCCGCACTCCTGAACGATGCTCACACCCAACGGCGCATATCCGTAGACAAAACGCCCTCACCGCTCAAGCAGCATCCGCTGCAACTCCCGAGCGGCCCGAGGCGGAGCCACATCGCTGCGGTGCGCCAGCGCGATGGTGCGGTGGAGGCCGGGTCTGGCCAGCGGGGTCACCCGCAGACCACGTCCCGACCTCGCCGCCACCATCCGCGGCACGACGGCGACCCCGAGCCCGGCCCGCACAAAACCCAGCACCGCGTCCATCTCCCCGCCCTCCACCGCGAAGTCCGGCTCGAACCCCTCCGCGCGGCACGCCGCCACGGTCAGTTCGCGCAGGTCGTAGCCGTGGCGGAACATCACCAGGCGCTCGCCCTCCAGGTCGGCGACGCGTACGGTGCGCCGGCCCCGGCCGGGTCTCGGCGCGTCCGGGGAGGAGACCACGACCAGGTCCTCGCGCAGCAGCTCCACCGTCGTCAGCGCCGGGGACGGCGTCGGCAGGGGCAGCACCACCAGGGCGAGATCCAGCGCGCCGCGTGCCAGCTCCCGCACCAGGTCGTGCGACCCGCCCTCCTCGATCAGCAGCCGGATGCCCGGGTAGCGGTCGTGGAAGGCGCGCAGCACATCCGGCAGCAGGCCCGTGCACAGACTGGGCGTGGCGCCGAGCCGCACCCGCCCCCGCCGCAGCTGCACCAGCTCCAGCACCTCGTGCCGGGCCGTGTCCGCGTCGGCCAGGATGCGCCGGGCCAGCGGGAGCAGGGCCTCCCCGGCGTCCGTGAGCGTGATGTTGCCCCGCGCCCGCAGGAACAGGTCCGCGCCCAGCTCCCGCTCCAGTGCCTTGATCTGCTGCGACAGCGACGGCTGCGCGACATGGACCAGATCGGCGGCCCGGGTGAAGTGCCGGGTCTCGGCGACGGCCACGAAGTACTGGAGCTGGTGGAACTGCATCCTCGTACGATAGCCCCTGCCTATGGAATCAAGCCGCACCATGTCTTGGACCGATCGGCTCCATGTCCGTAGCGTGCTGTGACATGGCTCTGGCAACGCGGACGGACCGACGGCCGTCCATGGCACGCACCGTGTGGGACTCCACCGTCGGCAAGAAGACCGTGATGGCGGTCAGCGGCCTGATCATGCTGCTGTACCTGGTCGCCCACATGATCGGAAACCTGAAGATCTACTTCGGGGCCGGCGAGTTCAACGCGTACGGACACTGGCTGCGCACCGTCGGCGAGCCGTTCATGCACTACGAGTGGACGCTGTGGCTGATCCGCGTCGTGCTGGTGGTCGCCGTCGTCGCGCACGCCGTCTCCGCGTACCAGCTCAGCCGCCGCGACATCAAAGCGCGGCCCAGCAAGTACGTCCACAAGAGGCCGCGCGCGAGCTACGCGACGCGCACCATGCGGTGGGGCGGGATCATCCTCGGGCTGTTCATCGTCTGGCACGTCCTGGACCTCACGACCGGCACCGTGCACCCCGGCTTCCGGCCCGGCCACCCGTACCAGAACGTCGTGGACACCTTCTCCACCTGGTACGGCAACGTCATCTACATCGTCGCGATGCTCGCGCTCGGCCTGCACATCCGGCACGGCTTCTGGAGCGCCGCCCAGACCCTCGGCGCCGGCAGCCGCACCCGCGACCGGGCCCTGAAGACCGTCGCAAACGTCCTCGCGCTGCTGCTCACGGCCGGTTTCATCGCCGTACCCGTGGGCGTCATGACCGGAGTGGTGAGCTGAAGATGACTTCCTACGCCGACTACGCGACCGGTGAGCCGGTCGTCGACACCAAGGCCCCGAAGGGCCCCGTCCACGAGCGCTGGGACAAGCGCCGCTTCGAGGCCAAGCTGGTCAACCCCGCCAACCGGCGCAAGCACACCGTCATCGTCGTCGGCACCGGCCTCGCCGGCGGCTCCGCCGGAGCCACCCTCGCCGAACAGGGCTACCACGTCGTCCAGTTCTGCTACCAGGACTCCCCGCGCCGCGCCCACTCCATCGCCGCTCAGGGCGGCATCAACGCCGCGAAGAACTACCGCAACGACGGCGACTCCGTCCACCGGCTGTTCTACGACACCGTCAAGGGCGGCGACTTCCGGGCCCGCGAGTCCAACGTGCACCGCCTCGCGCAGATCTCCGTCGAGATCATCGACCAGTGCGTGGCCCAGGGCGTGCCGTTCGCCCGCGAGTACGGCGGCCTGCTCGACACCCGCTCCTTCGGCGGCGTCCAGGTCTCGCGGACCTTCTACGCCCGCGGCCAGACGGGACAGCAGCTGCTGCTCGGCGCCTACCAGGCCCTCAGCCGGCAGATCGCCGCGGGGAACGTCGAGATGCACCCGCGCACGGAGATGCTCGACCTGATCGTCGTCGACGGGCGGGCGCGCGGGATCGTCGCGCGGGATCTCATCACCGGCAAGATCGACACGTACTTCGCGGACGCCGTCGTCCTCGCCAGCGGCGGCTACGGCAACGTCTTCTACCTGTCGACGAACGCCATGAACTCCAACGCGACCGCGATCTGGCGGGCGCACCGGCGCGGTGCCTACTTCGCCAACCCCTGCTTCACCCAGATCCACCCCACCTGCATCCCGCGCACCGGCGACCACCAGTCCAAGCTGACGCTGATGAGCGAGTCGCTGCGCAACGACGGCCGCATCTGGGTGCCGAAGGCCAAGGGCGACGACCGCCCGCCGAACGAGATCCCCGAGGACGAGCGCGACTACTACCTGGAGCGCATCTACCCGTCCTTCGGCAACCTGGTGCCGCGTGACATCGCCTCCCGCGCCGCGAAGAACGTCTGCGACGAGGGCAGGGGCGTCGGTCCCGGCGGGCAAGGCGTCTACCTCGACTTCGCCGACGCGATCGAGCGCATGGGCCGCAAGGCCGTCGAGGCCAAGTACGGCAACCTCTTCGACATGTACCAGCGGATCACCGACGAGGATCCGTACCGGGTGCCCATGCGGATCTACCCCGCCGTGCACTACACGATGGGCGGCCTGTGGGTCGACTACGACCTGCAGACCACCATCCCCGGCCTGTTCGCGATCGGCGAGGCCAACTTCTCCGACCACGGGGCCAACCGGCTCGGCGCCTCCGCGCTGATGCAGGGACTGGCCGACGGCTACTTCGTGCTCCCCGCGACCATCAACGACTACCTCGCCCGCAACCCGCTGCGGGACCGGGTCGACGCCGGCCACCCGGTCGTGCAGGAGGTGCTGGCCGAGACCGAGGACCGGCTCAACCTGCTGCTGTCCGTCGACGGCGACCGCACGCCCGACTCCTTCCACCGCGAGGTCGGTGAACTCATGTGGGAGTTCTGCGGCATGGCGCGCACCGACTCGGGACTGCGCAAGGCGCTGGAGCGCATCCCGCAGATCCGTGAGGAGTTCTGGCGGCGCGTCAAGGTGCCCGGCACCGGCGAGGAGTTCAACCAGTCGCTGGAGAAGGCCAACCGCGTCGTCGACTACCTGGAGCTGGCGGAGCTGATGTGCCTCGACGCGCTGCACCGCAGCGAGTCCTGCGGCGGCCACTTCCGCGAGGAGTCCCAGACGCCCGACGGCGAGGCCGCCCGGAAGGACGACGAGTTCGCGTACGCGGCCGCCTGGGAGTTCAACGGCACCGGCGAGGCTCCGACCCTGCACAAGGAAGACCTGGTCTTCGAGTACGTCCACCCCACCCAGCGGAGCTACGCATGAAGCTCACCCTGCGCGTCTGGCGGCAGAAGAACGCCGACGCCGACGGCGCCATGTCCACGTACGAGGTGGACGGGATCTCCCCCGACATGTCCTTCCTGGAGATGCTCGACACCCTCAACGAGGAGCTCATCCTCAAGGGCGAGGACCCGGTCGCCTTCGACCACGACTGCCGCGAGGGCATCTGCGGCGCGTGCTCGCTCGTCATCAACGGCGACGCGCACGGGCCCGAGCGGACGACCACGTGCCAGCTGCACATGAGGTCGTTCAAGGACGGCGACACGATCGACATCGAGCCGTGGAGGGCGTCCGCGTTCCCGGTGATCAAGGACCTGGTCGTCGACCGTTCGGCGTTCGACCGGATCATCCAGGCCGGCGGATACATCACCGCGCCGACGGGTGCGGCGCCCGAGGCGCACGCGACGCCGGTGCCGAAGCCGGACGCCGACTTCGCCTTCGAGCATGCCGAGTGCATCGGGTGCGGGGCGTGTGTCGCGGCGTGCCCGAACGGGGCGGCGATGCTGTTCACGTCCGCCAAGGTCAACCATCTGAACGTGCTGCCGCAGGGGGCGCCCGAGCGGGAGACTCGGGTGCTGGACATGGTGGCGCAGATGGACGAGGAGGGGTTCGGGGGGTGCACGCTCGCCGGGGAGTGTGCGACGGCTTGTCCCAAGGGGATTCCGCTGATGTCCATTACGAGCATGAACAAGGAGTGGCTGCGGGCTACTCGGCGGGTGGGTAAGCGGTAGTACGCCGGGGGGTGTGGGGGCTGGTCGCGCAGTTCCCCGCGCCCCTGCCACGTTGCACTTCTGGCATTCAATCTCCTGGCATCCGCGCTCCTGGCACTCGTCACGCGAAGGTCAGTCGGCATGGGCACAACAGTGGGTGGCGGCACCGCTCGCCGCCCCGGCCCGTGACCAGGAGAGAGCCATGACCGGCGTACTGACCGTCGACCGCCCCGCGCAGCCCACGGCCCCCACCCGCTACACCGTCACCCTCGCCCGGACCGAGGAGGACGTGCGTGCCGCGCAGCGGCTGCGGCACGACGTCTTCGCCGGGGAGCTGGGCGCCCTGCTGGCCGGCTCCCCACCGGGGCTGGACGTCGACCCGTTCGACGCGTACTGCGACCACCTGCTCGTCCGCGAGAAGACCACCGGCCAGGTCGTCGGCACCTACCGGCTGCTGCCGCCGGAGCGTGCGGCCGTCGCCGGGCGGCTGTACTCCGAGAGCGAGTTCGACCTGAGCTCCCTCGCCGGGATCCGGCCCGAGCTCGTCGAGGTCGGCCGCTCCTGCGTGCACCCCGACCACCGCGACGGCGCGGTCATCAGCCTCATCTGGGCCGGGATCGCCCGCTACATGGTCGACCGGGGCCACGAGTGGCTCGCCGGCTGCTGCTCCGTCCCGCTCGCCGACGGCGGCACCCTGGCCTCCGCCACCTGGGACCGCGTGAGCGCCAAGCACCTGTCGCCCGAGGAGTACCGCGTCCGGCCGCTGCTGCCGTGGGTCCCGGGCCCCGCGCCCGCCGCCCGCGTCGAACTGCCCGCCCTGCTGCGCGGCTACCTGCGCCTCGGCGCCTGGGTGTGCGGCGAGCCCGCGCACGACCCGGACTTCGGCGTCGCCGACCTGTACGTGCTGCTGCCGATGAGCCGGGTCAACGCGCGCTACCTGCGGCACTTCCTGTCCCTCGTGCCCGCCTGATGAGTGCCTGGCTGCCCACCGCGCCCTGCACACCGCGGGCCTGTGTCGAGGCGCCGGCGGGGGTGCCGGCGCGTGCCGTGCCGCGTGCCGTGCTGCGGCTCACCGGGGTCGTCCTGCTGCTGTTCGCGGGGATCGCGCTGTCGCCGCTCGGCGCCCGGATACCGGCGTCCCTGATCCGGCGGTGGTGCCGGTGGATCGTGGGGGCCGCCGGGGTCCGGGTCCGCGTCACCGGCGCCGCCGTCCCCACCGGCGGACTGCTGCTGGTCGCCAACCACATCTCCTGGCTGGACATCCCGCTGCTCGCCGCCGTACGCCCCGCCCGGATGCTGGCCAAGACCGAGGTACGGCGGTGGCCCGTCGCCGGGCCGCTGGCCGCCCGCGGCGGCACCCTGTTCATCGACCGGGACCGGCTGCGGGCCCTCCCGGAGACCGTCGCCCGGATCGCCCGGGCCCTGCGCGAGGGCGCCGCCGTCGCGGCCTTCCCCGAGGGCAGCACCTGGTGCGGCCGGGCCCAGGGCACCTTCCGCCGGGCCGTCTTCCAGGCGGCTCTCGACGCGGGAGTGCCGGTCCAGCCGGTCCGGATCCGCTACCGGCTCACCGGCGGAACCACCACCACGGCCCCCGCGTTCGTCGGCGACGACACTCTGTTCGCCTCCCTGTGGCGGGTGGCGACGGCCCGCGGCCTGGTCGCGGAGGTCGAGGTCCGCGCCCCCATACCCCCGGGCACCTGCCCCGACCGCCGTGCCCTGGCCCATTCCGCACAACCACAGGAGACGGCGGCACCGGCGTGGACGCACACGGTGCTGGTGGCGTAGGGCGCGTACCGGCCCGGCGGGGTTCCGGGTCCGGCCCGCAGCGGTCTGGGTGAGCGGATCGCCCTGGCGCTCGCCGCGACCGGCCACGGCGGCGGCGCGGGGGAGGGCGGTGTGCCGAGGCCGTTCGTCTTCGGCCGCCGCGAGGGGCCAAGGGGCATGCGGGGCGCCGAGGGGTCGCCCTCCCGCCGGAAGCACCCCGGCCTCGCCTGGCGGCAGGGGCGGGACGGTCGTTCCTCGACCGGCCTCAGCCGGCCCCGGACAGCGTGCGGACGAGATACGGCGCTGTCCTGCTCTGCTCGGACCGCGCCACCTCCGCCGGCGGTCCCGCCGCCACGATCCGGCCGCCCGCGTCGCCGCCGCCCGGACCGAGATCGACGACCCAGTCCGCGCGCGCGACGACGGACATGTCGTGCTCGACGACGATCACGGTGTGCCCGGCGTCGACGAGGCCGTGCAACTGGCGCATCAGGACGTCCACATCGGCCGGGTGGAGGCCGTTCGTGGGCTCGTCGAGGAGGTAGAGCGTGTGCCCGCGCCGGCCGCGCTGCAGTTCGCTCGCCAGTTTGATGCGCTGGGCCTCGCCGCCGGAGAGCTCGGTCGCGGGCTGGCCGAGGCGCAGGTAGCCGAGGCCCACGTCCAGCAGCGTGCCCAGGCTGCGGGCCACGGCCGGGGTGTCGGCGAAGAACTCCGCCGCGCTCTCCACCGTCAGATCCAGCACCTGCGCGATGGTCCGCCCCCGGTACGTCACCTCCAGCGTCTGAGGGTTGTACCGGGCCCCGCCGCAGTCCGGGCAGGGCGCGTACGTGCTCGGCAGGAACAGCAGCTCCACGCTGACGAACCCCTCGCCCTGGCAGGTCTCGCAGCGCCCGCCCGCCACGTTGAAGGAGAACCGGCCGACGCCGAAGCCCCGTTCCAGCGCCCCGTCGGTGGCCGCGAACACCTTGCGCACGACGTCGAAGAGACCCGTGTACGTCGCGAGGTTCGAGCGCGGGGTGCGTCCGATCGGCTTCTGGTCGACCGAGACCAGCCGGCCCACCCCGGCCGTGTCCTGCGTGATCTCCCCGATGAGCGTGGACTTGCCGGAGCCGGACACCCCGGTGACCGCGGTGAACACGCCGAGCGGGAACTCGGCGGACACACCGCGCAGGTTGTGCCGGGTGATCGGCCCGGTCTTGAGCCAGCCGCTCGGTTCGCGGACCTCGCGCGCGGGGGCGGGGGAGTCGTCGAACAGGTAGCGGGCCGTCGCCGACTCCTCGACGGACGCCAGCCCGGCGACCGGGCCGCTGTGCAGCACCCGCCCGCCGTGCTCACCCGCGTCCGGACCCACGTCGACCAGCCAGTCGGCCCCGCGTACGACATCGAGGTGGTGCTCCACCACGAACACCGAGTTCCCGGCCGCCTTCAGCCGCTCCAGCACGACCAGCAGCGCCTCGGTGTCCGCCGGGTGCAGCCCGGCCGACGGCTCGTCGAGGACGTAGACGACACCGAACAGGCCGGAGCGCAACTGCGTGGCCAGGCGCAGGCGTTGCAGCTCGCCCGCGGAGAGGGTGGGGGTGGACCGGTCGAGGCTGAGGTAGCCGAGGCCGAGTTCGACGATCGGCGCGATACGGGAGGTGAGGTCGTCGGTGAGGACCCGGGCGGTCTCGGAGGTCGCGTCGAGGGCGGCGGCCAGCTCCACCAGCGGCAGCGCCGCCAGCTCGGCGATGGTCCGGCCGCCGAACGTCACCGCCAGGGCCTCGGGCCGTAGCCGGCTGCCGCCACAGGCCGGGCAGGGCGCGCTGGTGAGGAACCGCTCGGCCTTCGCCCGCAGGGCCGGGCTCTTGGAGTCGGAGAAGGTCTTCATCACGTACCGCCGGGCGCTCATGTACGTGCCCTGGTACGGCCGCTGGATCCGGCCCGCGTCCCGGACCGGGTGCACGGTGACCACCGGCTGCTCGTCCGTGAACAGGATCCACTCACGCGCCTCGGCGGGCAGCTCCCGCCACGGCCGGTCGACGTCGTACCCGAGCGCGTCGAGGACGTCCCGCAGGTTCTTGCCCTGCCAGGCGCCCGGCCACGCGGCGATCGCGCCCTCGCGGATCGACAGCGACGGGTCGGGGACCAGCAGCTCCTCGCTCGTGCGGTGCACCCGGCCGAGCCCGTGGCACTCCGGGCAGGCCCCGGCCGCCGTGTTGGGCGAGAAGGCGTCGGAGTCGAGGCGCCCGGCGCCGGGCGGGTAGGTGCCGGCCCGGGAGAAAAGCATGCGCAGCGAGTTCGAGAGGTTGGTGACGGTGCCGACCGAGGAACGCGAGGTGGGGGCCGCGCGGCGCTGCTGGAGCGAGACGGCCGGCGGCAGACCGGTGATCTCCCCGACCTTCGGCGCGCCGACCTGGTGGATCAGCCGGCGCGCGTACGGCGCGACCGACTCGAAGTAACGCCGCTGCGCCTCCGCGTAGATGGTGCCGAACGCCAGCGACGACTTGCCCGAGCCGGACACGCCGGTGAACACGGCCAGCACGTCCCGGGGAATGTCGACGTCGATGCCCTTGAGGTTGTGCTCGCGGGCGCCGCGGACACGGACGTACGGGTCGTGGGGGCCGTGAGGGTCGTGCATGGGCAACGACTCTAACCGGAGGTGATCGCGGCCAGCCGCCGGTAGGAGTCCAGCAGCGCCTCGCGGTCGTACGTGCTGGTGGTGACCAGGACCTCCTGCGCTCCCGTCTCCTTCAGCACCGTCTCCAGTTCGTGCGCGACCTGCTCCTCGGTGCCGGCGATGTGCCCGGTCAGCCCGGACTCGTAGAAGCCGCGTTCCTTGGCGCTCATCGTGAGCGCCTCCACGCGCTCCGCGGGCGGCAGGGGCGGGAAGGTGCCGTGGGTGCGGGAGTACGCCATGGACCAGGCTTCGGGGATCAGCAGCCGCCGGGCCTCCTCGGGTGTGGCGGCCACGGCGATCGTGCCGGAGACGACGACATAGGGCTCGCTCGCCCAGGCCGAGGGACGGAAAGCGTCGCGGTAGTGGTCGATGCCACGCCGTATCTTGTCCCGGTTCCTCAGGTCGCCGATCACCATGGGCAGGCCGAGGCGGGCCGCGATGCCGGCGCCCTCGCCCATGGCCAGGACGAACGGCGGCACGGCCAGCCCCTCGGCGGGACGCGCGTGCACCCCGGTCGGGGAGGTGCCCCGGAACCAGCCGAGCAGCTCCCGCAGCTGCGCCTCGAAGTCCTCGGCGTCCTCCTTGTCACCGCCCAGGGCCCTGCGCACCCCGTCCGTGAAGCCCACGGACCGCCCCAGACCCATGTCGATCCGCCCGGGGAACAGCGACTCCAGCACCCCGAACTGCTCCGCCACGACCAGCGGCCGGTGGTTGGGCAGCATCACCCCGCCGGTGCCGACCCGGATCGTCCGCGTCGCGGCGGCGACGGCCGCCGCCAGCACGGTCGGCGCGGAACCGGCGACCCCGGGAACGCCGTGATGCTCCGAGACCCACAGCCGGTGATACCCGAGCTTCTCCAACTCCCCGGCCAGCCGCACGGTGTCACGCAGCGCCTCGGGATGCGTGTGCCCGTCGCGGGTGCGGGAGCGGTCGAGGACGGAGAAACGAGTCGAGGCGATCAGGGAGCTCACACGGGATTCAACGCGTGCGAGGCCGTGGCATTCCCGGCACCGCGCCCGCCGCTACGCCGCGTGCTCGTGGTCGCACGTCTCGTCGATGCCGTACGTGTCCCAGGCGGGGAACGGGTCGTCGGCCGAAGGGGCTTCGCCGGGCGCCGCGAGGCAGCCGGTCAGGGCGGTGTGGAGGGCCTTCGTGTCCAGGCCCGTCCCGATGAACACCAGCTCCTGCGCGTGCGGGGTGTCGGTGTCGCGGGCCGCTGACGGTTCGAAGCGGGCGACGGAGCCGGCCTGTGACCACAGACCCGTCACGTGCGGGCGGCTCGCCAGGGTGAAGAAGCCCTTGGAACGCAGGATCCGACCATAGGCACCGGTGTCCAGTTCCTCCGTGACGAACGTCCACAACCGCCCGGGATGGAAGGGGAGTGCGGAGCGGAAGACGGTGGAGGAGATGCCGTACTCCTCGGTCTCGGGGACGTGGTCGCCGTTGAGTTCCCGGACCCAGCCCGGCGCCTGCTGGGCGCGTTCCAGGTCGAACAGGCGGGTGCCGAGCACCTGGCGGAGGTCCACCCGGCCGTGCGTCGCCGGGACCAGCCGGGCGAGCGGGTTCAGCCGGGTCAGGGCCGCCCGCAGCCGGGCCGCCGTCTCCTCGTCGACCAGGTCGAGCTTGTTGAGGACGAGGACGTCGGCGAACTCGACTTGGTCGACGAGCAGATCGCTGACCGTGCGCTCGTCGTCCTCGTACGGCGCGAGACCCCGCTCGGCGAGGTCGTCGCCGCTGTCCAGCTCGGCGAGGAAGTTGGCCGCGTCCACGACCGTGACCATGGTGTCCAGCAGGGCCACGTCGTCGAGGGTGGCGCCGTCGTCACGGGCGAAGGCGAAGGTGGCCGCGACGGGCATGGGTTCCGAAATGCCGGAGCTCTCGATGAGGAGGTGGTCGAACCGGCCCTCGCGGGCCAGTCGGTCCACCTCGTCCAGCAGGTCGTCGCGGAGCGTGCAGCAGATACAGCCGTTGGTCATCTCGACCAGGCGTTCCTCGGTCCGCGACAGGGCGGCCTCGCCGCCGCGCACCAGGGCCGCGTCGATGTTGACCTCGCTCATGTCGTTGACGATGACGGCGACGCGCAGACCTTCGCGATTGGCCAGGACGTGGTTGAGCAGGGTGGTCTTGCCCGCCCCGAGGAATCCGGAGAGCACGGTGACGGGCAGTCGTTCGTACGACACGGTGTCAGCCCTCGGGGCGCAGCAGGCCGCGCTCGTAGGCCTTGACCAGGTTCTGCGGTACGAGGTGACGGACGCCGTCGACGGTGACCGGGACCAGCGTCGGCGTGGCGGCCTTCCACTGGGCGCGGCGGTGACGGGTGTTGCTGCGGGACATCTTCCGCTTCGGGACAGCCATGGGACTCCTCCTCGGTGGGCAGGCACCGAGGACGCTACATGAAAATGGATCCCATTAACAATTCGCGTCCCCGGTGTCCCGTGGCCGGTGTCCCGTCCGGTGCGTCAGTCGTCGGCGCCCACGAGCATCCGCACCTCGAACTCCTCGTGCGCGGTGCTCTCCTCGGCCGGGCCCTTGTCCAGCACCGTCCCGAGCCACCCCAGCAGGAAGCCCACGGGGATGGAGACGATGCCGGGGTTCTGGAGCGGGAACCAGGCGAAGTCGACCTCGGGGTAGAACGAGGCCGGGGCGGAGGAGACGACGGGGGAGAACACGGCGAGCAGGACCGAGCAGAGCAGGCCGCCGTAGAGACTGAGCAGTGCTCCCTTCGCCGTGAAGCGGCGCCAGAAGAGGGTGTAGATGATCGTCGGCAGGATCGCGGAGGCCGCGATGGCGAAGGCGAGGAACGCGAGCGTCGCGGTGTTCGCCCCCCAGGCGACGAGGGC
Source organism: Streptomyces sp. NPDC006235 (assembly GCF_040613735.1). Classification (NCBI taxonomy): domain Bacteria; kingdom Bacillati; phylum Actinomycetota; class Actinomycetes; order Kitasatosporales; family Streptomycetaceae; genus Streptomyces; species Streptomyces sp. NPDC006235. The sequence goes on from NZ_JBEXSR010000002.1 coordinate 433,625, forward strand.
CAGCAGGATGCCGAGGATGCCGATGACCGCCCCGGACAGCCGGGCGACGGTCAGCTCCTCCGTCTCGCTCGCCCGGCCCTTGCGGATCACCTCGCCGTACAGGTCGTGCGCGAGGGACGAGGCCGCGGCCAGGGTGAGGCCCACCGCCACGGCGAGCAGGGTCAGGTACGCCAGGCAGGTCAGCAGCGCGGTGAGGACGCTGCCGCCCAGTTCGTGCGCGAGCAGCAGGACGGAGGCGTTGCCGGTGCGGTCCGTGCTCTCGATGGCGTCCCGGCCGAGGAGCGCGGTGGCGCCGAGGCCGAGGATGCCGGCCCCGAAGCAGACCGCGCCGACCAGGCCGATGGCCCACACCACGGAGCGGCGCAGCACGCTGCTGCTGCGCGGGGCGAGCAGGCGCATCAGCACGTGCGGCAGGGCGGCGAGGCCGAGGACGATGGCCAGTTCGAGGCTGAGGAAGTCCAGCTTGTTGCTGACGGTGCCGCCGTAGCGCAGCCCGGGTTCGAGGAAGGACAGACCGGTTCCACTGCGGTCGGCAGCCCTCTCGAGCAGCGCGTTGGGGTTCCAGTCGAAGTGGTACAGCACCAAGCCCGCGGTGAACAGCACGCCCGCGATCAGCATCACGGCCTTGATGATCTGGATGACCGTCGCTCCGGGCATGCCCCCGAGGGAGGCGTACAGGATCACGAAGGTACCGATCACGGCCACGCACAGGGTGCGGGTGGTGGCGCTCGGCGCGCCGGTGAACTGGGTCAGCAGGGCAACACTGCCGACCAGTTGGGCCACCAGGTAGAGGGTCGTGATGGCCAGGATGCAGACGGCCAGCGCCACCCGGACCGGCCGCTGCTGCCGGGGCAGGCGCAGCGCCACCGTGTCGCCCAGGGTGAACTTCCCCGTACGTTGCAGGGGTTCGGCGATGAGCAGCAGCACCATCATCCAGGCGACGGTCGTGCCGCCGAGGTACATCAGTCCGTCGTACCCGGTGAGGGCGACCAGGCCGGTGCTGCCCAGCAGGGTGGCGGCGGACAGGTAGTCGCCGCACATGGCGAGGCCGTTGCGCAGCGGCGACATGGTGCGGTTGCCGAGGTAGAACTCGCTGATCTCGTCGCGCTGAGGCGCCGTCAGCAGGGCCGTGAACAGGGTGATCACGACCACGGTCAGGAACAGGACGAACGTCAGCTGGAGGCTGCTGTCGTCGATGGCGGCGAGCGTCACCACGTGCGGAACCCCCTCGTGCCGTGCTGGACGGGCTGCCCGGCCCCTTGAGGGGGCGCCGCCGCCGAGCGGGCGCGGCGGCTGTCGTTCTCGTGCTGCCGGGACCTCAGGCCGCGGGCGAGCGGATCGACTCGGGTGCGCATGTGCCGGACGTAGCACCACGCGGTCACGCCCATGATGACGAACTGGCCGAGGCCGAGGGTCAGTCCGATCGTGAGGTGGCCGAACAGCGGCTGGTTCATCACCGCGGGCACAAAACTCGACAACAGCACATACAGCAGGAATCCGCCGACCGACAGGATCGTCGCCCGGGTGCCGAACCGGCGCTGCGCGCGACGCAGGGAGTGAAATTCGGGATGATCGGATATGCGAGACGGCGGAGTGTGTTCGATGTGCGGAAGTGGGAATGTGGGAGTGTCATCCCGTCGCGGTGGAAATTCGGGCACAGGCGCACCTTCTTCGCTGCTTCGTGCCCCGCACTCGACCCCTTCGAGTCAGTGGTCTCGTCCGGCTTTGAGCAAGGTGGAGGGACGCCGGGCGCACTGCGGGGGTGCGGGCTCTGTGGGGGTCTCGTGAAACCGAAAGAATCGCTGTTCGGATTCACGCGGACTGCCTCGGGGTTCTGTGTGGAGATCCCCGGCCAGCCCCGCCCGCGGGTGGGGGCGAGGCTGAATGCGGAGTATGTCAGTGCGACGCTTGAGCCATCAACTGTGAGGGGCAATTCACGGCTGTTCATGGCTCGTTCACGCCACGGTCGAAGGTAGGCGGTACTGCGCCTGCGCCGGGCTGCCAGGGAAAGGCCGGCCCGTAAATAGTACGGACCATTTCTCCGGCCGGGCTGGTCAGAAGCGGGCGCCGACGGCGGTGCCGGACCGGGGGACGAGGAACGCCGGCGCCTTCGGCAGCGAGCCGTCCGCCGCGCGGGGGCCGGTGAGCGGGGCCGGGTCGGTGCTCAGGACCGAGGCGGCGTCCCAAGTCCCACCGATGTTCCAGGAGTTGCCGCTGGCGACCGTCCCGGACCCGACGGCCGCCGGGCGCTGGTCCGCGACGGAGAGGTCGCCGGTGAGCCTGGCGGTCCCGCCCGAGACGTCGGCGTCGAAGCCCGTACCGGCGTTGGCGAACGTGGAGTTGCGGCTCAGGGCGAGGGCGCCCGGGTTGCCGTTGTCGGTGAATCCGTGCTTGGCGTTCTTGAACGCGACGCCGCCCCGGACCGTGTGGGCCACGGCCGGGGCCGGGCTGCCGCCGCCGAGTTTGAAGCCGTTCCCGTCGCCCGCGAAGTCGGGGAAGTTCCAGCGGTTGAAGCCGTTGCCGTACGCCACCGTGTTCTCGATCGTGACCGGGGAGGTGAACTTCCAGGCGTCGAAGCCGTCGTCGACGTTGTTCCACAACCGGGCGCCGCGCACGACGTTGCCCGAACCGCTGCCCTCCTTGATGGCCAGGCCGTCGGCGCTCTCGCCGTTCTTGCGAGGGTCGCGGTTGCCGTAACTGTCCAGGTTCAGGATCTGGTTGTCACTGGAGGCGCCCTGGAGCTGGAAGCCGGACTCGTAGTTGTCGTGGGTGCTCAGGCGCGCGAAGACATTGCTGTTGCAGCCGTCGCAGTACACGCCGTACGGGCCGTTGACGATCTCCAGGCCCGAGATCCGCCAGTGCGACGCCTCCATGTGGACCGCCCCACGCTCGGCACGCGGGATGCTGCCGCCGACCGGGGTGTGGCCGGCGGGCAGCTTCTCCCCGTCGACGACCACCCGCTCGCCCTGGTAGGGCGCGAGGGTGATGGGCTGGGATGCGGTGCCCGAGGTGGTGATGGTGATGTTGTCGGTGAGGGCGTACGTCCCGCCGCGCACGCTGATGGTGTCCCCGGGCCGCGCCAGGTCCACCGCCCGCTGAATCGTCCTCAGCGGCCGGTCGAGCGTGCCCGGGCCGGAGTCGTCCCCGCCGGGCGCCACGACCAGGGTCGTCCCCGCCGCGGCCGCCGTCCCCACCGGCCCGCCCAGCGCCAGGGCCACCACGGCCCCCGCCACCGCCACCGACCAGATCCTCGCGTTGCGCATACGGCCTCCTGCCTGTACCTGCGTGGGTGTCGCAGAGCAGTGGCCGCCCGGGGGGCGAAGGTTGCCGGGGTGGCACCCCGTCCAGTTCCCGGCAGGTGTTCGTGTCGGCCGCGGACGGGGTTCCCGTTCCTGCGGGCTGCGGGCTGCGGGCTGCGGGCTGTGCCGCCTACGGGCCCGGCCAGTGGACCCGTCGCCCCGGCCGCCGCACACGGTCAGCCACCCGGGACGGACGACGAAAACCGCCGGGCGGCCTAGGGTGGACAGCGTGAGTGACGATCGCCGTGTGGCCCCGCTGGCCGTGTTCGACCTGGACAACACCCTCGCCGACACCGCGCACCGGCAGCGGTTCCTGGAGCGCAGGCCGCGGGACTGGGGCGGGTTCTTCTCGGCGGCGCCCCAGGACCCGCCGCTCCCGGAGGGCATCGCGCTGGTCAAGGAGAGCGCGCGGGAGTGCGAGATCGTCTACCTCACCGGGCGGCCCGAGCGCTGCCGGCGCGACACGCTCGACTGGCTCGCCGCGCAGGAACTGCCCGAGGGGCGGGTGTACATGCGGCGCGACGCCGACCGCCGGCCCGCCCGGTTCACCAAGCTGGAGATCCTGCGGCGGCTCGCCCGCACGCGTGAGATCCGTGTCCTCGTGGACGACGACGAACTGGTCTGTGAGGACGCCCGGCGCGCGGGCTTCACCGTCCTACGGGCCGACTGGGCGGCCAGGTCCGCCGAACTGAAGGTGGCGCAGGAGCGGGAAGGGCGCACCTGAGAGTCCGCGTTGGCGGAGTGTTCACCTCCGCCGGGTATCTCCGGGTACCGAGGACAGCGGACATACGGGGGATGCCATGAAGGGACGTCGTAGGGGCGCGCTCGCGGCAGCCGCGCTCGTCGGCGCCGTGCTGCTCACGAGCTGTGCGAAGCCCGACCGGAGCGAGATCGTCACCTGGACCGACGAACACGGCCGGGCCTGCACGGGCGTGGCCATCGTCGACTCCGAGGACGGCGACCGGGAGGTGAGCAGCATCGACTGCGACTACCCGCCGGAGGGCAGGCAGCCGGGCCGCTCCACTTCGGCACCGCTGCCGGACTGAGCCGGCCGTTCGCAGCGCGGCGGACTACTCGGACTCCTCCAGCCGGAAGCCCACCTTCAGGCCCACCTGCCAGTGCGCGATCTGCCCGTTCTCGAGCTGCCCGCGCACCTGCGTCACCTCGAACCAGTCCAGGTTGCGCAGCGTCTGCGAGGCCCGGCCGATGCCGTTGCGGATGGCCTCGTCGACGCCGTCGGGGGAGGTGCCGACGATCTCCGTGACCCGGTAGGTGTGGTTCGACATGCCGTTGCTCCTCTTCAGTGACGGGTGTCACACGTGACTCCACCGTGCCCCAAACGGCGGCGAAGCGCGAGACGTCGTCGCCCGCCCCGCCGCCGCCAGGGGCACAGGGATGCCACAGGCATGCCACAGATGTCAGCGCACCACGCTCAGCGCACGACGCTCAGCGACAGCGCGAACCGGCCCGCCTCGTCCGTCCACCAGTGGGCCAGGTCCAGGCCCGCCGCGAACAGTTCGCTCCGCACACCCTCCTGCCGGAACTTCGCCGACACCTCGGTCCGCAGCTCCTCGCCCGCCGCGAAGTCGACCGCGAGGTCGAGCGCCGGCACCTTCACGGTCTGCGCCGTACGGGAGCGCAGCCGCATCTCGATCCACTCGCGCTCGGCGTCCCACAGGGCCAGGTGGTCGAAGGCGGCCGGGTCGAAGTCGGCTCCCAGCTCGCGGTTGATCACGGTGAGCACGTTCTTGTTGAACGCGGCCGTCACCCCGGCCGCGTCGTCGTACGCCCGGACCAGCACCTCCTCGTCCTTGACCAGGTCCGTGCCCAGCAGCAGCGCGTCGCCCGGGGCGAGCAGGGCCCGCACGGACGCCAGGAACGCGGCGCGCTCCGCGGGCAGCAGGTTGCCGATCGTGCCGCCGAGGAACGCCACCAGCCGGGGCCCCGGCGTCTCCGGCAACGTCAGTTCCGCGGTGAAGTCGGCGATCAGCGCGTGCACGTCGAGCCCCGGCCGCTCGGCGGCGAGCGCCTGCCCGGCCTGGGTGAGGGCGCTCTCGCTGACGTCGACGGGGACGTAGGTGGGCAGGTCCGTCAGCGCGTCGAGCAGATGCCGCGTCTTCTCCGAGGAGCCGGAGCCGAGCTCGACCAGCGTGCGGGCCCTGGTCGCCGCGGCGATGTCGCCGGAGCGCGCGACGAGGATCTCCCGTTCGGCGCGCGTCGGGTAGTACTCGGGCAGTTCGGTGATCTTCTCGAAGAGGTCGCTGCCGTGCGCGTCGTAGAACCACTTCGGCGGCAGCGTCTTGGGACGGCCGGTCAGACCCCGGTGGACGTCGGCGCGCAGCGCGGCGTCCGTGGCGTCCTCGGGCAGCGTGCGGGTGAGGTGGAACGGGCTCACGTACGGGGCTCCTTGGGTGAGGCGGGCGCGAAGGTGTCGGCCGGCTCCTTCAGCGGCGTGAGCAGCACGTCCGTGCGGCTCGCCGCGAGCAGCGTGCGGTCGGGCACCTCCTGCCAGTGCGGATCGTCGTCGTAGGGCTCCGAGGCCACGACGGTGCCGCCGCCGGGCCGGGTGAGATACCAGAGGGTGTCGCCCCATGCGGTGGCGGTGACGGTGTCGCCGTCGGTGAGCAGGAGGTTGAGCCGGGAGCCGGGAGCCGCGGCGGCGACCTCCAGGACCGTGTCGGCCAGCGCCTGGCCCTGCTCGTCGCCGCTCCTGAGCCGGGCCAGGACCAGGGCCCACACGAACGCCGAGTCGTTGCGGGCTTCCAGCGACAGCAGGTCCTCCGGCGGCAGCGTGCGGGACACGGGCGCCAGCGAACCGGGCCAGCCCTTGACCGCCCCGTTGTGGCTGAACAGCCAGGTCCCCGCCGCGAACGGCGCCGCCGCGGCCTCCGCGTCCGCACCCGACAGCGTCGCGTCGCGCACCGCGGCGAGCAGCGCGGCGGATCGTACGACCCGGGCGAGATCGGCGAACGACAGGTCCGCCCAGATCGGCCCGGCCCGGCGGTAGCGCGCCGGCACCGGATCGCCCTCGGCGTACCAGCCGACGCCAAAACCGTCGGCGTTGACCGTCCCGTACCGCTGCCGCCGTGGCGCCCACGACTGCCGGTACAGGCCGTGCGGGGGATCCATCAGGAACCGGCCGAGCGGCTCCGACGGTCCCACGTACGCCACATGACGGCACATCAGACGTCCTCCGAGCGGGCCGTGCGGAACCCGGAGAAGATCTGCCGCCGGATCGGATGGTCCCAGTTGCGGAACGTGCCCCGGCAGGCCACCGCGTCCACGGCGAACGAACCGCCGCGCAGCACCTTGTAGTCGGACCCGAAGAAGACCTCCGAGTACTCCTTGTACGGGAACGCCCTGAAGCCCGGATAGGGCAGGAAGTCGCTCGCCGTCCACTCCCACACGTCGCCGATCAACTGCCGTACGCCGAGCGGCGACTCGCCGGCCGGGTAGCTTCCGGCGGGCGCCGGACGCAGATGCCGCTGGCCGAGGTTGGCGTGCTCGGGCCCCGGGTCGGCGTCGCCCCACGGGTAGCGCATGGAGCGGTCGCCGGCCGGGTCGTGCCGGGCCGCCTTCTCCCACTCGGCCTCCGTGGGCAGCCGGCGTCCCGCCCAGCGGGCGTAGGCGTCGGCCTCGTACCAGCACACGTGCAGCACCGGCTCGTCCGGCGGGACGACCTCGGTGACGCCGAAGCGCCGCCGCAGCCACTGCCTGCCGTCCCGCCGCCAGAACAGCGGGGCCGTGAGGGAGTTGCGGCGGATGTGGGTCCAGCCGTCCGCCGTCCACCAGCGCGGGTCGTCGTAGCCGCCGTCCTCGATGAAGGCCTGGTACGCGCCGTTCGTCACCGGCGTGGTGTCGATCCGGAAGGGCGCCACCTCACGCCGGTGCGCGGGCCGTTCGTTGTCCAGGGCCCACGGCTCGTCGGAGGTGCCCATCGTGAACGGGCCGCCCGGGACGAGGACTTCGGACGGGCCGGTGAACAGCGGTACCGGCTCCGGGTCGGGCGCGGTCAGTGCCTGCGGCCCCCGACGCAGCTGATGGGTGATCAGCATGGTCTCGTCATGCTGCTGTTCGTGCTGCGCGATCATCCCGAACGCGAACCCGGCCTCCGTCAGCCGCGTCCCGTGGAACGCCGCATTCTCCAGCACGTCCAGGGCGCGGCCACGGACATCGGCCGCGTACGTGCGTGCCTCGGTCGGCGACAGCAGGGGCAGCTTCGGCCGCTCGGCCCGCGGATGCTCGAACGCGTCGTAGAGGCCGTCGATCTCGGGCCGTATCGCCTCGTGTCCGGCGACGGCCCGCAGCAGCCACTGCTCCTCCTGGTTGCCGATGTGCGCCAGGTCCCACACGAGCGGCGACATCAGCGGCGAGTGCTGCGCGGTCAGGTCCGGGTCCTCGACGCAGCTCGTCAGCAGGGTGGTGCGGTCGCGGGCGAGAACCAGCGAGGCGACCGCCCGCTCGCGCAGGACCTCGGGGTCGGTGGTGCCGGGGTCGACGGCCGGGCTGGTGTCGGTCATGAGCGCGGGTCCTTCCCGTGGGCGCGACCGTCCGTGCCGCGCTGTCGGTCGAGCAGGTCGTCGGCGGGGCAGCGGCCCAGGACGACATGGCGGTCCAGATAGGCCGTGACGGCCTCGACGACCTCGGGCCCGGCGCCGAGCCGGGGCAGGGCGTCCAGCGCGGCCGTGAAGCAGGTGACGGCCACCTCGCGCAGTTCGGCGTCGGCCAGCCCGTTGCGGGCCGCGTCGACCCACAGCGGGTTGTGCGGCGCGGGCAGCCCGAGTGTGCGCTCGGCCAGCGGCTTCACGGCCCGGTAGGCGGTCTCGGCGGCCTCCGGGTCGTCGAACAGCGCCGCCGTCACGGCCAGCGGCACGATCCAGCCGTCGTCACCGGGCTGCGCGTCGATCATGCGCAGTTCGAGGTGGCCGCGCGGCCTGACCGGCGGGAACAGCGTCGTGACGTGGTAGTCGAGGTCCTCCCGCGTGGGTGGCCGGGGGGCGCCCGTGCGGATCCACTCGCGGAAGGTGAGCCCCTCCGGGACGTCCCAGGGCCCGCCGTCGCGCCGTACGCACATCACCGGGGAGTCCAGCACGTGCCGGGCCCAGGCGCCGCGCGGGTCGGCGTCCAGGGGCGGTCCGCCCGCCCGGCCGGCGCCGATCCGGGTCCACATCAGCTGCCGGGTGGACAGCCAGCCGGTCGGCCGGTGACCGGCGAGCGGGGAGTTGGCGAACACGGCCACCAGGACCGCGCCCAGGTGATGGGCCAGCCACCAGCGCCGCACATGGCCGAGAGGCCCGGGCTCCTCGTGGCCGGCGTCCACGCACACCTGCACGGAGGCCGAGGCGCACATCATGGCGCGGCCGGAGGGGCCGTTGCGGTCGAGGCAGGCCTCCATGGCGTCGTAGCGCGGTTCGCGCAGGAACCGGCGGGGTTCGTGCCAGGGATCGTGGCCCAGGCCGACCAGTGTGAGGCCGTTCTCGCGCAGGACCGCGCGGACGGCGTCGAGGTCGGCGGAGACGGTGGCGATGACCTCCGTCAGCGAGTCGGCGGGGGGCGAGCTCAGCTCCAGCTGGCCGCCGGGCTCCACGGTGAGCGCCGACCTCAGGGACAGGGGCCGCAGTGCGGCGTAGGCCGCGTCGAGTCGTTCGGGTGTGACGGGGAGCTGCGGTGCGCGCAGCTCGTGGACGAGCCATTCCACCTCGACGCCGAGGCGGCGCGGTGGGCCGGTCTTGAAGCAGATGCCGCGGACCAGGGCTTCGACCTCGGCTTCGGACAGGGCGGTGTGCGGCTGGGTACAGCCACCCGCCGGGGCAGTGGGCGCATCGGACATGTCGGGATCCTCCTGAGATTCCACCATGCCACCGGTTCGGGCACTTCGGCGGCCCGGGCCGGGATCACTCGTCCCACCCAAGTCCCTCGTGTCGCTCGGCACAAGGGGGCGTACCGGGGCGTTCCGGGGCGGTCATCCGGGCCGGGCAGGCGTTTCCCGGTGCTTTCCCCGGTGTTCTCCCGTGGCGAAAACTGCGTTGCACCGCGCGTCCGGCATCACCCACCATGCCTGCGTGAGCACGACAAGACCGACCGCGCGGCACGCGGTCACGGCGCGCACGGGGGTGGCGCCGTGAGCGCGCGCCTGCGCGGTCTCGCGCAGCAGACTGAACAGATCGTGGCGGCGGGCGCCTACCGGGCGCCGGACGGGCGCGAGGTGTCCCTCGCGGCCGGACTCCGGGCGGCCCGCGAGGGTACGCGCATGTTCGGTCCGGAACCGGTGCCGGTGCCGGCGTCCGTGCCCTGCGTTCAGGTGACTCGGATGCAGGTCGAGGTCACGGGCGAGAGCAGCCTGGAGGCCGCTCGCCGGCTCGGCGGACACGTGGCGGTGCTGAACTTCGCCTCCGCCCGCAACCCCGGCGGCGGTTATCTCAACGGCGCCCAGGCCCAGGAAGAAGCCCTGTGCCGGGCCTCCGCGCTGTACACCTGCCTGCTCCGGGCCCGTGCGTTCTACGACCACCACCGCGCCCACCGCGACCCGTTCTACACGGACCGTGTCATCCACTCACCCGGCGTGCCCGTCTTCCGCGACGACCGGGGCCGCCTGCTGGACGAGCCGTACACCGCCGGCTTCCTGACCGCGGCGGCGCCCAACGCGGGCGTCGTGCACCGCACGGCACCCGAGCGGGCCCGGGAACTGCCGCGGGCCCTGGCCGTCCGCGCCGAGCGGGTCCTGGAGTCGGCCGCCGCCCACGGCTACCGGCGTCTGGTGCTGGGCGCTTGGGGATGCGGCGTCTTCCACAACGATCCGGCGCAGGTCGCCGGGGCGTTCCGGACGCTGCTGGAACCCGGCGGGCGCTTCGCGGAGGCCTTCGAGCAGGTGGTGTTCGGGGTGCTGGACCGGACGCCCGGGGCCGTGGTGCGGGGCGCTTTCGAACAGGCTTTCAGTTCCAGCCGTAGCGCTCCCGCAGCCGGTGCCGGACGAGGTTGAAGCGCATACGGTCCAGGGCGCAGGCCTCCCGGCGCATGCCGTCCTCGTGCAGACGCAGGACCCGGTCCACGTCGACCCACGACGCGCGGCCCGACCGGTCCCACGGTCCGCTGCCGATCGGCACCCACTCCCGATCGCCGTCATGCCGCTTGCTGGACAACTGCACGGCGAGGAACGTCCCCGCCGGCTCGCGGGCGACCACGAGCACCGGGCGGTCCTTGCCGCGCCCGTCGTTCTCCTCGAAGGGCACCCACGTCCAGACGATCTCGCCGGGGTCGGGGTCGCCGTCGTGCGCGGGCGAGTACTCGGTGCGCACCCGGCCGACCTCGCGCGGATCGGCCTGGGTGGTGGCGGAGGGGCCAAAGCGGCCCGGGACGTTCTCATCGGTAAACGCGGTCACGCGGGCACCCTAGACGTTGCTCCCGTGCGCCCGGCCACCGACCGGTCCGCCCGGCGAAACCCCGCACGATCGCTCAGGCGGCGGCCGAAGTCTCGGCGACCGGAGGCGTCGGCCACTTCTCGTGCCAGCGCAGCTCCGCCTCCAACTGCGCGGCCACCTGCACCAGAAGCGGTTCGCTGTTCGCCGGGCCCAGCAACTGGGCTCCGACGGGCAGACCGTCCGGCGTGAAACCGGCGGGCACGTTGACGCCCGGCCAGCCCAGCACATTCCACGGCCAGGCGTACGGGCAGGCGGCGATCATCGCCCGGTCGGTGGCGAAACCGCTGAGTTCCAGCAGGGCGCCGATCCGAGGCGGGGGAGCGGCGGTGGTCGGTGCGAGGACGACGTCGTACGAGGTGAAGAACCCGCCGATACGGCCGTGCAGGACGGTCTCGGCCCGACGGGCCGCCCGCAGCGGCGCCCCGCCGAGCAGCCGGCCCAGCCGGGCCGCTCCCAGGGTGCGCCGGTCCAGCAGTGCCGGGAAGGGCGCCTCGGCCACCCGCTCGGCGATCCCGGCCGTCGCGCGCGGCACGAAGGTCAGCCCGATCCGCCCGTACGGCGGGTCCGCCTCCTCGACCGCGTGCCCCAACGCCGCCAGCCGCTCGGCGAGTTCGACGACCCTGGTCCGCACCTGAGGCAGAAGCCGGGCGGGCACGGCCGTGAACGGCGGCTTGAGGGCGAGCGCGATGCGCAGCCGCCCGGGGTCGCGGCCGACGGCGGCCGAGGCGTCGACGGCCGGGGGCCGGTGCGGGTCCAGCGCGTGGTTGCCGCTCGCCGCGTCCAGCAGCAGGGCCGCGTCGGCGACCGTACGGGCCAGGGTGCCGTTGACGGTGATGCCCTGGAAGGACTCGCCGCGCGGCCAGGTGGAGACGCGGCCGCGCTGCGGCTTGATACCGACCAGATGGGTCCACGCGGCCGGGATCCGCACCGAGCCGGCCCCGTCCGAGCCGAGCGCGGCGGGCACCAG